>DATCFH010000075.1:0-10938 GCA_036509625.1 Verrucomicrobiia bacterium
GTATGCGGAAACCGCGAAGAAAGTTTATCGCCCGGACATCTATCTCGCCGCCGCCGCCGCGCTCGTCAAGGAAGGCAAACTCACCGCCGCCGAAGTGCCAAAGACGGACGGCTACAAACCGGCGACCGCTGATTTTATTGACGGCATTGAGTTCGACGCGCACCAACCAAACGCCTACATCGGCAAGTTCGCCATCGGCCTGAAGAATTGATTGTTACGGTTTCAAATTAAATGAGCGCCTTGATTCAAACTTGTGAAAATGTCGGACTGAACTGGTTCGTGCCGTTTCTCCGCCTGCTGCGCGGCGAAAGTCCGAACGAGCAGTTTCGCCAAATCCTGTTGGACATCGGCGTGCCGGTGGTGGCGATGCTGATTTTTCTGGGCGCGTGGAGCTGGGTGGCCGGCCATGTGAAGGTCAGCTTCGGTTCCGTGCCCGGCCCGGCGGCGGTCTGGGCGCAGGCGGAAATCATGTGGGACGGCTACCGCGCCGACCGCGCGAGCGAGGCCGAGTTCTATGTGAAACAGGTTGCGAAGAAAAAAGAGTTTCTCGCCAAAACCCCCGCCGGTGAATGGCACGAACACAAGTATTCCGGCGCGCCGACTTATATTGACCAGATTTTCACCAGCTTGAAAACGGTCTTCGCCGGATTCCTTATTGGCTCACTGATTGCCGTGCCGCTGGGAATCCTCTGCGGGTTGAGCAAGGTGATTAACAACGCGATGAATCCCTTTATCCAGTTGTTCAAACCCGTGTCGCCGCTCGCGTGGCTGCCCATCGTGATGATCATGGTCAGCGCGCTTTACAACCCGAAAGATCCGATGTTCGAGAAATCGTTCATCAGCTCGGCGTTCACCGTGGCGCTCTGTTCGCTGTGGCCGGCGCTGATTAACACGTCGCTCGGCGTGGCGCAGATTGACAACGATTATTTGAATGTCGCGCGCGTGCTGAAACTCGGTTGGTGGAAAAAAATTACGAAGATCGTCATTCCGTCCGCGCTGCCGCTGATTTTCACCGGCCTGCGATTGTCGCTCGGCGTTGGTTGGATGGTGCTGATCGCGGCGGAAATGCTCGCACAAAATCCCGGCCTCGGAAAATTCGTCTGGGATATGTTCCAAAACGGCAGCAGCGATACGCTCGCGCAAATCATGGTGGCGGTTTTCACCATCGGCATCATCGGATTCGCGCTGGACCGGATTATGATGATTTTGCAACGCGCCGTCAGCTTTGACAACGCCACCATCCGCTGAATCATGGCTTTTCTCGAACTCCAAAACGTCAGCAAATGTTATGGCATCGGTGTCAAACGCGTTGAGGTGCTGCACGACCTCAACTTGAAAATCGCCGAGGGCGAGTTTGTGGCCATCGTCGGTTATTCCGGCGCGGGCAAAACCACGCTCATGTCGCTCATCGCCGGTTTGCAACGGCCAGACACCGGCAGCGTCACGTTGCGCGGCGAGGAAGTAAAAGAACCTTCGCCGGATCGCGCGATTGTTTTCCAAAATTATTCGCTGCTCCCGTGGTTGAGCGTCTATGAAAATATCGCGCTGGCCGTGGATACAATTTTTCCCGACTGGCCGCAGGCAAAACGCCGCGCACACATCGAGAAATTCATCGCGATGGTGAATCTCACGCCGGCGCGCGAAAAAAAACCGCGCGAACTTTCCGGCGGCATGAGACAACGCGTGAGCGTCGCCCGCGCGCTGGCGATGAATCCGCGCATTTTGCTGCTCGACGAACCACTGTCCGCGCTAGATGCGCTGACGCGCGCGACGTTGCAGGACGAAATCGAGCGCATCTGGGAATCCGATCGCAAGACCGTCGTGCTGATTACGAACGACGTGGACGAAGGCATTTTGCTGGCGGATCGCATTATTCCCTTGAGCGCCGGCCCGCGCGCGACGCTTGGCCCGGAAGTGAAAGTGGACATCGAACGTCCGCGCAATCGCAAGGAGTTGAACCACGATCCGCGCTTCAAGGCGATTCGCAAGGAAGTCATCAGTTATCTGCTCGGCACCGGCAGCCGCGCGAAATCGTCGCTCACGCGGAAGTTGATTTTGCCGGACATCGAGCCGGAAGATTTGAACATCCCGCGCAGCATGACGGGCTGGCGCAACACGCCGATTCGCAAGGGCGAAATGAAGGAAGAATCTGTCGAGGTGAAATCATGAGCGACTACGTTGAACTTTCCAACTTGTCGAAGATTTACGAGACGCCCAAAGGCTCGGCGATCATCGTCAAGGATTTCAACCTGCGTATTAAGAAAGGTGAATTCGTCACGCTCATCGGCCATTCCGGTTGCGGCAAAAGCACGGTGCTGTCAATGTTGGCGGGGCTAAATGATGTCACCGACGGCGTCATTATTCTCGCTGGCAAGGAACTCGTCGGCCCCGGCCCGGATCGCGGCATCGTTTTTCAATCGCCGTGTTTGCTGCCGTGGCTGACGGCGTTTCAAAACGTGATGCTCGGTGTCGAGCAGGTTTTTTTCACCGCCAGCCGCGCGGAACGGCGCGAGATCGCGGAGTATTATCTCGCCGTCGTCGGCCTCGGCGATTCCATGCACAAACGCGCGAAGGAATTGAGCCAGGGCATGCGGCAGCGCGTCGGCATCGCCCGCGCGTTTGCGCTCAAGCCGAAAATGCTCTTACTCGATGAGCCGTTCGGAATGCTCGACGCGCTCACCCGCATCGAACTCCAGCAAGTGTTGCTAGAAGTCTGGGGCCGCACGCAACTCACCGCGTTGATGGTCACGCATGACGTGGACGAGGCGATTTTTCTTTCCGACCGTGTGGTGATGATGACCAACGGTCCCGCCGCCGAAGTGGGCGATGTGCTGAATGTCACTTTTCCGCGTCCGCGCAACCGCACCGCGCTGCTCGAAGATTCGGAATACTACCGGTGTCGCGAACATTTAATCACGTTCCTTGAGGAGCGTGCGCACCACAAACAAACCGCAAAACTGTCCGCCAACTAAACCATAATCCAACATGAAAAACCCATACAAAAACATGACTCATAAAAAAATCCTGACCGGCAGCGCCATTGTTCTGGCCGCCACCGCCTCGGTCTTCGCCCAACAAAACGCGTTCATGCAGGCTGGCACTGCCCAGCCGCCCCTGCCGCCGGCACCGCCCAAGGTGATGTCGGCAGCCACCACCGCAACGCCATCTGCGTCGGCCAGCACCAACGCGGTGGAAGAACTGTTCGGCGTTAAAATTCCCGACGCCGTCGCCAAGGGCAAAGTCAACGTCAACGTCCGCCTGCGCTACGAACAGGTGGATCAGAGCAGCCTGCCGAATCAATCTTTTGCGCCGACCATCCGCACGCGCGTCGGCTACACGACCGCGCCGCTTTATGGATTTCAAGGAATGGTCGAGGGCGTGAATGTTTCCGACCTCGGACCGGAATCCAATTACAACGCCGCCGGTTCCAACCATCAGGGCACACGTCCCATCGTGGCGGATCCGCCGTTGACCGAACTAAATCAGGCGTGGGTCGGTTACAGCTACACGAACATGTTGAAGGCAAAAGTCGGCCAACAAGTCATTGACCTCGACAACCAGCGCTTCATCGGCGATGTCGGCTGGCGGCAAAACCAACAGACATTTGACGCCGCGACCATCGGCGTCTCGCCCCTCAAGGATTTGAATCTTTACTACGGCTATGTCTGGGACGTGCATCGCGTTTTCGGCGACGTGAACGGATTGCCAGCCAAGAACGACAATTTTGATTCCAGTTCGCACCTCATCAACGTTGACTATTCCGGCTGGAAATACGGGCGCTTCGTTGGTTATTCCTATTTGCTGGATTTGAGCAATGAAGCAGGCAACAACAATTCCTGCGCGACTTACGGCGGTTATTTCGCCGGTCAAGCCCCGATCACCGACAAGGTGTCGGCAGATTATCGTGCGGAATATGCGTATCAGACGGACTACGGCAAGAGCACACTCAATTACTCCGCCGACTATTACAACTTCGAGGCCGGCCTGAACGTAAAGCCCGTCGCCTTCGGTGGCGGTTATGAAGTCCTCGGCAGTGGTTCCAACAGCGGCACCGGCCCGGCCCGCACCGGTTTCCAAACCCCGCTCGCCACGCTCCACGCCTTCAACGGCTGGGACGACGTATTTCTGGCCACGCCCGCAAACGGCTTGCAGGATCTTTACGGCTACTTTCAAGTGACGTTGCCGGAGCAGATTCCCCTGCGGTTTGTGTATCACAAATATAATGCCGATTACGGCAGTGGCGACTACGGCCAGGAATACGACGTCGTGGTTTCCAAAAAGTTCGGCAAGTATTGGAACGCACTGGTCAAATACGCCTGCTACAACGGCCAGGACGCGCCCGCCGCCTACACCGTCAATAAATTTTGGGCGCAGGTCGAATTCAACTTCTGATCATGTCTGACCGCCAACACAGTCAGCATCAAAGCGACGACGTTCCTCCCGTCGCTGCGCCCCGTCGCGAGACGGGGCGCACCTCAATTTTGTTAATTGCCCAATGAATCTCGTTCCGTTTATTCCTGAATCCGCGCCGTTCTCGCTCGAACAACGCGCGTGGCTCAATGGTTTTCTCGCCGGCCTCCATTCGTCCGCGCCCGCCGAAGCCGCCGTCGCGCCAAAAAATTCCGAGCCGCTGCTCATTTTGTTTGGGTCACAAACCGGCAGCGCCGAAGGGCTTGCTAAAAAAGTGGCGAAGGAATCGGAGGCGCGCGGCTTTACGCCAAAAATTCTCGAACTGAATAATTACGAATCCGCAAACCTAGCCGCTGCCAATAAAACGATCATCATATCCAGCACTTGGGGCGACGGCGAACCGCCGGACAACGCGGTGAATTTCTGGAACTGGCTCAACGCCGAAGCCGCGCCGCGCCTGGAAAATTTGAATTTTGCCGTCCTCGGTCTCGGCGATAAAAATTATTCCGACTTCTGCGGCGCGTCGAAAAAATTCGATGAACGCCTCGAAGCGCTCGGTGCCAAACGCCTGCAACCACGCGGCGAATGTGACGTGGACTATGAAGCCGCTGCGAAAAACTGGATTGACAGACTGTGGGAAAAACTCGGTGGCGCACCCGCCACGGCGAGTTTGCCCACCGCCACCAACGGCGCGGCGGTCAACGGTCACGACGCAATTTCATCCGCGCCAATTTTTGATAAAACCAATCCGTTTCCCGCGCGACTGCTGAAAAATATTTTATTGAACCAGCCCGGCTCCGGCAAGGAAGTCCGCCATTTTGAAATCGCGCTCGGCAGCAGCGGACTCACTTATGAAGTCGGCGACGCGCTCGGCGTCATCCCGGAAAACTGCCCCGAACTCGTCACACAAATTTTAGCCGCGCTAAACGCAACCGGCGACGAGCCGGTAAAAACTGAAGCGGGAATTATTCCATTGCGCGATGCATTCACAAAATATTTCGACCTCGCCAAACCGACTTCTGAATTGCTCGCGGAAATTGCCAAACGTAATCCGACCAATGAAATCGCGGTTTTACTGACGCCCGAACGCGCGGACGATTTGAAAAAATGGCTGCGTGGACGCGATGTTTTGGACGTGCTGGCGTGCGCGCAAAACAAATTCACGTTCGTAGAATTGCTGCCGCTACTCCGCAAACTTGCACCGCGTTTGTATTCCATTTCATCTTCGCCCAAAGCGCATCCGGGCGAAGTGCATCTCACCGTCGGCGCGGTGCGCTACGAAAGCTTGGGGCGCAAACGCAAAGGCGTGGCCTCGACTTTTCTCGCCGACCTTGCGGAAAAATCCGGCGCGGTAAAAGTTTTTGTGTCGCCGTCGCACGGTTTCAAACCGCCAACGAACGGCGACACGCCAATGATTATGGTCGGCCCCGGCACGGGCATCGCACCGTTCCGCGCATTTTTGGAAGAGCGCGCTGCAACGGGTGCGACCGGAAAAAACTGGCTGCTTTTCGGTGACCAAAAACGCTCGGCAGATTTTCTTTACGAGGAATTATTGACGGGCTGGCAGAAAAATAATTTTCTCACACGGCTCGATCTGGCGTTCTCGCGCGATCAGGCGGAAAAGATTTACGTTCAGGATCGCATGATCGAAAACGCCGCCGAGCTGTGGGCGTGGCTGGAAGCGGGCGCGCACTTTTATGTCTGCGGCGATGCCTCGCGCATGGCGAAGGATGTGGACGCCGCGCTGCACAAAGTCATTGAAACCGTCGGCGGTAAAAGCGCGGACGACGCGAAAGCTTACGTCGCCAAATTAAAATCCGATAAGCGCTATCAACGCGATGTTTATTGAATGAATTCCACTTTTCCAGAAACCGTCGCCGCCGGATTTACGCCGGAACAAAAGGAATATTTATCCGGCCTCTTCGCGGGCGCCGCCGCGCGCGGAAAATCTTTTGCCGACGTGGAGCCGCTGCCGGTGGAGGAGGATTTGATTGCCGAGGAACGCATCAAGCGCGAATTGCATCCGCTCGACGCCTACGGACAAATCGTCGAGAACGCGGTCAACAACAAGCCGCCGGACAAGGAGGAAATTTTCCGTTTCAAGTGGAACGGCCTGTTTTTCCTGACGCCGGTGAAGGACGCTTTTATGGCGCGGCTGCGGATTCCCGGCGGCGTGCTGACATCCTTTCAGCTCCGCGAACTGGCGCGCATCGCGTCGGAACTCACGAGCGGCTATGTCCAGATCACGACGCGCGCGAACTTTCAGATGCGGCTGATTCAGCCCAAGGACGCGCCGGAATTCCTGCGGCGCATCCAGAACATCGGCCTGCACACACGCGGCAGCGGCGCGGACAACATCCGCAACCTCACGATGAATCCCACGGCGGGCATTGACCCGGTGGAATTGATCAACGTGCAGCCGCTCGTGCAGTCGCTCGCGCAAATCATCATCAATGACCGTTCGTTTTACAATCTGCCGCGCAAGTTCAACATCGCTTATGACGGCGGCGGCCTGATCGGTTCCGTTGAGGACACGAACGACATCGGTGTGAAAGCGGTGAAGCTGGGCGAAGAAGTTTTATTTCGCATCGCGCTCGGCGGCGCGACCGGCCACAAGGCGTTTGCGAATGACTTCGGCATTGTTGTTCCGCCCAATGAAATCAACAAGGTCGTCGTCGCCATCGTCCGCGTGTTCATCGAAAAAGGTTGCCGCACGAACCGCAAAAAGGCGCGGCTCAAGCATCTGCTCGAAACCATTCCGCTTGATGAATTTCGCGCGCTCGTTGAAAAAAAACTTGGTTCACCGCTTCGGCGCGCGCCTTACGACGCGGCACAAATGCGCTGGGCGAGCCACGAACTGCCGCATTCCCACATCGGCGATTTTTCGCAGAAACAGCGCGGCTTGAACTACGTTGGCGCCGCGTGTCCGGTCGGCCAAATCACGTCGAAGCAATTGCTCCGGCTGGCGGAACTGGCCGAGCTTTACGGCAGCGGCGAAATCCGGCTGACGGTCTGGCAGAATTTTATTATTCCGAACGTGCCCGACGCTTTCGTGCCGACGCTGAAGCGTGCGCTGGAAAAAACCGGGTTGCCCGTGAAGCAATCCAACGTCGCCAGCGGCATCATCGCCTGCACGGGCAATTCGTATTGCAAATTCGCGCAATCAAATACCAAGGCGCACGCGTTGGCGCTCATCAAGCATCTTGAAAAAAAACTGGAGCTAGACCAGCCCGTGAACATCCACGTCACCGGCTGCCCGAATTCCTGCGCGCAGCATTACATGGGCGACATCGGCTTGCTCGGCACCAAGGTTGGCGGCGAGGACGGCTACCATGTTTTAGTCGGTGGCGGCTTTGGTAAAAATCAAGCGGTGGGACGACAGGTTTTTTCCGGCGTAAGCGCGACGGAAATTCCCCTCACGCTGGAAAAAATGTTGCGGGTGTATCTCAAAAAACGCGATGGCCGCGAAACCTTTCAGCAATTTACTACCCGCCACGATTTGAATATGCTGCAAGTCCTGTTCACGAATGGTGAATGATTTGCCCATGACCGATGCCACGGCGCGCAACGTAAAAACGGTGTGTCCTTATTGCGGCGTCGGCTGCGGCATGATTTTATCGGTCGAAAATAATCGCGTCGTCAAAGTGACTGGCGATAAAGAACACCCCGCAAATTTTGGCCGGCTTTGCACGAAGGGAAATACGGTTGCACTTACGCTCAATTCTTCCGACCGGCTCGCGGCGGCTTTTATTCGCAATGATAAAAACTCCGAGCGGATGCCGGTTCCACTCGAAACTGCGCTGGATCAAACCGCCGCGCGTTTGCAAAAAATAATTTCCGAACACGGCCCGGATTCAGTGGCGCTTTATGTTTCCGGTCAACTTTCAATGGAGTCGCAGTATCTCGCGAATAAGCTGGCGAAGGGATTTTTACGCACCAACAACATTGATTCCAACTCGCGCCTGTGCATGGCGAGCGCAGCGAGTGGTTACAAATTATCACTCGGCGCGGACGGCCCGCCCGGTTCGTATCAAGACATTGACAAGCTGGATTGTGCGCTGGTCATCGGCGCGAACATGGCCGATTGCCATCCGATTTTATTTTTGCGTTTGCTCGACCGACAGAAGTTAGGCGCAAAAATTATTGTTGCAGATCCGCGCCGCAACTCGACGGCGGACAAGGCGGATTTGTTTTTGCAGCTCAAACCAGGAACGGATTTGGCTTTGTTAAACGGACTGCTGCGTTTGCTTTTGGACAGCGGCCACGTTGACGAAAAATTCATCGCACAACACACCGAAGGCTGGACGGAACTCTGCGCGCTGCTGCAAGATTATCCGCTCGCGCGCGTCGCGGAAATTACCGGCTTGCGCGAAAAAGACATTGTCACCGCCGCGAAATGGATTGGCGAAGCACCTGAATTCACAACGTTTTGGACGATGGGCTTGAACCAAAGCACGCACGGAACGTGGCACACAAACGCGATTTGCAATTTGCATCTCGCGACGGGAAAAATTTGTCGTCCGGGCAGCGGGCCATTTTCGCTGACCGGCCAGCCGAACGCGATGGGCGGTCGCGAAGTTGGCTACATGAGCCACGCGTTGCCCGGTCAGCGCGTGGTGCGGAGCGCGGAAGACCGCGCGTTCATCGAAAAAATTTGGGGCGTGCCGGACAAAACAATTTCCGCCGAGCCGGGACTCGATGCGGTTTCGCTTTTTCAAAAACTGGAATCTGGCAAAGTCAAAGCCGTTTGGATTATTGGCACGAATCCAATCGCCTCGATGCCGAATCGCCAGCGCGTCATCAACGGATTGCAGCGCGCGGAACTCGTCATCGTGCAGGACGCATATCATCCGACGGAGACTTCGCGCTACGCGGATATTTTGCTGCCCGGTGCGGTTTGGGCCGAAGCGGAAGGCACGATGGTCAACTCCGAACGCAACGTCACTTTGATGCAGCGCGCCGTCGCGCCGCCCGGCGAGGCGCAGGCGGATTGGTGGCTGCTCACGCAGGTCGCGCGCCGGCTCGGTTTTGAAAAATCCTTTCCGTATGCCAGTGCCAGCGATGTGTTTGATGAAATTCGCCAGACGTGGAATGTCAAAACCGGCTATGATTTACGCGGTATTTCTTATGAACGCCTGCGCGAAAAATCGCGGCAATGGCCGTGCGCGCCGGAAGTGGCAGAGGGTTTGCCCATCCGTTATTTGACACCGGAAAACTCAATCCATTTTCCCACCGCGTCCGGCAAGGGGCATTTTTTTGCGCGCCCATTTTTGCCGCCGGCGGAATTGCCGGATCAAGATTTTCCATTCGCGCTCAACACCGGACGGCTCGCGCATCAGTGGCACACGATGACGAAAACTGGAAAAGTTCCCGCGCTGAACAAACTTAATTCCAGCGCGTTTGTGGAGCTTCATCCCGAAGATGCGAAGGCGCTCGGCGTTCACGCAGGCGCGCTGGTGAAGGTGAGTTCGCGGCGCGGCTTCGCGGTTTATCCTGCGCAAATTTCCGCACGCGTGCGGCCGGGAAATTGTTTTGCGTCGTTCCATTGGAATGACGAGTTTGGCGAAAATCTGGCCGTGAACGCGGTGACGAGCGAGGCGGTGGATCCAACGTCGCTCCAGCCGGAATTCAAATTTTGCGCGGTGGCTTTGACGAAAGCGCCGGTGGAATTGCTGGCTGGCTTTTCGCCGCAGCAAAAAAATTATCTGCACAACTTTCTGGCGGAGCAGCGCGCCAGCACGGCCAGCCGGTTTCGCATTCCCGACGCCGCGCCGTTCACGCCGGATCAACGCGTTTACATCAATGAAACACTGGCTAAAATGCTGGCCGACAAATGAGGCAGCGCGCGTAAAAAGATTTTCGCCGCCAAAATAAAATGGCATATTGCCCACGTGAAAGTCCGCCAACTTTACATTTCGCCGGGGCATAATTTCTTCGGCCACCACGGCCAACCCGCCGGCGAGCATCCGATTGTCGAGCGTGCGGAAATCCGCTGCGTCGCCGGGCGCGGCATCGTCGGCGACCGTTTTTATGATTTCAAAGAAAATTACAAAGGTCAGATTACTTTTTTTGCCTCGGAAGTTTTTGAACAGCTTTGCCACGCGCTCGGCGTGAATGAAAAATCGCCCGGCGTCACGCGCCGCAATGTCATCACGGCAGACGTGGATTTGAATACGCTCATCGGCAAGGAATTTGAAATCCAGGGCGTGCGATTTGAAGGCGTGGCCGAGTGCAGTCCGTGTTACTGGATGGACGCGGCGATTGCGCCGGGCGCGGAAAAATGGCTGCAAGCGCGTGGCGGCTTGCGGGCGCGCATTCTCACCGATGGCATTCTTCGCGTTGAAAAATGAACTTCAGCGCCGTCATTCTCGCCGGTGGCAAATCCTCGCGCATGGGTCGCGACAAGGCGTTTCTGGAAATTGGCGGCACAACTTTACTCGCGCGACAGATTGGATTGGCGCGCGAGCTTGGCGCGGCGGAAATTTTTATTTCCGGGCGCGCCGAGACAGATTATTCCAAATTCAATCA
>DATCFH010000076.1:0-8771 GCA_036509625.1 Verrucomicrobiia bacterium
CGGTGGATTTTTCACGCAAACTTTTGCGTGGTGAAAAACCGGATTTGCTGCTCGAAGCCGATGCGACTGATCCGTCGGCCGTCGGTTTTGCACAGGCAGCGGTGAGCGGATTGGTCACGACCGTCCTGAACCGCGATCTCATCGGGCCGCTGGCAAAACTTCAGGCGTCCGCACCGCCGTTCAACGTCGTCTCGCACCAGCATTACAATCCCGAAAGTATCAGCCAATACAACATCGTTCCCGGATTGATGGGCGTGATGCTGACGATGACGATGATTATGATCACCGGCCTCGCGATCACGCGCGAGCGCGAGCGCGGGACGATGGAAAATCTTTTGTCCACGCCGGTGCATCCGGGCGAAGTTATCGTCGGAAAAATCGTGCCGTATATCATGGTCGGCTATGTGCAGGTGATTTTGGTTTTGCTAGCGGCAAAATTTTTATTCGACGTGCCGATGCTTGGCAGCGTGCCGTTGTTGTTTTTGCTCGTGCTGCTGTTCATCGTGGCGAACCTTGCGGTGGGAATTACTTTTTCCACGATTGCCAAAAACCAATTGCAGGCGGTGCAGATGGCGTTCTTCTTTTTTCTGCCGTCGCTGCTGTTGTCCGGCTATATGTTTCCGTTTCGCGGGATGCCGGTCTGGGCGCAGGACATCGGTGAATGTCTGCCGCTCACGCATTTTCTGCGCGTTGTGCGCGGCATTTTGTTGAAGGGAAATGGAATCGCCGAAACGCTGCCGGACTTGTGGCCGATTGCGCTGTTTCTCACAATCGTTTTGATTGTTGGCATCAAGCGCTACCGGCAGACGCTGGATTAATTTTTCTTTCGCTTGTCCGTAGCGGTCAAACCCGCCACATTTTCGCGCATGAAACAGTCCGTGGATTCACGCTCGCCAACCGCTGGAATTTTGGGCGGGCTGGTGTTGCTGGCGGTGGTTGGCTTTGCCGACTACATCACGGGATACAAGATCACGGTTCTGGCATTTTACCTGTTACCCATCTTGTTTGTTCTCCGGCGTGTGGGACAACAGTTTGCGTTCATGATGGCGGTGCTGTCGGTATTGGTTTGGCTGTTTGCTGACATTGCATCGGGGGAGCGGTATTCAGATTTCCTGACGCCGACATGGAATATGAGCATCCGCCTGTCAATCTTTCTGCTGGTGATTATTCTGGCTTCGACGCGGGATGGACTACAAGTTCTGGTGCGGCAGCGGACGGAAAAGTTGGAGCGGGAAATCGTGGAGCGCAAACGGCTGGAAAAAGAATTGCTCGAAGCCGGCGAACGTGAGCAGCGCCGTATCGGCCATGATTTGCATGATAGTTTGGGGCAACATCTGACGGCCACGGCACTGGCGGGAAAAGTTCTCGCCAAAAAATTGACGGACAAATCCGTGGCCGAAGCGGCCGCCGCCAGTCGGCTGGTGGTCATGGTTGAGGATGCGATTGAACTCACGCGTAAGCTCGCCCGCAGTTTGCATCCCATCGAATTGGAAGCGCACGGACTCGCGGATGCGTTGCAAAATCTGGCCGCGAATATTTCCACGGCGTTCAATGTCTTGTGTCGTTTTGAAAATTCCGGCACCGCCGTTTTGAATTCGTCCGCCGCCGACACGCATTTGTATCGCATCGCGCAGGAGGCGGTGAGCAATGCCATTCGTCATGGTCGCGCCCGCAACATCGTCATCTCGCTGGCCGCCAGCGGCAAAAAAATTATGCTCGCCGTCACCGATGACGGCACTGGCCTTTCGGCGGATGCCCGCGCGAAAAAAGGCATGGGCTTGCGCATCATGGATTATCGTGCTGGCATGATTGGCGCGATATTTGATGTCCAAAATTTACCGGCAGGCGGCACGCGCGCCGTGTGCGTTTTGGATGCCAGCCAGCTCGTCATGGAAAATATTGCCGATGAAAAATAAAATTCTACTCGTAGATGACCATCCGCTGGTGCGCGAATGGCTGGCCAATTTAATCAATGAAGAAGCCGACTTCGAAGTCTGCGGTCAGGCTGGCAATGCGCGTGAAGCCATTGATTTGATCGGCAAATTATCGCCGCGAATGGCTGTGGTGGACATCTCGCTCGACGGCGGTTCCGGTCTTGAACTCATTAAGGACATCAAGGCGCAGCATCCCAAAGTGAACACGATTGTCTTGTCCATGCACGACGAAACGCTTTACGCCGAGCGGGCGATGCGCGCCGGCGCGTCCGGTTACATCATGAAACGCGAGGCTACCGGCAAAGTGCTGGACGCCCTGCGCGCGGTGCTGGCGGGCGGACTTTTTTTCAGCAATGCCGTCAATGCCCAGCTCGCGCAAAAACTGGTGCAAGGTTCGGGCGACAAATCCACCGTCGTTGAGGCTTTGAGCGATCGCGAACTGGAAGTTTTTCAATTGCTCGGGCGTGGTTTCAATACCCGCCAGATTTCCGAGCAGATGAATGTCAGCTTCAAGACCGTTCAAGCCTATTGCGCTCGCATCAAGGAAAAGCTCAATCTGGCCAACATCAACGAACTGATTTTTCACGCCGTCCGCTGGCACGAAAGCCAGTCGTCACAGTAAAAGACTTTGGTGTTTTAGTGTAGGGTTTAACCCTACAAAATAATTAGACCAAAACACACGCACGCGTCTTGCATTTGGTTTCAACCTTGCTGTAGGTTTCATCAGCGCGGATGCATCAGGCAATAACAGAACTTAAATGTCATAAGATAATAAACCCGCCTGATGCGCAGTTCTACCGCGTGAACAAACCGAAAGTAAAACAAATGAAACAAATCAGAAATACCCGTAAAGCGGGCTTCACGTTGGTTGAAATCATGATTGTCGTGGCCATCATCGGCCTCTTGGCGGCCATTGCGATTCCGAACTTCGTGAAAGCGCGCGCCACCTCGCAGTGCAATGCCTGCATCAACAACCTCCGCCAGATTGACGCGGCGGCCAACCAGTTCGCGTTGGAAAGGGGTCAATCGACCGGTTCAGCCATTACGCTGACCGTTGACCTGACGCCCTATATCAAGCTGAACTCCGCGAACAGCTTGCCTCCGTGTCCGGCGGGCGGCTCCTACACGCTGACCAAGGTCGGCACGAACCCGGTTTGTAGCTTGAGCACGCTGACTCCGTCGCATCGTCTGCAATAACTCAATTGCATATCCCTCCAAAGCCGCTGTTTCGACAGCGGCTTTTTTTGTCTTAAATTATGCCAATTAATTCCCAAAACAAGACAGTCCCGCCAACACGAAAGTTAAATGCCCATGCCGGTGGTGCGAACTTGTCGGAATTGTGCCGAAGGTTATGCCCCTGAACTTGCAAATTGCGCTATTTTCAGTTTTCATGGTGGCGATGTCGCGACCATTTGGCCTGCTGATTTTAATCGGAAGTTTATTAACCACGCGGGAAATTCTCGGCGCGGAATCCGCCGAAGTGAATCTCGATTACGTCGCGAAGGTCGCCCTCGAACGCGCCCAGTCGCCGTTCCACTCGCCGCGCGCCGACTTGCCGAAAGTTTTGCGGCAGGACAATCTGGATTACGACAAATACCGCGAAATCCGTTTTCGGCGCGACCGCGCTCTCTGGACGGCGGACAACCTGCCTTTCCGCATCGAATTTTTTCATCCCGGCTATCTTTATCAAGAGCCGGTTCACGTCAACGAATTCACGCCGACGCACACGCAGCCCATCCGTTTCGTGCAGGACTTTTTTGATTACGGCAAACTTGACATCGCCGACGAGATTCCGACCAAGACCGGTTACGCCGGGTTTCGCGTGTTGTATCCCCTGAATCAAACCAATCAACTCGACGAACTCGGCGCGTTTCTCGGCGCGAGTTATTTCCGGTTGCTCGGAAAAAATCTGCGTTACGGTTTGTCCGCGCGCGGCCTTGCGCTCGATTCCGGCGAAGGTGACCGCCCGGAGGAATTTCCCATCTTCACCGACTGGTGGCTGGGCAAGCCAAACAGCGATGACACGGAACTGCACCTTTACGCCATCCTCGACAGCGTGAGTTGCGCTGGCGCGTATGAGTTTTTTATCAAACCTGGTGACACCACCACCGCAAGCATTCGTGCCATTTTATATTTTCGCGAAACCAACAACGTCATCGCCGTGGACAAAAATCGCAAGCCATCCAAGACCATCGGCCTCGCGCCGCTGACCAGTATGTTTTGGTTTGGCAAAGACACCGAACGCAAATTTGATGACTACCGCACCGAAGTTCACGACAGCGACGGACTGCTCGTCCACATGGGCAACGGCGAAGTTTTCTGGCGTCCGCTCGACAACCCGCCCGCCACGCGCCATCAGGTTTTTCACGCGCCGAACATTAAAGGTTTTGGTTTGCTCCAACGCGAACGAAATTTTGCCGCGTATCAAGACTCGTTCAATCTTTACCACGAAGTGCCGAGCGTCTGGGTCGAGCCGGACGGCAATTGGGGCGACGGCGATTTGCACCTCGTCGAATTGAGCACCAGCTACGAAGGCCTTGATAACATTGTCGTTTTTTGGGATCCGAAAAACAAACCCGCGCCGCTCCAGCCATTTCGTTTTGGCTACACGCTATATTGGGAAGGTGGCGAGGCGGATTTGAAACGCTCCGAAAATCGCATTGTCGCCACGCGCATCGGGCCGGACGCGCAGTTCGGCGGACGCCAATTCGTCATTGATTTTGATGGGCCGCAACTGGATGCGATTCCCGAAAACAAACCGCCAACAGTTGTCGCGAATTGCAGCGGTGGCGCGCGCATCGTGGACAGCTTTGTCACGCGGAACACGTTTCTCGGAACCTGGCGCGTCATTTTGAAAATGATGCCAAAGGTCGGCAGCCACGCGGCGGTGGATCTGCGCTGCTCGTTACACCAAGGCACGAACAACATTGGCGAAACCTGGGTTTATCAATGGAGCCCGCCCTGAAAATTCTGCCGGACGTTTCCGGCGAGATTGCCGGGCGTTCGCTTGAAGAGTGGAATGCGGCGTATGTGAAAGTGGAAAATTATTTTCACGCGCTGCGCATCCGCAACAAGCCGCTGCTCGGCCAGCTCGTCCTGCGCGTGCTTGAACGCGCCCAGCGCCGCGCGCCCGCCGCGCCCGACCGTAGTGCCACTGAAATCGCCGCCGAGGAAATGGATCGCATCGTCACCGACTGGTTTGGCGAAGTGCTGCAAACCTCGCCGATTGGCAGCGAACAAACACTTTCCACGCGCGGACGCCTCGCGCTGCTGCTCGCCGATATGCCGGGAAAATGGCAGGATCAATTCTTGCGCCCCGGCCCGTGGCCAGCGGAATTCGTCGAGTCCATGCGCGAAAGTTTCTTCCGCGCCGGCCCGGATTTTCAATTATCAAAAATGACGCCGCGTCCGCTCGACCTCGGCCCGTTCACGACACTCTCGAATTTTGGCAAACTACCTTACGTCCGCATGGCGCTTGCGTGGGGATTTTTTGCGCTGCTGCTCGTCGCCGTTTTCTGGCTCACGCACGGCGGCTTCGCGCAGGTGAAATCATGGTTCGACTAAAATGTCCGACGCGCCCAACATTTCCGTGGTAACACCTCCGCGCCTCCGGCGTGGCTGGCGTTTGTTTTTATTTTTCTCCTCGGCGGTGCTGCTCACCGGCTTCGTCTCGATGCTCTTTGCCGACTTGCTCTGGCGCACCGGCTGGAGCGCGTCACGCACGGTGTTGCTGGTGCTGTTCATTATCTTGTTTTTGCTTACGGCGATCGGCTGCATGCACGGCGTCTATGGTTTTTTTATTCGCACGTTTGGCACGAACCGCTGCATCACCGCGCTGAAACCTTTCAAGGAGCAAAAAATTGACGGCAGCAGCACCGCCATTATTTTCCCGATTTACAACGAAGATTCCGTGCGCGTGCTCGAAGGTTTGCGCGTGACTTATGAATCGCTTGAACGCACTGGCCAGCTTGATCGCTTCGATTTTTTCATCTTGAGCGACTCGACCAATCCCGACCGCTGGGTTGAGGAAGAAGCGCGCTGGTCCGAACTCGTGCGCGACCTCGACGCGCTTGGAAAAATTTATTATCGCCGCCGTTTGTTCAACGAGGCGCGCAAGAGCGGCAACGTCCGCGACTTTCTCAACACTTGGGGTATGCGCTACCGCTACTTTATTTGCTGCGACGCCGACAGCGTGATGCGCGGCGAGACGCTCGTGGACTTGGTAAAATTGATGGAGGCGCATCCGACCACCGGCCTGATTCAAACCGTGCCCGCACTCGTGAATGCGGAAAGTTTATTTGGCCGCATCCAGCAATTTGCCAATCGCCTCTACGCGCCGATTTTTATTTCCGGCTTAAATTATTGGGCGCTCGATTTTGGAAATTATTGGGGGCACAACGCCATCATCCGCACCGAACCGTTCATGCACTTTTGTGACCTGCCGTCGCTGCCCGGCCGCAAGCCGTTCGGTGGACAAATCTTGTCGCACGATTTTGTCGAAGCCGCATTGATGCTCCGCGAAAATTGGAAAGTCTGGCTCGCCTACGATTTGGCAGGCAGCTACGAGGAAGCCCCGCAGGCATTGATCGAAAATGCCCAGCGCGAACGCCGTTGGTGTCAGGGAAATTTGCAACACGGCCTCGTGCTGTTTGCGAAAGGTCTGCGCGGCGTAAGCCGGATGCATTTGATCCTGGGAATTTTCGGCTACGTTGCCAGCCCCTTGTGGCTCGCGTTCCTCATCACGTTCGACTGGATTTATTGCGTCCAAAAAATGACCGGTCTTTCTGATATAACCGTAGATTCTTTTAATCCTTATCTCAAAAACTGGAGCGGCACGGCGCACGCGTTTTTAATTTTCGTGATTTGCATGGTCGTCATCATGTTGCCGAAATTTCTCTCGCTCATTGACCTCGCCAACGACTGGCCGCGTCGCAAATTGTTCGGCGGATTGCTCAACGCCACCGGCGGCGTGATTTGTGAAACGATTTTTTCCACGTTGCACGCGCCGCTGCTCATGCTCTGGCACACGCGCTTTGTGCTGACAAATATCGCCGGCATCAGCGTTGGCTGGACTACGCAAAGTCGCACCGCCGACGGCACGGACTGGCTTTATGCTGTCCAGCGGCACTGGGGTCACACGCTCATTGGCGTCGCGTGGGGCTGGTTCACTTGGAAACTTGATCCGAGTTTGTTCTGGTGGTTCACGCCGCTGCTGGCGGGCATGGCTTTTTCTATTCCGTTGAGCGTGCTGACGAGCCGTCGCAGTCTCGGGGCGCGCGCCAAAAGCGCTGGATTATTTCTGACGCCGGAAGAAACCAGTCCGCCGATAGAACTCGTCTCGCTGCGTTCGCGCATGAAAATTCACGAACTGACCGAAGACAATTCGCCGTGCTGCCGCGTCCACGCCGGACTCGCCGCTGCTGTGCTGGATCCGTATGTGAATGCAATTCACGTCACGCTCCTGCGCGAGAAACAATTAAATCCCGTCTATGCGGAGCATCTCGTCCGCATCGGTGCGGGCACGGACGCCGCGCGCGAACTGGGCGAAAAACTTTTGGCGGGCGGACCGGAAAAATTAAATGCGTCCGAGCGCATGACCGTGATGGCCGACCAGCGCGTGATGGTGTGGCTGCATCAGCAGGCGTGGCTGCGCCCCGAAGAAAAACTCGCACCGTGGTGGCGCGCGATGATCCGCGAATTCAGCCACCGGGAAAATTAAAGCAGTTCTACAACTCTCTGCAATTCCGCATCGGTGTTGTAAAAGTGCGGGGCGAGGCGGATGTAATTTTGTCCTTTGCGATCCACGCGCAGTGACGCGATGACGTTAGCCTCCGCCAGTTTTTGATGCAGCGGTGCAAGGTCTTTGCCCGGCGTAAAAAAAGTGGTGATACCGCTGGCGTTTTCGATTTTTGGTTCGGCGTTCAGCACGGCAAAACCCTTGGCCTGCAATGCGGGAACGAGCCAAGCGCGTTTGCGTAAAAGTTCGGTGGCGATATTTTCCACACCAATTTCCAGCGCCAATTCCATCGCGGCGAGCAAGCCGGCTAGGCCGACCAGATTGTGCGTGCCCGCCTCAAATTTCGCCGCGCCGCTGCGGAACTCGATTTTTTCCTGCGCGACAAAATTTGGATTGCGGACATTGTGCCAGCCGTAAATCGGCGGATTTAATTTTTCCTGCAAATCCTTTTTAACGTAAAGCAAACCCGCGCCGCACGGGCCGAGCAGCCATTTGTGCGAATCAGCGGCAAGAAAATCCACATTCTCCACGGTTGTCGGAAATGCGCCGAGTGTTTGAATCGCGTCGAGGCAAAATAAAATTCCGCGTTCGCGCAGAAATTTTCCGATGGCGACATGGTCAAGCCGGTAGCCGCTGATGAAATGATTGGACGCGAGCGCGACGATGCGCGTGTTTTCGTCCACCTGACCCATCACGTCAATCGCGCGGATGATGCCGAGGCCGCGCGCGTTGAGCAGGCGAACTTTCACACCCTGATCGGCGAGCGCCAGCCACGGATAAACATTGGACGGATAATCGTCGTGGTAAATCAGGATGTTGTCGCCTTTGCGAAATTTCAGTCCGGCCGCAACGAGGCTCAATGCGAGTGAAGTCGGGCCGACGAGCGAAACTTCATCCGGCTGGCAGTTCAATAATTTCGCACCGGCGTTGCGTGCGTCGGCAATTTTGTGCATGACGAAAGCTTCCTGGTCGCCGAGCGTGCCGCCGTTGGCGCAATCAATCATCGCCTGCGCGACGCGGCGCGGCAGCGGGCAGACGCCCGCGTGGCCGAGAAAAATTTTATTTTTCGCAACGGGAAATTCGTGCTGGCGCAGTTCTTC
>DATCFH010000077.1:0-3202 GCA_036509625.1 Verrucomicrobiia bacterium
CCCGGCGTCATCACCCCCGGCGAAATCATGCGCGCGCTGGAACTCGGCTGGAAACATCTGAAATTTTTTCCGGCGGAAACGTTTGGCGGCGTGAACGCGCTGAAAGCACTCATCGGGCCGTTCGGCCATACCGGCATGAAATTTATTCCGACCGGCGGCATCACGGCGGCGACGCTGCCGAATTATCTGGCGATTCCGCAAGTCGCGGCGGTCGGCGGTTCGTGGATGGCGGAAAAGAAATTAGTCGCAGAAAAAGATTGGGCAAAAATCACCGCGCTCACGGCAGAGGCGATGAAAATGATTGCCGCGGCGAAAACTTAATTTGCAGGAGACGACGTAAGGAGTCTCATTTCTCCACGACGATTTTCAAAATTAATTTGAGACTCGTCACCGCGTCTCCTACAAGATTTTATTTCAATTCCCCACCGTCACCGATAACGGCTGGTCGCGGCGTTCGGCGAAGCGTTTGATGTAATTATCCCATTGGAAGTGGTTCGTAAAATCGCCGCTGCGATCCCAGCTCGCGCCAAAATAATAACTGAACGGTTGTCCCACTTCCATCTGCGTCACGGCGAGCTGCGTGCGGATGGGCGGATAGCCTTCATGCGTCGGCTGTGGCACATTGGCGTGTTTTTTCGCGTCGGGCATATCAGGATTGTCGTTGGTGAATTCTTTTACCGAATTTTTCGGCAACAAAATTGCCACTGCCGTCGTGCCTTTCGGCTGATCTTCCGGCTGCCAGTAAGTCAGCCAGCCTTCGGTCAAATCGTGCGCGATAAATTCCACGCGATTCGTCGGGCATGCGCGTTCGGCCAGACCGATGCCGATGGTTAAAGGCGATTTGTCTTCGCTCGAAATCGTGCTCGTCACGCGCGTCAGCCACGAACCGGCGTCAATGCTAAACCGTTTCACTTCGGAAACCATGCGACCGTTGCCCGCATCCCACGCGTCGTAAGTCAGTTCAAATTCCGAACGGATCGGGCCGGTGGTGATGAGCTTCCAAGTTTTCCAATTGCTCGACACGAAAAGTTTTTTGCCATCCCAAATGCCGAGACCGCCGCAGCCACGGCTTTTGCCGACGCGATAATCGTCCATGAACGAGCCGTTGTCCTCGTGATAATGTTTCGTGGCATACATCATGTCCACGATGAGGCCGCGATCCTTTTTAATCCACACGTCCGCGCCGCTGCTGATGGTTCCCTCGGCCTTGATGAGCGCCTGCCCGTAGATGCGATGCGCGATGCGGTCGCTTTCCCACGCAAAATCGTCGAAGCGTTCCGGCACATAACGCGCCATCGTCTTCACAATCGGCGGCGGCACGGCGGGCAACATTTCGTTCGGCAAAACATAAAATGTTCGTGTTTCATTTGGCGCGAGATCAACTTGGAAAAGTAATTTGTCAGGCATTGTATAATTTGTTTGTGAACGAAAAACTTGAGAATCTAAAATGCGTGAAGAAACACCGTCCATTATGCTTATGTTGCTTTTGAAGATTATCGGCAAATCTCTAATTCTAATACCGCTTTGATTATAAAACGGTCCAGAAATAAAACCGGGATTGGCGTTTAATTCAATGGTCTCGCAATCGCGTCGAAAATTTGAAGGATTTGTAACTTTAACTATCGTTCCCAATCCAAAAATTGAAGGGTTTTGAGGAATTACAATTTTTTCCAAAACCGCCATCCGATAAACCTCACTACCCGCGAGCAAAAAGACGCCGCCGCCGTAAGGTGACGTGGCATCCGCCGAAAATTGAATCGGATGGTCGCCCGCCGGTTGAACGTGCGTCAGCCGGCCATCGGCATTCACGCAGCCGACGAGCGCCGGCCACGCCTTGCGGACGGCGGGTTCAAACGTCGCGCGGTCGAGCAAGCCCTGATTCACGCCCCACGCAAAACCATAAGTGAACAGCGCCGAACCGCTGGCTTCCGGCGTCGGAAAATCCTGCGCGTCGAGCAGACTCGCGCGCCAGAGTCCGTCGGCCGATTGCAGCGAGAGGATTTTTCCCGCCATTTCCTTGAACAATTGCTCGAAGCGCGGACGTTCCGGACTGTTCATCGGCAAGTATTGCAACGCGCGCACAATGCCGGCGAACACCCAGCCGTTGCCGCGCGACCAGAAAACTTTTTTACCGTTTGCCTCGGTCATTTTGAAAAACGTGCTGTCGCGGAAAAACAGGTTTTCATTCTTGTCGTAAAGAAAATCTGTCGTGCGCCAGAAATTCGTCACGGCGAAGTTCATATATTTTTCATCGCCAGTCGCCGCGTAAAGCCGCAGCCACGTCGGCGGCGCCATGAACAGCGCATCGCACCACGACCATAATTCCTGCCCGTGATCCGGCTGCGAAAAATCGAGCGACTTATCTTTGGGCGGATGGGCGAGAATCCAGTCAAACCGTTCGCGCATCGGCGCGATCATCTGGTTTTCGCGATAGAGAAAATAAAGTTCCGCCCACGTCTGGCCGATGCACTGGTCGTCGGCGTGATATTTCCGGCCACGAAAAACGGGAAGCTCCCAGTGATTCGTTTCGCCTTTCGCGAGCATCGCGTCGCGATATTTGGCATCGCCGGAAATTCCTGCGAGCGCCATCATGCCCGCATCGCCGACGGCGCAAATCCAGCCGGTCGAGCGGTTGGTTTCAGGATGCGCGAGCTGCCAGTCCGCGACGCGCTGCATCACGTCGAGAACGGATTTTGGCGTGAGGTCGGGAGCATTGGTCTGCGCGGATGACGAAAAATTGGCGGCAGAAAAAATGGTCGCGGCGAACAGAATCGTTTTGAAAAAAGTATTCATGGCGATGGCGGGAATTATTTCGATTCCGAAAGTTTTTGCAATTCGATTCCCGCGAGAATGAATGGGCCGACGCCTTTCAAATCGTTTTTTACAATTGGCTCGCCGACGTAATAATCAAAACTGCCGGAGCGAAATTTGCCATTGCTCGGCGAACCGCCAAGACCGGCGACCTGACAACATTGCGTAAGCGTCCAATTATTTTCGCCATCAGGTTTGATGAGATTGTTGATGATGCCCGCATAACCTTTTTCGACTAAAGGAATATAATCGCGCGACAAATAGCCGTGATTCACGCCTTTCGCGAGCGCGTAAACAAACATCGTGGATGCCGTAGCTTCGAGATAATTTCCTTTGCGATTACCTTGATCCAACACCTGCCACCAGAGTCCAGTCTTCGCGTCCTGCCATT
>DATCFH010000078.1:0-4862 GCA_036509625.1 Verrucomicrobiia bacterium
GACGGGATTTTCCCCCTTGGCGATATATCCCCGCGCCTCGGCAAACTTGAAAAGGGTGCTGGCATGGCTGCGGAAGTTGCGGACAGTGCGCGGCGCGGCGTCCATGCTGTCGAACCACGTTTGTAAGTCGCGCGTCGTCACCATGTCCACATTCATCGAAAACTTTTTCGCCAGCGTATTGAGCCGCGCCCGCAAATCCCCGACGTAACGCGCGCTGGCCTTGCGGTTTTCTTTCAAGGCAACCAATTCATCGGCGACTTGCTGGACGGTGCGTGTTTCGCGGTTCGCCGGATTGCGCTGCAAATAGAATTTTGCCGCCTCGACAACCAAATCCGAGCCAAGAATCGTCACGGCTTGGGCGTAGCGCGCGGCAACCAGTTCAAGGGGTGTTTCCAGTCCGGCGTCGCGCAATAGTTCAACGGCGCGACCATAGCTTGCGGCTTCGTTGCCTCCTAGCTTGGCGGCGGAAGTCTCGCCAGACGCCAGCAAGCGGCCAATCCGTTGCGCCTCGGCAATGGCCTTTGCCGAATCGGAAAAACTTTGCAAGCGACGTTGACCGGCGGTGTAGTCGGCAACCTCAAACACCTGATACGTCTTGCCGCTGGCTTTGTGGAATTTGTCGCGGCGGTAAATGGCAACGGTGGTGTTGCCGGTCTTTTCCACGCGCCACGCCTTCGTTTTTTCGGTCTTGGAAGATGTTTTCATAAGGTAGTCATACAGTAGGCAAACTGTCGGAAAAAGTCAAGATGTGTTTTGTTTTGAGCAGTAAAAAACCTCACTAAACCCTTTGTTTTCAATGGATTGGTGAGGTAAAGAAAATTGGTAGCGCGCACGGGAATCGAACCCGTCTTCACGAATTGAGAATCCGTTGTCCTAGCCGATAGACGAGCACGCCAAGTGGCCGCAAATAATAGCTGCGGAAGTTGCGAAGTCAATGCGCGGCTACGGCGCAACATCTTCGCCGAGTTCCACGTTCCAGTAGGCGAGATCCACGAAATGCCGCCAACTGTCATGCTTGTGCAGCGTGAAGTTGACCTGCACGAACGGCCGCCATTTCGGGCGCTTGGGTTTGCGGACGAGATTCAATCCGGCTTCATACGGCGTGCGGTTGGACTTGCGCGTATTGCACGGGATGCACGAGCAAACAATGTTTTCCCAAGTCGTCGGCCCGCCGCGATCGCGCGGGATGACGTGGTCGAGGTTCAAATCTTTTCGCTCGAAAACTTTGCCGCAATACTGGCAGGTGTCCTTGTCGCGCTCAAAAATGTTATGCCGCGTAAACTTCACTTCTTTCTTCGGCATCCGGTCATACATGAAGAGCAGAATAATTTTCGGCACGCGGATGCGGAAAGAGATGGCGTGAATCGAATCATCGTGCGGCGCATCGGCGGAGACATCGGCCCATTCTTGAAAATTAAAAGTGCGGAACGAACCGTCGGCATTGTTCATCACCACTTGAGCCTGACCTTGGAAGAGGAGCGTGAGCGCGCGACGTGCGGTGCAAACATTGACGGCCTGCCATAGCCGGTTCAAAACCAAAACGTGCTGGTTCAGTGCGGATTTCATATCGCAACTGGACGGGACGATAACAAAGTTTTTTTCGCCGGTCAATCTTTCGCCGGTGACAGTTGCGTAACGCGCGGCGCGATTGCCAAAGTAATTTTCCTCTGGCATTTTACCGTTATGAAATTTCTTTGTATCGTCAGTTTGCTGTTCGCCGGAATGTTGTTCACGGCGCGCGCGCAACAGGAGGCGGATGATAAATACATCGGCATTTACGGTCTGATTCAGCAGGCGGATGGCTTGGCGACGTCGGGCGATCCGGGCGAGGCGGCGGCGGCATTCAGCGACGCGCAAAACCAGTTGCAGCAGTTCAAAAATGAATTTCCGAACTGGAATCCCAACATCGTTTCGTTCCGGCTAAATCAAATCGCCGACAAATTGGCTGACCTCAAAAGCCGCGCGGACATGGTGGCTAACGCTAAAAAATCCGTGCAAGCGGCGGCAAAACCGATCGAGGTCGCCGCGCCCGCCAACAACGCCTCGGCTGCCGCGCCGCTGCCGGACAGTTCGCAGTTGTCGAGTGAGGTGGATCATTTGCGCACGCAATTGCAGGTGGCGCAGGCGGCGAATGACATCTGGCAGGCGAAATTGAAAGAGGCGTTGTCCGTGCAGCCCGCCGCGATTGACCCGCGCGAGTTGGCCAAGGCACAGGAAAAAATCCGTTCGCTGATGAAGGAAATTGATTTGCTCAAGGTCGGCCTTGCCATCACCAGCGCGATTCCCGAAAAAGCGGAAACGGAATTCGTCACCAACTTCAGCACGGTCTTTATCACGAACACAATTTCTGGCGCGACGAATTTTGCCACGGTATATGTGACGAATAACAATCTCGTGGTCGTCACGAATGCCGTCACTAATTTCAACAGCATGGTTGTGGTGGATACGAATGCGTTGGAGATGGCGCAACTGGATCGCGCCGCCGCCGTCAGAAATTTTAACGACGAGCATGACCGCGCCGAAAAATTGGCGGACGAGCTTGACCGATTGCGGCAGAATCCCGGTTCGGCGACGAATGGCGACGCGGTGCTGGCCGGTTTGCGCGCGGAAAATGAAAGTCTCAAGACGCAACTGGCGACGTTGCGCGCGGCGTCGCCCGCGACAAATAGCGACGATACGACGGCGGCGGAATTGAAACTGTCGCGGGCGCTGGTGGCGGCCTTGCGGTCGCAGGCGGAAGTTGCGGCGTTGGAAAAAACGGCGTTGCAAAACCGGTTGCAGGAACTTTCGGCGGCGACGAATGCGACCGTGAATACAGCGGATTATGAAGCGCGCATCCAAACTTTGACGCAGGAACGCGACCAGTTGATTGAGAAATTGGATCAGGCGAACAAGCAGAATTCCGGCGGCAAAAATATTGGCACGACCGCGCAAATTTCTGCGTTGAATGACGAGGTGAGTATGCTGCGTTCCCAGTTATCGGTGCTGACGGCATCGTCCGTGCCTTACGCGCCGGAGGAATTGGCGTTGCTCAAATCCGCCGTGCCGCCAGCGGCCAGTCCCGATGCCGAGAAAAAATCCATTGCTGAAATGCCGTCCGGCACGGCGGAACTCGTGGCTTCCGCGCAAGCGCATTTTGCCGCGCAGCAATTTGATGCGGCGGAAGCGGACTACTTGAAAATTCTCGACCGCGACCAGAACAACGGCATTGCGCTCGCCAACCTTGCGACGATTGAATTGCAGCAGGGCAAACTCGACGACGCGGAGAAGCACATCACCGCCGCGCTCGTGCAGACGCCGGACGACGCCTACAATCTTTCCACGTTGGGCTATTTGAAATTTCGTCAGGAAAAATATGACGATGCGTTCAAGGCGTTGAGTCACGCAGAACAGATTGACCCGAACAATCCGGAGATTGAGAATTATCTCGGCGTCACATTGAGCCATCAAGGCCAGCGCAAGGCGGCGGAAACGGCGTTGCGCCGCGCGATCCAGTTGAATCCGAATTACGCGCCCGCGCATAATAATCTCGCGGTGATTTATTTGAGTCAGAATCCGCCGCTCGCCGAACTCGCGCGCTGGCATTATCAAAAGGCGCTCGACGCCGGCCAGCCGCGCAATCCCGACCTCGAAAAAATGCTCGCCGACAAAGGCGCGCCGGTGGCGCAATGATTTTAACGGGTAGGGCGGTGCTGCTGTGCCGTCAGCGTGGGAACGAAGCCGGTCGCCAAAGGCTGACCAGCAGGTCAGCCCTACCACGAAGCAATTATGTTCCGCCAAGCTTTTCATGAACTCGTCATCGCGACGCGCGGACGCGGGTTGGTGGAGTTCACCGGCGCGGTGGAAAAGTGGATTGCGGAAAATAAATTTCGCGACGGCCTCGTCACGCTGCATTTGCGCCACACGTCCGCTTCGCTGCTGATTCAGGAAAATGCCGACCCCGATGTGCGCCGCGACCTTGATGCTTTTTTCGCGCGACTTGTGCGCGACGGCGACTCGCTGTTTGTCCACACCGCCGAGGGCGACGACGATATGGCCGCGCACATCCGCACCGCGCTGACGGCGGTGAACCTTTCAATTCCGCTGCGCGCTGGCGAACTCGCGCTGGGGACGTGGCAGGGAATTTATTTGTGGGAACACCGCACGCAGCCGCATTCCCGCCGTGTGTCGCTGCACTTCATCGGCGAATAATCTCGCCAATTTCTTTTGGCGCTGGCAGGTTGCGGCGCATGAATCGTTGCTTGAAATGTTTCGTCGTCGCGCTGGCGGCGGTGGCGGGTTTTTCCCTTTCCGTTCGCGCGGCCAGCGTCACCAATTTGTTCGGCTTCACCGGCAAAGAAGTTTTCCCCGTGGATCAGATGATTAACAATCTGCGCGTGGCTGACCTCGATGGCGATGGCTTGAACGACATTATTGTCGTCAACAATCTGCGTTCCAAAATCAGTCTGCTTTACAATCTGACCGGCAAGACGAATCGCACGGACACGACGCCCGCGCAGAAACCGGAGATAAATGACCTGCCGCCGGGCGCGCGTTTCCGCATTGATTCCGTGCCGACGGAAGAACGCATCGCCGCGCTCGTCGTCGCGGACGTGAACGGCGACGGTCGGCCTGACTTGATTTATTTTGGCGACACGAAGGATTTGATTATTCGCTACAACCTCGGCACGAATGGCTGGAGCGAACCGAAGCGCTGGCACATTGACGATGGCCGGCTCGACGCGAACGCACTTTCCGTCGGCGATTTGAACGGTGACGGCTTGGCGGACATCGTGTTGCTCGGCGACAACGGCGCGGTGTTTTTCCTCGCGCAACAAAAAGATCACACGCTGGCCGAGCCGGTGAAAATTCCTTATTCCGGC
>DATCFH010000079.1:0-9080 GCA_036509625.1 Verrucomicrobiia bacterium
CTAGGCTTTGACGTAGGCTTTCAATTGCGTATCCGTCCGCAGGATATGGCTGGTAATCCAGGTGCTCGTAGTGCGGTGCAAATTTTTGAAGGCTTCCATACTGTAACCGTGGTGCTTGAATTCGGCATGAAAGCCGTTGAAGAACTCGATGAACGTGGCGTGCTGCCGCTGGTTCTCTTCGTGAACGGGACAACGATGACATTCCATACATTGTTCCTCAAATCCAAAATGGGTCTTGGCGTATTGTTCCAGAAAGTCCACGAGGCTGACGGCAAAACGGATCTGTTGCGGGGTCGGGTGGGTGTGCAGGAGCATATCTTCCAACTGGTTGATGTGCAGAATCAGCATCTTGTGCTGCTCATCAATGGTTTTGATGCCCGTTTCAAATTTCTCGTTCCAGTCAATCATGATGAAATCTTTAACTGCATAATTATTAAATATTTCCAGCCCGCTGACACTTTTAGTTCTTTTATGCTTGCTGTCAAGACGGCTAATGAAAAAGTTAAGTAGCCGGAAAGTGCCTTGCGCGCCCCGGCAAAATCGCCATTCCTTAAAGTTTTTTGCGGAAAATGATTTCTCGGATTGATTTGCGCGCGCGTGTTTGGTGTCTTATGCCACGCTTATATGAGTTCCAACGCCGCACCCGTTCGCCAAAGAAAATTGCTCGTCGCCAACCGCAGCGAAATCGCCATCCGCGTGTTTCGCGCGGCGACGGAACTTGGCCTGCGCACCGTCGCCATCTACGCGCAGGAAGACCGGCTCGCCATTCATCGGTTCAAGGCGGACGAAGCGTATGTCGTCGGCGAAGGCAAAGGCCCCGTCGGCGCGTATCTCGACATTCCCAGCATCATCGCGCTCGCGAAAGAGAAGGGCGTGGACTTCATCCATCCCGGTTACGGATTTCTTTCCGAGAACGCGGAATTCGCCAAAGCCTGTAACGAAGCGGGCATTATTTTTGTTGGCCCGCGCGTGGACTTGTTAAAAAACATGGGCGATAAAACTGCCGCGCGCGCGCTCGCGCAAAAAGTCGGCGTGCCCGTTTTGCCGGGAACCGAGGATGCCATTGAAGATCGTGGTGAAGCTTTGAAAGCGGCCAAGGAAATTGGTTTTCCACTTATCATCAAAGCCGCGTTCGGCGGTGGCGGTCGTGGGATGCGCGTGGTTCAGAAGCCGGGCGACTTGGCCGATTTGCTCGACGAAGCGCAAGGTGAAGCCGGTCGCGCGTTCGGCAACCCAGCAGTCTTCCTCGAACGATATATTCCGCGCGCAAAGCACATCGAAGTGCAGATTCTCGGCGATAAACACGGCAATGTAGTTCACTTGCACGAACGCGATTGCTCCGTGCAACGGCGACATCAGAAAGTTATCGAGATTGCACCGAGCATTGAACTGGATGAAAAAGTTCGCGCGGAATTGTGTGACGCAGCGGTGAAGTTGTGTCGTGAAATCAAATATGACAACGCGGGCACGGTCGAGTTTCTTTACGATCAGGACTCGAAAGAATGGTTCTTCATCGAGATGAATCCGCGCATCCAAGTGGAACATACGGTGACGGAAGTCATCACGGGTTTAGATTTGGTGCGTTCGCAAATTCTCATCGCCGATGGCAAACCGATGCACGGCAAAGAAGTGGGGATTCCCGCGCAGGAAAAAATTCCGCGCAACGGTTATGCCGTCCAATGTCGCATCACGACGGAAGATCCCGAAAATAAATTTCAGCCGGATTACGGTCGCATTTTGACGTATCGCTCCGCCGGCGGATTCGGCGTGCGATTGGACGGCGGGATGGGCTACGGCGGTTCGGTCGTCACGCCGTTTTATGATTCGCTTTTGGTGAAGTTGACCGTGAGCGCGCAAACCTTTGAAGCGGCTTTGCAAAGAATGGATCGCGCCTTGCGCGAGTTCCGCATTCGCGGCGTGAAGACGAACATTCCCTTTCTCGAAAACGTCATCCACAACGAAACTTTCCGCAGCGGTCAGGCTTCCACGACGTTGATTGATACGACGCCGGAACTTTTCAAGTTCAAAGCCAAACGCGATCGCGCGACAAAGTTGCTGGCTTTTATTGGCGACGTAACCGTCAATGGCAATCCGCAAGCGAAAGGATTTGTTCCAAAAGAAAGTTTTGTTCCCGCGCGCATTCCCGCGCATGACCGCAAACAAATCACGCCCAGCGGCACGCGCCAATTGCTGCTGCAACTCGGCGCGAAGAAATTTGCTGAGTGGACGTTGAAACAAAAACCGTTGCTCGTCACCGACACAACTTTCCGCGACGCGCACCAATCGCTTTTCGCCACGCGCTTGCGCGGTTACGACATGATGGCGGTCGCGGAAGCTGTCGCGCAACGCACGCCGAATCTGTTTAGCATGGAAATGTGGGGCGGCGCGACGTTCGATACTTCGATGCGTTTCCTGCACGAAGATCCATGGCAACGGCTGCGCGATTTGCGCCAGCGCATTCCGAACATCTGTTTTCAAATGCTCTTTCGTGGCTCGAACGCTGTGGGCTATTCCAATTATCCCGACAACGCCGTGGCCGGTTTCGTCAAACACGCGGCGGAGTCAGGAATGGACATCTTTCGCATTTTCGATTCGCTCAATTATTTACCGAACTTGACCATCGCGATGGATGCGGTGCAAGAGACGCACGCGATTTGTGAGGCGGCGATTTGTTACACCGGCAACATTCTTGATCCCGCGCGCGACAAATACTCGTTGAAGTATTACGTCAAGCTGGCGAAGGAACTGGAAAAGATGGGCGCCCACATTCTCGCCATCAAAGACATGGCGGGACTTTGCAAACCGGCGGCGGCGAACGTGCTGGTCAAGGCGTTGAAGGAAGAAATTGGGATTCCGATTCATTTTCACACGCACGACACCAGCGGAATTGCCGCCGCGTCCGTATTGAGCGCGGCGGAAGCGGGCGTGGACATCGTGGACTTGGCGATTTCTTCGATGAGCGGTTCGACCAGTCAGCCCAATCTGAATTCAATTGTCGCCGCGTTGCAATTCACCAAGCGCGACACGGGGCTGGATTTGGCCGCGCTGAATGAGTTTGCTGATTATTGGGAACAGGTTCGCACTTACTACGCGCCGTTTGACACGTCGCCGAAATCCGGCAGCGCGGAAGTTTATTTGCACGAAATGCCCGGCGGACAATTTACCAACTTAAAGGAACAGGCTGCCTCAATGGGTTTGGCGCAGCGCTGGCCGGAGATTGCAAGAACCTACGCGGAGGTAAATCAACTTTTCGGTGACATTGTTAAAGTAACACCGAGCAGCAAGGTCGTCGGCGACATGACGATGTTTCTCGTGACGCGCGGTATCAAGCCGGCGGATGTCTTGAATCTTGAACCGGGCGAAACGCCGTTTCCAGAGTCAGTGATAGATATGATTGGCGGCGGTCTCGGTCAACCGCTGGGTGGCTGGCCGAAGAAATTACAGCACGTCATTCTCGGCGACCGCAAGCCGTTGAAAGGTCGTCCGGGCGAATCGTTGAAGCCGCTGAATTTCAAAAAAATTGCGGAAGACCTGGCGGCAAAATTAAAACGCGACGCGACGGACGACGATGTTTTCAGCCACATCATGTATCCCGAAGTTTTCGCGGCTTACACGAAGAACGAAAATAATTTTGGCGATTTGTCCGCGCTGCCGACGCCGGCTTTTTTTTACGGAATGAAACCCGGACAGGAAATTTCCGTGGAGATTGAGGCGGGGAAGACGTTGTTCATTCGTCTCGTCAACATTGGCGCGGTGGATGCCGAGGGCAAACGCGCGTTGAACTTTGAATTGAACGGCATGGCGCGGCAGATGGCGATTGTGGATCGTTCCGCCAAGCCGACCATCAAGGCGCGGGTCAAAGCCGACGCCGCCAAGCCAAATGAAATCGGCGCGCCCATTCCCGGACTCGTCACTGCGCTCGCAGTCAGCGTCGGTGCAAAAGTAGCGAAAGGTGACAAACTGCTCACGCTCGAAGCGATGAAAATGCAGACGACAATTTATGCCTCCACCGACGGCGTGGTGGACGGGATTTTTGTGCAAAATGGCGACGCGCTGGAGAGCAAGGATTTGATTTTGAAATTGCGGGCGGCGTAAATTGCCGATTTAACTGGATAAGTTTAAGTTAAATTTGCAGAATGTATTGTGATTAAGACCAAATCCGCTCCGCGCGCGCGCATGGAACCATTGGCTGACGGCCAGATTTGGCGCATGGCGGAGACGAATCTTCAGGTGGACATGGTTGGTAAGCTCCTCGTTCATTACAAGCTCGGCAAGCACAATGCCGTCCGCGTTTCCAACTCCATTGGCAGCAAAACGAACATCGAAAAATTTCTCAAAAAGAACAAGGCTGTCCTCATGCCCGCTGCCAAACTGGTCGTCAAACCCGTAGTCGCAAAAAAGAATGGCGTGACGAAAAAGCCAGTTGTGGCCAAGAAGAAATAATTTCTCCCAATTGTCCGGCCGGAACATTTAATTGTTCCGGCTTTTTTATTGGGCAACCAGTCCGTTTGCGCAGTAAGGTTGCTTTGCGAATGAATTCATGGCGTTTCAAATTGTTATACGACGGCGATTGCCCGTTCTGCCAGCGCGAGGCGCGCTTTCTGCAAAAGCGGAATCGTCACGGCTGGCTCGCGTTTGAAGACATTGCTGCGCCGGAATTTGATCCGGCGGTTTATCACACCACGCGCGCAGAATTGATGGGCGTCATTCACGGCGTTTTTCCCGATGGTCGCATGGTGAAGAAGCTGGCAGTTTTTCGCGAGGCGTATCGCGCCATCGGCCTGGGCTGGCTGCTCGCGCCGACGGGTTGGCCGGGATTGCGCCAGCTCGCCGACCTCGGCTACGAATGGTTCGCGCGCAACCGCATGGGCATTGGAAATCTTTTCGGGCGCAAATGTGTCAGCGGTGTCTGTGAGATTGCCGCACAGACACCGCCCAAAGCCCGAAACTAACCGGCTTGCGCCCGCCATTTCTATTTAGCCGTGCGTCGTGAAAATTCACTTTGCATACGTCGCGGCAGTCGAGATGTTGAGATCAAGTTCCTGCAACGGACCCAACGGCTTGACTTTATTTTCCTCGTTCGCAATACGCGGTTCGCCGGAAGCAAGTTTGTAAACAACCAGATTGTCGTTGATGAGAATCAGTCCCTTGAACCGCCAGCCCGATTTGTGGGTCTGCCGGTCAAATCCAAAGATGTCGAGAAACAGGTTGCCGTGGCGTTTGTCCCGGATGTCCTCCAATTCTATCAGGTAGGCGCGGCTCTTTTCCTTCGCTTCGATGCACTCGCGCACGGCGTCGGGCAGGTCCTGCTTATGGATGCCGGGATTGGGCATAAAGGTCTGGATGATGTCAACGTAAGTAAGAATTTTCACATTGGGCGAAGTCTTCGGGTCAAAACCCAGCGTCCGCAAATCCGTCACGGTCGTCTGGTAAGGCGTGATTTTTTGAAACGCCGACTCGACGTCGTTGTAACTTTTCCAACGCGAAACGGTCATGGACTGGCTGCTGGAAAATAAACTGCGACATCCCGTCGTCAGAAGCATGGCTCCCAAAACCCACAGCAGCATTAACGCGCACTGCCTCATACGACACCTATCATTCCTGCAATTGGTGAAACTGTGATTTACTATTCTACTTCACATCATTGCCTGAACCAACTTACGCCATAAACCGCGTCTTTCAAGTTGCCACAGAAAAATGCGTGGGCGAGCCGACGCCGATTTGATACCGCATTTTATTTTTGCACGATGCCGGATTCCAATTCCAAACAATTATTCGCGAGCAATTTTTGGGCAAGCCGGTAACCGTCCGGGTCGGTGTTGTAATGCAGGTCGTGAAAATGTTGCTCGATCCGCAGTCGTGCCGCTTTGCAAAAATAGTCAATTAAACCGGGCAAATTTTGTTTGCCGGTGGCGTCCTTGGAATCAAGCAATCGTTCGCCGCGCAGGCAAGTGGCCGTGATGGCGAACAGTTCCGCGCCGATGTCCACGAAGCGACCGAGCAAAAGCTGCTCGCGTTCCAGCTTCGGGCCGTGCCGCAGCATCGCGTGAAAAATCGCCCGCGCCAGCCGCCGGTTCGTCCGTGCGACGTAACGCAGATGCTTGTGGCCAGCTTGAAACTTGAAACTTGAAACTTGAAACACATTGGGCAGCCATTGCTTCGGATACCAGCCGGAATAAAACAGTCCAGCCTTGGTCGCCGCGCCCAATCGCCGCGCCCACGGCAACTGCGAATTCAGCGCCGCCGCGCTGACTTTGAGGTGCGGGTCGAGCATTTCGCGCGCAACAAATAGCCGCATGATTTCGCTCGATCCTTCAAAGATCGTATTGATGCGGCAGTCGCGCAGCATCCGCTCCAGCGCGATGCCCGGTTCGCCGCGCGCCTTGAGCGACGACGCAGTTTCGTAGCCGCGCCCGCCGCGAATCTGCACGGCGTCGTTGACGATCCGCCACGTCGCCTCGGTCGCCCAGAGTTTGCACATGGCCGCTTCAAGCCGGACATCCGCGTGCTTATCGCGGTCAACCCGGCTGGCGGCGAGCAGTGTCATGGATTCCATCGCAAAAATATCCGCCGCCATCCGGGCCAATTTGTCCGCGATTGCCGCGTGTTTGCCAATGGGCGCGCCCCATTGCTTCCGCTCGTTGGCCCAGGCGCGCGAAATTTTCAGGCAGCGCTTCGCCGCTCCGACGCACGCGGCAGGCAGCGTCAACCGTCCCGTGTCCAGCGTGGTCAGCGCCACGCGCAAACCTTTCCCTTCCGCGAGTAAAATATTTTCCACCGGCACGCGGACGTTGGTGAAATGGACGACGCCATTGTAAAGCGCCTTCAAGCCCATGAAATGACAACGGTGCAAAACCTCGACGCCCGGCCAGTCCATCTCGACGATGAACGCGGTGATTTGGTCCTTCGGTTTTCCGTTCACGATTTTTGGCGGCGTTTTCGCCATGACCACAATCACGCCGGCTTTCGTGCCATTGGTGCACCAAAGCTTTTCACCGTTGAGGATGAAATATTTTCCATCCGGCGTCGGCTCGGCGCGCGTCGCCATGGCCGCCGGGTCGGAGCCGACGTTCGTTTCTGTGAGCGCAAACGCCGAAACCTCGCCTGCGGCAACGCGCGGCAGGTATTTGCGTTTCTGCGGTTCGGTGCCAAACAAAATCAGCGGCTGCGGCACGCCGATGGATTGATGCGCTGAAATCAGCGCGGTCAAATTCCCGCACCAACTGCCGAGCAGGATCGCCGCACGACAATAATTTGTCTGCGACAAGCCGAGTCCGCCATAGTCCGTCGGCACTTTGATACCGAACGCGCCGAGCCGCGCAAGTCCGTCAATCACCGGCTGCGGAATTTCGCCGGTGCGATCAATCTCGTCGGCGTCAACTTTTTCGCGCAGCAATGCTTCGAGCTGTTTGAGAAAGGCGTCGCCTTGATCGCGGTCCTCGACGCTTTGGATTGGAAACGGATGCACCGTGGATAGGTTGAATTCGCCCATGAACATTCCGCCGGCGAACGTCCGCGCGTGTTCAGGTTCGCGGGCGGCCTCGGTCAGTTCCATCGCCGCGCGCTGGCCGGTGGACATCTTCGACGTGTCAATCAGCGACGGCGTTTCTCCGGGTGGTGGTTGGATGGTGTTCATAAAACCCTTTCAGTTTTGGGATAAAACTTTTCGCCGTTTGCCGCCATGCCGGCCAGCAACTTGCATGGCTCGAAATGCGCCGTTCCGGAAGCGACGAGATGGTTCATCGCTCCCACGAGCCTGACTGCGCCAACGGTGTCGGTGTAGCGCAGCGGCCCGCCTCGGAACGGCGCGAATCCGGTGCCCATGATCATGGCAAAATCCACGTCCGCCGGGTCGGTGACAATTTGCTCCTCCAGACAGCGGGCGGCTTCGTTGACCATCAAAAAAACCATGCGCTCCTGAAGTTCCTCGCGTGTCATCTCACGCGCTTTCTCGCTTTGCACATAGGCGGAAACCTGCGGATTCGGTTTCGCCCCCTTCGATTTTTCATGCAAATAAAATCCGCCGCCGCTCTTGCGACCGAGCAAACCAGCGCTCGTCATTTTGCCGAGACAGCCGGGAACTTTCATGCGGTCGCCGAAATGCGCGGCGAGCGTCGCGGCGACGTGCAACGACACATCCAATCCCACTTCGTCCAGCAGTCGCAACGGCCCCATCGGCATTCCGAAATCGAGCATCACCTCGTCGAGGTCTTCCACCTTCGCGCCCGCCTCAAAAAGATTTCCTGCCTCGATCAGATACGGCATCAGAATCCGGTTCACCAGAAAACCCGGACTGTCCTTCACGACCACCGGCAGCTTGCCGATCTGCTGCGCGAACTTGAGGGCGCGCTGCAAAACTTCCGGCGCGGTCTGGCGCGCGACGATGACTTCGACGAGCTGCATCCGGTGAACCGGATTGAAAAAATGCAAACCGACGACGCGTTCGGGATGGCGCGTGCTCGCGGCCATTTCCGAAATGGGCAACGCCGACGTATTGGTGGCGAGAATCGTGTCGGGCGAAGCCAGTTCGTCGAGCCGCTGAAAAATCTTTTTCTTTAACTCCAAATTTTCCACCGCTGCTTCGATGATAATGTCGGCATGATGCAACGGAACTTCCGTCGGCGCGGGATGCACGCACTCCATTCCGGCGCGGGCTTCATGCGCCGTGAAGGTGTGGTGTTTGACGCCGTCGCGATAAAGTTTCGCAATGGTCGCCATGCCGCGCGCGACCTGTTCCGTATTGATGTCGCGCAAGACCACCGGCAATTTTCGCGCGCTGATCCATTGCGCGATGCCCGCGCCCATGACGCCCGCACCGATGACCGCCGTATGCGCCACCGGCTTCTGCCCGGCGACTGAACCGGCGGCGAGTAAAGTTTTTTTTCGCGCGCGCTCTTGCAGGAAAAAGACGCCAATCAAATTGCGGCAAACGTCCGTCTGCATCAGCTCAATGATGCCGTCGCGTTCCAGCGCGAGCGACGTCTCGACCGTCCGCGAAATGCCGCGCGTCACGACTTCCAACGCCTTGAACACGGCGGGATAATGTCCGCGCGTCTTTTTCAAAAGCAGCTTGCGAACTC
>DATCFH010000080.1:0-6537 GCA_036509625.1 Verrucomicrobiia bacterium
CGGACGAAATAATACACCTTTACGTTTGCGTCCGAAGTTGCGGCGAGCGCCACCGATTTCGTTCCAATTTTCTGGTCGGGAATTTCTGGAAACGAGAGGTGCTGTTCCGCGCCCTGCGTGTTGCGCACCGGCACAAACATATGCGCCTGCTGCACGGCGGCCTTGTATTCAGCGTCGCCGGACTGCTTCGCGGCAAAAACCAATTCGTAGGAACGCGCATTGGTGACTTGCAATGTTTCCTTTTGAAAACGGACGGCAAACGTGTCCGCCGAAATCTTTTCAAACGGCCCGCAAATGCGCTCGATGGAAATTTCTCCGCCGCGTGCGTGACCGAGCGGCGCATTCGTCGGCAAACCCGTCCAGCCCGGCAATCGCGGACTGCCGGACGGAACTGCATCGTAAAATGCACCGGCCAGCTTGAACGTCACGCCGTCCGTCTGCGGCTCAAATTTCAAGTCCACCTGCAAATGTTCGTCGCGTTGCGGAACCATTTTTCCATCTTGAATGTAACCTACCAATTGCGGTTTTAATCCGCGAAAAGCCGCCTCATATTTTTCCGTCGCCTTCGCCAACTCCTCGTCAAAAAACCAAAAGGACTGTTTCGGATTGCCCGTATATTCGCCAACGGGCGCGGCAGGCGCAGTCGGCTTTTGATCCCGCCGCCATTTGTCCACGAGCCAGCCGCTTTTTGTCGGGTCAATCGGAATCAAATCCGGCGGCGCGGTCGCGTCCCAGTTTTTCGGCACACGATACTGCACGCACTTTTTGAGATAGAGCGTGAGGTATTCCACTTTCGCATCGCTGCTGGCAAAATGTCCCTGCGCCGGATTCGCCAGCATCGAAAGCGGCATCAACGGATGCTGCTGGCGTTCCCACAAACCTTCGCGCGACCAGTCGTTTGCGGATTCATATTCGCCCATGGTTTCCAGGCACGGAACGAAATCAACGCTGCGCCCGCCCCAGATGTCCGGCGCGAAATTTTTGTCGCGGAAATAGGGCCATTGGCCGCTCACGGAAAGTGCCGCGAGCGTGCGCCCCGGATTCCACGCGGCAAAATAATACGGCCAGCTTGCCGCCGCCGAATGTCCCACCGGCACGACCGGCGCGAAATTTAATTCCGCATAACCGGATTCCTCGGCGAGCGCGCCCACCATCGAATCAAAAGTTTCGCCCGCGCCCGCGTTGAAACGAAACTCGTGGTCAAAAAACGGCGCGACCCAGATTTCTGCAAAATTCATTTCCGCCAGCGCCGCGCGGAACTTCGGATTTTCCAGAATCGAGATCTCCTCCATGTTGTGCTGTGCCACCACCACGCCGCGCACGCGTTCGCAGTTGGGCGGAATCCACAGCCACGCGCGCGCCGGACCGTTTTCCGGCTTTTCACTTTTGACCTCGACCGACCATTGCCATTCCACCGAACGCGCCGGCAGAATTGCTGCCAACAAAAACAGGCCGAACAAAATGGGTTTTGAAAATTTCATAGTCATCAGTTTTTGAGCCACAATACCACCGTCGAGCGTGGCGTAACTTTGAGCGGCGCGTCCAGCTTTACAATTTTTCCAGAAGCCAGTTCTTTCGCTTCGCCCACACCAGCGGGCGTTTTCAATTCAAACGTTTTATCCGTTGTCAGGTTCATGGCGACCAGATAATTGCCATAACGCAATTGATAAAACTGCGCCTTGCCCGCATACACACTTTCGTCGCCCGGCTTGAACTTCACGCCCGCCGGAATTTTCGCGATGGGCAGTTTTTCGCCCGCGTTCGCCGAATGCAAATTCTGCGGATAGCGGGGACCGCCATTGGCAAACCCAAAATTGATATGATCTGGCCGCGTGTAAAATTGTCCGCTCGGCTCAAATTGAGCGTCCTCGGCCACCACCGCGATTTGATCTGTGAGCGGCGTGGTTAAATGAATTCGCGCCAATGAATTCAAGGCGTTGCGCGAGCGCCAATAGAGCGACGCATAAAAAATTTCGTCCCTATTTTTGACCGCGACCACGCCGTCCTCCTCGTCGCTGAAAACAAAATCCGGCTGGCCGGGCGTCATCGGCAGACGCTTCGCGCTCGGCGGCTGCGCTTGGATAAGTTCGTATTGATCCGGCACGCCGAGCAGTCCGGCGGTGACGCGAAGACTGTTGTTCTGCGCCATCTGGCGTTCGATTGAAATGAAAAATTGTCCGTCCGCAAACATCTGTTGCGCGTAGCCAATCGCATCCGGGTCGAGCGTCGCGGCAACCGCGTAAAGCGACGACGCATCCCACGTCGAACGCTCGCCGTAAGCGACATTGCCGGGATAATGTCCGCTGTCGCGCCAGCCGACCACGGCTTCAATCCGCATCGCGCGAAAACCGTCCGAGTCGGTTCCGGGATAACGGAAGTTCGCCCGCGCGTTGGCGATTTTTTCCAACTGCATTTTTATTTTTTCATCGCCGGGCAAACCGGGCGCCGGCCGCGTCGCATTGTAAATTGAAGTCACCCAGTCCAACACTTCGCCGTAGTAACCGACGAAGCCGAGTTCCTTCGTCAGACCTTTTTCTGTGAGTTGCCAATAATTTGTGCCGACGCCCCAACTGTGGCTGTCCGCGCCCGGATCGCTGTCGCGCCACGGTTCGAGGCCGACGGCTTCGTAGAGATAGCGGCGCGCGGCGGACTCGGAAAGCGCGCTGGCCGGATCAACAATTTCAAGTCCGCGATTGGACAAATAAATTTCCATGTCCTGAATCATTGTCTGGTTCGTGTAAAGCCGGCGATGCTGGCGATGCCAGTCGCGCCCGGCCACGAGCATTTCAGACCACGCCGCGCGCCGGGAAATTTTCTTGCCGCCGTCATCAATTTGCGCGTCGAGCAACGGCTTCAACTGTTCGCCGAGCAGCGAAACCGCGTGTCCCGCCGGGCCAAACTCGAACCAGCCGGGATTCGGAGTCGAAGGATCGTTGTGTGCCAGTTCGGGATTTTTGCGATACGCAGCGAAGAGAGCGTCCATACCTTTGACAACTTGCGCGACGACTTTTGGATTTTGAAACGCCGGCGTCCATTTCAAAAAATACGCCCGCGCGAGAAACTCCATCTGCATTTCATTCAGCGGGCGCACGGACTTGAACAGATTGTTGATTTCTCCGTTCACGCGCGCCTTGAGCTTGTCAAAAACTTCCGCACCCGGCGTGTTGCGAACGGGCGGGCTGGCCGGAGCGACGCCTTGTTTTTCACCCGTCGGCGGAATAAAAAATCCGTCCGTGTGCGTGTAAAATTTGTAGATGCCGCGCGTCGGGCCAACGAGCGCTTTTTGAAAACCTTCAAAAGAATTCGCGTAACCCCACGTCGGGCCGTAGCTGCGGATTTCAAAATGGAGTTCCGTTTTCCCCTTCGTCATTGCCAGCGGCAGCGGCGTGGTGTTGTAAATGAAACGTCCGGGAAACGCCGCTTCTTCGCCGCCGATGTCGAGGATGTCAATGTCGCCAAGATGCCGGTAGCCGACCTGCTTGCCTTCGCAAAAAAGCACGAGCTGATTTTGCGTCGCGTCCGAACCCCAGAGCCGCACGGTGGCATAATTTTGTTTTTGCGAATCAACTTTCAAAGTGAACGCAAGGCGTCCACCTTCCCATGCGCCGTTGGTCAGCGGCGACAAAATCCGCGCGGATTCGCCAAGTCCTCCGCTGATAATGTCGCTGTGCGTCGCGAGCAAAGCATGATTTGTTTCCGACGCGGCATCGCCGAAAATAATCGTGTCCGTGATGGCCGATGATTCTGCGGCCAGTCTTGGCACGGCCAGAAACAGCAGCAAAGTCGCGGCGATTAAGTGAATGGTGAATTTTGTGTTCATGGAGTTAAAGACGACGGCCACTTTATTTGGTTAAGAAAAATTCCCGCGTTACCGGCGTGGCGGATTTTAATTTTAGTTTGCCGGCACAGCCAAGCTGCCAAGCGACGACGGTGACTTTCACCGGAAATTTTGCGCGCGGCGGAATTTTGGTGAATCGTAAAATGTCGCCGTCAATTTCCGCCGGACCTTCGCGGATGTAAAAATAAACTCGCCGACCCGAATCAGAAGTGGCGTTGAGCGGAATGGATTTTGTTCCTACTTTTTGGTTTGGAATTTCCGCAAATAGGATGTGCTGTTCCGCGCCGCTATTGAACGTCGGAATTCGCAGGAGCGATTGCTGCACGATGTTTTTATATTTCGCGTCGCCCGACTGGCTCGCGAGCAGCCAGATGTCAAAATTGCGTTTGTCCGGCGTCGAATAGACGCGGTCAAACTGGACGCGGAAAGTGTCGGCGCTGATTTTTTCCACCGGCCCGGAGATGCGCGAAATTTTTATCGTTCCGTTGGCGTGGCCAAGGGCGCTATTCGTCGGCAAGCCCGTCCATTTTGCCAGCCGACTTGAAATGACCGGCACGTAATTCAAAAAAGCCGCGCCCAGATGAAACGTCACGCCGTCGGCGTCCGGGGCGAATTTCAGATTCACCTGCTGGTGCGTTTCGGTTTGCGGCACAATTTTTCCGTCCTGCACAAAGCCGAGCAGTTGCGGCGATTTGCCCGGCTGGTCGGCAAAATAATTTTGCGTGGCCAACGCCATTTCCTTGTCAAAAGCCCAGAACGCATCTTTTGGGTCGCCGGAGTATTTTGCAAACGGCGCGGGCTTGACCGTGCGCGATTGGTTCAAATGCCAGCGTTCGACGAGCCAGCCATTCGTCGGATTGATTGGTTTCAAAATCGGCGGCTGATTGGGAGAAAATGTGTCGGGCAATCTTTGTTCAACGGATTTGCGGATGAACAGCGCGAGAAATTTCACGAGTTCGTCTGAATAATTAAAATGGCCGTTGCCCGGTTCAGCTAGGAACGCAATCGGCGACTGCGGATGTTCGGCACGAAATTTCAGCGCGGGTGTGAGGCGATCTTCCCACCATTCGTATTCGCCCATGACCATGAGGCCGGGAATGCCGTCGATGTTGCGCGCACTCCAATCCACATTCGGACGCCCGTTGCCAACAAGGGTCGTCTGCGGCGCGTCGCCGTGGACGGATAAAATCGCCAGCGTGCGCGCGGGATTCCACGCGGCAAAATTCCACGGATAGCTCGCCATCGCGGAATGGCCGATGGGAATGATGGGCGCAAATTGCAATTCGCCGTAGCCGGAATTTTCCGCGAACGATTTCAACAACGCATCAAGTTGCGCGTTGGCGTGGTCATTATTGGTCGCGCTTTGCCAAGTGTCGAACGGCGGCGCGATGAAAATTTCTGCGATGTCGAGTTGCGCCATTTCCTTGCGGAAATAATCGCTCTCGAAAATTCCCTGCTCAATCATGTTGTTTTGTCCGACGATGACGGCGCGAAGTTGCTTGCACGTCGGCGGAATCCACAAGAACGCACGGCCATCGCCGAGCGGCGCAGACCACTGGTAGTCCGCCGCCAGAACGGTGGCGGGACAGAGAATTGCCAGCCAAACCAAAGGCCGGAGCCGCGTGAAAATTTTCATCATAAAAATGCGATGCTGGCGGGAAGTTGAAACGGCCGGAAGTGCCAGCCGCGCCGTGCGTGTTTCCCGGCGCACCGGTCGGGTCGGCAAAATTTCTTTTGCCAGAAAATTGATCCAGCGATCCGTTGATGGCTCAAAGCAAATAACATTTTGGAGCAAACATAGCCATCCTTCGTCACCGCCAAAGCAAAATCAAAAAACTTTTCACGTCAGTTCACCAGAAAGTGCCGGTTTGGAAAAGCTCCCGCTCCAAGGCTTCCATGAAATAGTAATCACCCCACGTCATGTAGGCATTTTGCGCGGAGCCGGGGCCGTCGGAACCCACTTGACCGTCCCGCAACACGCCGGGACACGCTTCGTCGAAGTTCAAGTAGGGGTCGGTGCAAAGATGTTGCAGCAATGATTCTTTGGTCTTGGTGATCAACGCATCCGCCGCGCCGAGCTTTTCCAATTCCTGATAAGCGCACACGACGACCGCTGCCGCCGAGGTGTCGCGCAAAGGTGCTTCACCGGCGGGCAGTTTGAAATCCCAGACCGGCAGGGCGTCGCCGTTTAATTCTTGATTGAACTTCCGCGCCACGCGCAGCGCGGCGTCCAAATATTTTTTATCGCCGGTGTAACGGTGGGCGATGGCAAAACCGTAAATGGCCCAGCCAGTGCCGCGCGCCCAGTGGGTTTCCACGTCGCGCCCACAATAATTATCGCCGCCAACCGGAGCGCCAGTTTTCAGGTCAAAGCGATAGGCGTGATAGACGGAATCATCGGCGCGGATGAAGTATTTTAGCGTCGTGTCCGCCGAGTGAACGGCCATCTGCCGATACTTCGGGTCGCCGCTTTCTTGAGTCGCCCAGAAGAGCAGCGGCAGGTTCATCATGCAGTCAATGATCGCCATGTCCGCGAACTCGTTCGTGCCGAGTTTGCCCCACGCGCGAAAAAATTTGCCCGTGTGATTGAACCGCAGGGCCAGCGCTTCCGCCGCCGCCAGTCCGACTTCGCGGTGCTGCGGATTGCCGGTGAGTTTGTAGAGCGCCACGGAATACAGCGAGTAGAGAAAGCCCATGTC
>DATCFH010000081.1:0-10519 GCA_036509625.1 Verrucomicrobiia bacterium
TTACAGCGGATTAGCGGCGACGAATTATGCCGACACCAATGTCACGAATGCTGTGAATTATTATTACATCGTCAGCACCGTCGGGGCGGGCGGCGAAAGTTCAAACTCGCTTCAAGCCACAGCCGCCCCGCTGCCGTCGAACCAGCCAACCAACATCGTCCTGCAAGTGACCAGCGGCCAGATGCATCTTTTCTGGCCGCAGGATCACCTTGGCTGGCGGCTGCAAATCCAAACCAACAATTTACCCGGCATCAACTGGACCACGGTGCCAAATTCCACGAATGTCACCGCTACCAATATTGTCATCAACCCCACGAACGGCAGCGTGTTTTTCCGAATGATTTATCCGTAAAACCTGCGATCAAATAAGACAAGACATCTATGTTGCAGTATCGTTTTATTTCCATTGTTTGCATCCTCTTGGGGGTTTATTTGCCAGCCAAAGCTCAACCGCCGGTTGTGACCATGCCGGTGATTCCGAAAAATGTTGTCAAGCTGACCGATTGTGGCGGTATTGGCGACGGCCAGACTTTGAACACCGCCGCATTTGAAAAATGCCTTTGCCGTGCTGGCGGAAAAAGGCGGCGGCAAGCTGATCGTCCCGCCGGGCATCTGGCTGACCGGGCCGATCAAATTCCGCAGCCACATGGAGCTGTATCTCGAACGCGGCGCGCTCATCCAGTTTTCTCGTGACTGGAAATTGTATCCACTCACCGTGATTGACTTGAAGAGCGAGCAGGCAGTGGACTGCACCTCGCCGATCTCCGGCGAAAATCTTGAGGATGTCGCATCACCGGCGAAGGTATCCTTGATGGCGGCGGCGATGCGTGGCGTCCATTGAAAAAAGGCAAGTCGAGCGAAGGCGACTGGAAAGCACTCGTCAAATCTGGCGGCGTGCTGAACGAAAAAAGCGGCACTTGGTGGCCGAGCCATGAGGCGATGGCCGGCGAAAAGCTCTTTGAAAGATTGCGGAAGGAAAATTCCCTCAAGCTGGAAGATTACGAGCCGGCGCGTCAATTTCTCCGGCCAAACCTGCTGCGGCTCATCGGCTGCAAAAAACTTTTGCTGCAAGGCGTCACGTTCCAAAACCCGCCGAACTGGACGATGAATCCAGTGCTGTGCGAGGACGTTTCTATTTTGAATGTCCAAGTTCACAACCTACCCACCGCGCAGAACAGCGATGCGCTCGACCTCGAATCCTGCCGCCGCGCCGTCATTCGCGACTGCGCGTTTGACACCGGCGACGACGGCATCTGCATCAAGTCCGGCAAGGACGGCCGCATCGGCGTGCCGACGGAGGACGTGCTGGTCGAGGGCTGCACCGTTTATCACGCGCACGGCGGTTTCACCATCGGCAGCGAGATGTCCGGCGGCGTGCGCAACGTGATCGTGCGCAACTGCACCTTCATCGGCACGGACATCGGCCTGCGGTTCAAAAGCACGCGCGGTCGCGGCGGCGTGGTGGAAAAGATTTTTATCTCCAACATCCGCATGACGGACATCCCCGGCGACGCCATCAATTTTAATGTGTATTACGGCGGCAAATCGCCGTTGGATCAAACCGCCAATACGGAAACCAATCTCCCGCCGGTCACGGAAGAAACGCCGCAGTTCCGCGACATCCACCTGGAGAATATTATTTGTCGCGGCGCGCAAAACGCCATTGTGCTGCAAGGTTTTCCGGAGATGCCTTTGCGCGACATTTCACTGAAAAATGTTTCCATCACGTCGCAAAAGGGTGTTTCTATAACCGACGCGGAAAACATCATTTTTGAAAATGTTCAGGTGGAAAACAAAGCCGGTAAGCCACTAAAAACTTTCCGCGTGCAAAACTGCCAACTGGATTTGACGAAATGAACCGCGCCACCAAATGCCGCTGGGCCATCTGCGTGTTGCTGTTTTTTGTCTGCACGATGAACTACATGGATCGGCAGGTGCTTGGCCTGATCAAGCCGGATTTGTCGAAGACCTTCGGTTGGACGGAAACTCATTACACCTCGATGGCGATTTTCTGTTTGTCGGTGATGTCACACGCGCTATTCCACCTCGGCGTGCCACGCATCAAGGCCATCGAAGCAAAATAATTTTGAATGCAAACCACGATTCCTAGCCCCCAAAAGTTAGCCGGCGAAAATATATCCGCCGACACTCCAGACTTGGCTCATCCTTGGATGCCAGACCAAGGCGACGGCACTTATTGCAACCCGGTTCTCCATGCCGACTACTCCGACCCGGACGCGATCCGCGTTGGCGACGATTTTTTTCTCACCGCGTCTAGCCTTAACTGCACACCCGGCTTACCAATCCTGCATTCCAAGGATTTGGTCAGCTGGACAATCATTGGTCATGCGTTGAAAAACCTGCCGCATCCGCGCTACGAAAAAGTCCAGTCTGGTTGCGGCGTCTGGGCGCCGGCCATCCGGTTTCACGCGGGCAAACACTGGATTTTTTATCCCACGCCGGACGAGGGCATTTTCCTCGTTACTGCCAACCATCCCGCCGGATCATGGTCCGAACCGCATTGTGTGCAGGAAGGAAAAGGACTGATTGATTCGTGTCCGCTGTGGGATGATGATGGCAAGGCATATCTGGTCCATGCTTATGCCGGATCACGCGTCGGCATCAAACACCCGGCTGCGCGTCTGTCCGATGGCACCGGACGGCTCAAAGCTACTGGGCGAAGGCGAAGTCGTTTTTCATCAGCCGGAAAAACATCCGACGCTCGAAGGCCCAAAATTTCTGAAGAAAGACGGATGGTATTACATCCTTGCGCCCGCCGGTGGCGTGGAAAGCGGCTGGCAGGTGGTGCTGCGCTCAAAAAATATTTACGGACCTTACGAAGACAAAATCGTCCTCGCTCAAGGCGACACGGACATCAACGGCCCGCATCAGGGCGCGTTGGTGGACGCGCCGGACGACGGCTGGTGGTTCCTACATTTTCAGGATGCGGGCGTTTACGGGCGCATCATCCACCTACAGCCGGTTGAATGGAAAGATGGCTGGCCGCTAATGGGCAAAAATGGCGAACCAATGCGGCGGAACAAGAAACCAGTTTTAATTCGCGGCCAAGAACCGTTCGCGCCGCAGACCAGCGATGAATTCGACGGCAAAAAACTCGGGCTACAATGGCAGTGGCACGCCAATCACGAAAACGCGTGGCATTCCTTGAACGCCCGCCTGGCTGGTTGCGCCTGTTTCCGCAAACCGCCGTTAGTCCACTGCACGAACAGCCGAACCTGCTCCTGCAAAAATTTCCCGCGCGCAGCTTCACCGTCGAAACCGAACTGCAATTGTCACCTTTGGAATGCGGCGAAGAGGCGGGACTGGTGGTGGTCGGGGGAAAATCCGTCATGCTCGGCGTCCAGCACGACGGTTTGAAAAACTGGCTAGTCTTACGCACGGATGAAAAATTGGAACGGTTGCGGAACCTCACCGCCCACCCGGTGAAACTGCGCGTGGAAGTTCTGGATGGTGGCAGGTATTGCTTTGCCTATGGCGAAAGCGGTGATTTTATTACCGTTGACCAAACATTTCAGTCAAGAAAAGGGGCGTGGATTGGTGCCAAAATAGGCCTGTATAGTTTTAAGCGCCTAAAAAATGCCGCTGCGGGTCATGTTGATTTTGATTATCTTCGGTTCGTTTGATTTGGCGTGCGAACTTTCAGAAAACCATTTTTGTAATCCCATGCGTGAACAACTTGCGCCAATGGGGTCTTGCACAGAACATATATCTGGACGACAACCGGAATGTTTCCCCCCTGTCCAAAATCGCCAGCGCCACGCCCGGCTCTCCTGGCTACAACGAGAACACGCCGGGCTGGAGCAACTTCGCAGATTTCCACAACGCCGGTCAGGGTGACAGCGCCTGGTTTAATGCGCTGCCGTCGTAGATACCTCCGCCAAACCGTTCTGGGAAATCGCGGCTAGCTCAACGAGTTCAGATTTTGTGAACAACAGAAAGATTTTTGACTGTCCGGGCGTGACGCAACCGGCGGAAGTTACCGATCCGAACCGTGTCGTTTTTAATTACGGCATGAATCCCAAAGGCAACACCGGATTGGATGCGAGCATCGCCTATGGCATAAATTTTACGTCAACTTTGGTGCAGAATCCTTCCGCATTTGTGTTCATGGGCGATGGGCGCGCTGCCCATCACCGACATTGACAAGCCGAACAACAACCATCGCCATATGTCGCCGCTCTGGGCGCTGTATCCCAGCAACGACATCACGCCCGCCGACACAAATATTTTGCCGCTGCAAAAATTCTCCTGCAATGGCGCGGCGATGGCGACTTTGCCTTCCGCCAATTGAACAGTTTGCTTCAGCGCAAGACGCTGCCGAATCTTTTTGACCTCTGCGGCCCATTCCAGATTGACGGCAATTTTGGCATCACCGCCGGCATCGCGGAAATGCTTTTGCAAAGTCACGAAACTAAAATCCTTGATGGCAAAAATGAAATCAGAATTTTGAATCTGCTGCCCGCGTTGCCGAAAGTCTGGCCGGACGGTTCGGTGAGCGGACTTTGCGCGCGCGGCGGATTTGAAATTAATCTCGCTTGGAAAAACGGCGCGCTCACTCGTGCCGTGATTCACTCCAAACTCGGCCAACCTTGTCTCATCCGCAACGGTCAGCATGAAGTAAAATTACCGACGCAACCCGGCCACAGCTACACCTTCGACGGACAATTAAATCTCGTTCATTAAAATGCCGACGCGCCCGATTTCATCCTGAAAACTTGCTGGCGGCGGGCGCGTCCATTATTTTCACAAAATGAATTTCCATCCGCGTCGCTTTAATTTCCGCCTCGGTGCGCTGCTGGCCGCTTTAATTTTGACGGGCGCAACCATTGGCCGGGCGCAATTGCCCGTCGTCGTCCAATTGTTCCCGCAAAATCCCGGCGCGGAAATTCCCGCTGACTTTCTCGGCTTGAGTTTCGAGATGCAACGCGTGCTGGCAGACACGAACGGAAATCATTATTTCAGCGCGGAAAATAAAAATCTCATCGCCACTTTCAAAACGCTCGGCATAAAAAATCTGCGCGTCGGCGGCAATACGGCGGATCGCCCGACGCTGCCGGCTCCAAGTGAAACGGATGTGGATAATCTTTTCGCCTTCGCCAAAGCCGCAAATCTAAAGGTGATTTTCACGCTTCGCCTCAACCATGGCGAAATTGATGCCGCCGTAAAAATGGCGAATTACATCTCCAAAAAATATAAAAACCAACTCGACTGTTTCGCCATCGGCAACGAGCCAAATGTCTTTTCCACCAACTACGATGTTTATATTTCCGAATGGAAACGCTTCGCCACCGCCATCACCGCGCCTACAAATTCACCGGACGCGAAATTCTGCGGCCCCAGCGTTTCACCCGGACACGAAAAATGGTCGGCGCGCTTTGCGGACGACCTCGCCGCCAGCGGACATTTGAAGTTCATTTCGCAACACGATTATCCTGGCGGCGACGCGCGGAAATTCACCAATTCTCCCGCCGTCGCGCGCGAAAAAATTCTGTCGCGCGCGATGGCCGAACATTACGCGCAGTTCGCCGCCAACTTTGTTCCCGCCGTGATTTCCAACGGTCTCGCTTTTCGTTTTGAAGAAGCCAATAGTTTTTACGACGGCGGCGCGCGCGACGCAAGCGATACTTTTGCCGCCGCGCTTTGGGCGCTGAATTACCAATGGTGGTGGGCAAATCACGGCATGAGCGGCATCAATTTTCACACTGGCGACAAAGTGGCCGCACGCGACGAAAACAAACCCTGCCGCTACGCAACTTTTTGGACGGCGGCGAACGGCTACAACATTCATCCCATCGGCTACGCGGAAAAAATGTTTTCGCTCGGCAGCCACGGCAAAATTATTCCCGTGAAAATTTCTCCAAGTGAAAACACCAATTTGAACTTCACTGCCTACGCCATTCTGGGCGGCGACAAAAAAATTTACGTCACGCTCATCAACCAAAGCCACGGCGCGACGGCCACGAATTTGTCCGTCCAGATTGGCGGTTACACCAAAGGCGAAATCATCCGGCTCACCGCACCGGACGGCGATGTTTCGGGTAAAACTGGCGTGACGCTCGGCGGCGCGGAGATTTCGGACAATGCAAATTGGAATGGCAAATGGGAGAAAGTTTTTGTGTCACTTGAGAAGAGCACATTTGCGCTGTTGGTTGAACTGCCCGCCGCCAGCGCCGCCGTTGTGAAATTGACGCCGCGATAAAACCCAGCAAAATTACCTTATGAAATCCCGCTTTGGCAAAATCGCTTTTCTCGCTTCGGCGCTGTTCGCGGGCGCAGCGGCGACGGCGACGAATTACGACGAAACCAAAGTTGGCAATTATGTTTTACCTGACCCGCTGATTTGCAACGACGGCTCGCGCGTGACGAATGCGGAAACGTGGCTGGATAAACGTCGCCCGGAAATTTTGGAGTTGTATCGCGAAAACATATTTGGCCGCAGTCCGACGGCGGGAACGAATGTCACATTCAACGTCTGGGAAACTTCCACCAACGCGCTCGGCGGCACGGCCACGCGCAAACAAATTGAAATCAATTTTTCCGGCACGCCCGCCGGGCCGTTCGCGCAACTGCTGCTTTACACGCCAAGTGGAAAAATTTCTGCGCCGACTTTTTTGTGCCTGCAATTCAACGGCAATTATACGGTGATTGACGATCCGGCCATCGCGATTTTTCCGGTGTGGAATTGGAAAACCGGCGCGCTCGCCATGCCCAAAAATCCCGTGCGCCGCGAGTTTGCGCGGAACTGGAAAATTACCGAGACGCTGGCGCGCGGCTACGGCATTGCGTTCATCAATTATCAGGACATCGAACCCGACCTGCCCGGCGGCGCGGGCATGAAATTTGGCGTGCGTAAAAATTTTCCGCCGCCGTCCACGAATGATTGGGGCGCGATTGGCGCGTGGGCGTGGGGCGCGAGCCGCGCGCTGGATTATCTGCAAACGGATAAAGATGTGGGGCGCGTGATTTTGTTCGGCCATTCACGGCTCGGCAAAACGGTTTTGTGGGCGGGCGCGCAGGACACGCGCTTTGCCGCTGTCATCGCGAATTGTTCTGGCGAAATGGGTGCCTCACTTTCGCGCCGCGATTACGGCGAAACGGTGGATGATGTGGCGAAACATTTTCCATATTGGATGGCGGGAAATTTCCAGCAGTTCTCAAATCACTGGAATAATTTACCGGTGGATTCGCATTTTCTGATTTCGCTCATCGCGCCGCGTCCGCTGTTTTTGAACACCGGCAGCGAAGACCGCTGGGGCGATCCGCACGGCGAATTTCTCGCCGCGCGCGCGGCCACGCCGGTTTATGAATTATTTGGCAAAGTTGGAATTATCGAAACCAGTTTTCCGTCGCTGGATCATGCGTTGCAGCACGACATCAGTTTTAATTGCCACACGGGCAAGCACGACGTGCTGTCGGCGGACTGGGATAATTTTCTGGATTTTGCGGACGCGCATTTTATGCAAAAAAATTAGCAGTATTTTCGTAATCGCGGCTCGTCCCGCCGCGTCTGTGCCGACAACATTATTTCCGAACCCGTAACTGATTAACTTATGTCACGCATAGCCGTTCTCGCCTTGATTTTATTCACCGCCGTCCGCTCATTCGCCGCCGTCGCGGTCGGCGAACTGCGCTGCGAACATCTGCAAAATCCGCAGGGCATTGACGTCGCCCAGCCGCGCTTGAGCTGGCTGCTGCAATCCGGCGAACGCAATGTGAAGCAGTCCGCTTATGAAATCCTAGTCGCGTCGTCAGAAAAAAAATTGGCGCACAACAATGGTGATTTGTGGGACAGCGGAAAAGTTGCTTCGGACGAATCCATTTTAATTGCTTACGCCGGAAAAACTTTGGCGTCGCGCGAGGAATGTTTCTGGAAAGTCCGCGTGTGGGATGCGGTCGGAAAAGTTTCCGCATGGAGCAATCCGGCGCTGTGGACGATGGGCATTCTCGCCACAAATGACTGGCACGCAAAATGGATTGGGCTGGATGGCGCGGATGCGACCAATGTTTTGACCGGCACATCGTGGATTTGGTCGGACGACGCGAACACGCAGACGAATTATTTTCGCCGCGTGGTGACGATTCCGGCGAACCGCAAAATCAAACGCGCGGTTTTTGAATACACCGGCGACAGCGAATGTCGCGGCTGGATCAACCAGTTTGATCTCGGCGCGCGCAACAGTTTCAAGACGGTCAAGTGGAACAACATCACTACACGATTGGAGCCGGGCAAAACATATCTGTTCGGCCTGACTGGAACACACAACGGCAAAAGCGGCAATCCCGCTGGCGTCGTAGGTTTATTGACGGTTGAATTCACCGAAGGCGAACCGCTCATCATTCAAACGGATGATAAATGGAAACTTTCCAGCAACCCGGAAGATGGTTGGAACACGACTGGCTTTGACGATTCAAAATGGAGTGCGCCAAAGATTCTTGGGCCGACTGGAATGCAGCCGTGGGGCGAAACGCGCGTGCCGGAAGATCGTCGGCTCGCCGCGCGCTATCTGCGAAAAGATTTTTCCGTCGAAAAGAAAATTGCGCGCGCGACGGTTTCATTTTCCGGCCTCGGCTTGTCGGAACTGTATTTGAACGGGAATAAAATTGGCGACGCGGTTTTGTCACCCGCGTTTGCACAATACGACAAGCGCGATTTTTATGTGACTTACGACGTAAAAAAAAATTTGCAACATGGCGCAAATGCGCTGGGCGTGATTCTCGGCAACGGCCGTTTTTTCGCCGACCGCAGCAAGGTTTACGCGGGCACGGTGAATTTTGGCTTTCCAAAATTGCTGCTGAATTTGCACATCGAATATGCCGACGGTTCGACCAAGGAAATCGTCAGCGATGAATCATGGAAGCTCTCGACGGACGGGCCAATCCGCGCGAACAACGATTACGACGGCGAGGAATATGACGCGCGCAAAGAATTTTCCGGCTGGAGCAAAGCTGGTTTTGACGATTCAAAATGGTCGGCGGTGCAAATCGTTTCCGCGCCCGGCGGAATTATTTCCGCGCAAATGCAGGAACCGATTCGCGTAACGGGAACTTTGAAACCAATTTCGGTGAAAGAAATTAAGCCGGGCGTTTTCATTTATGACCTGGGGCAAAACATGGTTGGCTGGTGTCGCTTGCACGTTTCCGGCGCAGCGGGAACGCAAATCACATTGCGCCACGCGGAGACGTTAAAACCGGATGGCTCGCTTTACACGGCGAATTTGCGCGGCGCGGAACAGACGGATATTTACACGCTCAAAGGTGGCGGCGTGGAAGTGTGGGAGCCGCGTTTCGTCACGCACGGTTTTCGTTATGTGGAGGTCACGGGATTTCCCGGCCAGCCGGATTTGAATTCCATCGAAGGTCGCGTGGTGAATGATGATTTGGCGACGGCGGGAAATTTTCTTTGCTCAAACGATTTGATCAACCGCATTTACACAAACATCGTCTGGGGCACGCGCGGAAATTATCGCAGCATCCCGACGGACTGTCCGCAGCGCGACGAGCGGCAGGGCTGGCTCGGCGACCGTTCGGAAGAATGCAAAGGCGAGTCCTATCTTTTCAACATCGCGTCGCTTTACGCGAAATGGCGGCAGGATATGGAAGACGCGCAACGCCCGAACGGCGTCATCCCCGATGTCGCGCCGGCCTACTGGCCGTTTTATTCCGACAACGTGACGTGGCCGAGCAGTGCCATCATTATTCCGAGCGCACTGGAACGCCAGTTCGGCGACCGCGCCACCGTTGGCAAAAATTATGCCGGCGCAAAATTGTGGATGGAACACATGCTCACGCTGGCGACGGACAACATCATTTCCAAAGACAGTTACGGCGACTGGTGCGTGCCGCCGGAAGAAGCGCATTTGATTCATTCCAAAGATCCGGCGCGGCAGACGGACAAAGCTTTGCTCGCCACGTCGTATTATTATTACGATTTGTGTCTGATGGAAAAATACGCAAAGCAACTCGGCAAAACCGAGGACGCGGCGCGTTGGGGAAACCTCGCGGAAGATTTCAAAACTGCGTTCAATAATAAATTTCTCAACCGCGAACTCGGCCAATACTCCAACGGCACACAGACTTCGTGCGTGTTGCCGCTCGCATTCGGCCTCGTGCCGGACGACATGAAGGCAAAAATCTTCGCGCATCTCGTGGACAAGATTGAGAATGACACGCACGGTCACATCGGCACGGGTTTGATTGGCGGGCAGTATTTGAACCGCGTTTTGTCCGACAATGGCCGCGCGGATTTGTGTTACACCATCGCGTCGCAAAAAACTTATCCGAGCTGGGGCTACATGGTCTCGCAAGGCGCGACGACGATTTGGGAATTGTGGAACGGCAACACCGCCGACCCGACGATGAATTCCGGCAACCACGTCATGCTCATCGGCGATCTCGTGGTGTGGTTTTACGAAGACCTCGCTGGCATAGCGCCTGCGTCGCCCGGTTTCAAAATCATCGTGATGAAACCCATGCCGGTTGGCGATTTGACGTTCGTGAA
>DATCFH010000082.1:0-11150 GCA_036509625.1 Verrucomicrobiia bacterium
AGTCGCGCACATCATGGCGGCGGAACTCGGACGCGACCAAGCGTGGGAAGAACAGCAGGTGACGGATTTCTGCAAGCTGGCGCAAAACTATCTGTTCAAATGACAACGCAAAAATTATTCTGCTTCGCCCATCGCGGCGCGCGCGGGCGCGAGCCGGAAAACACCGTCCGTTCCGTGCGCCGCGCGCTGGATCTGGGCGCGGACGGCGTGGAGGTGGACGTGTATTTTGCGGACGGCCAGTTGGTGGTGATCCACGATGCCACCTTAAAGCGCACGACCAACGGCCATGGCCGCGTGATGGAAAAATCCTTCGCCTATCTCCGTTCGCTCAACGCCGGAGCGGGCGAAAAGATTCCCACGCTGGCGGAAATTTTCGACGCCGTGAACCGCCGCGCCGTCATCAACGTCGAACTCAAAGGCCCGCACACCGCCGCGCCCGTGGCTGCGCTTATCGGTGAATATGTCAAACACCACGGCTGGAGCTTCGACGATTTTCTGGCCTCCTCGTTCGACCACGCGCGGATTCGCGAAGTGAAACAGTTGTGTCCCAAAATCCGCATCGGCGCGTTGATTGGAAAAACGCCGCGCAACCTGGCGAAGTTCGCGAAAGAATTGGGTGCGTGGTCGCTACACGCCAGCAAACGCTGCGTGACGCCCAAGCTGGTGGCCGACGCACACCAGCGCGGGCTGAAGGTTTTTGTCTATACAGTCAACGAGCCGAAGGAAATTGCGCGGATGCGCGCGCGCGGCGTGGACGGCGTGTTCAGCGATTTTCCCGAACGCATGGCCGGCTGATTTCTAGGGCAACTTCAAAATCCATGTTTCATCCGTGTTTCATCTGTGGCTAAATATGCCGCTGAATGGCTGACACTCCCAACGTCCCGCTCGTCGTTGACCTCGACGGCACGCTCATCCGCACCGACATGATGTGGGAATCGCTGTCGCGCCTGCTGCGCCGCCATCCGCTCGCCATTTTTCAAATCCTCTTTTGGTGGACACGCGGACGCGCCCTGCTCAAACAAAAACTCGCCGCCCGCGTCCAGATTGATCCCGCCACCCTGCCCTACCACGAAAATTTTATCGCCTGGCTGCGCGCGGAAAAAGCGTCCGGCCGCAAAATTATTTTGGCGACCGCATCCGATTTGAAAATGGCGCAACCCGTCGCCGCACACGTCGGCCTGTTCGACGAAGTCCTTGCCAGCAACGGTAAAATAAATCTCCGCAGCGAAAACAAACTTCGCGCGCTGACAGAAAAATTCGGCGAACGCGGATTTGATTACGCCGGAAATTCCGCCGCCGATTTCGCCGTGTGGCGCGGCTCGCGCGAAGCCGTCGTCGTGAACGCCAGCGCGCGCCTGCTGCGCGAAGCGGCAAATTGCACCAAAGTCGGCGCGACCTTTTGCGAAGGATTTTCTCCCGTGGCCGTCGCGAAAAGTTTTTGCGCGGAACTGTTTTGGCGCAGCGGTTATCTCATCGCCATCGTCGCCGGACTGTTGCTGGCATTGGCGTTTCCAAAATTCAGCATCGCCGGTTTCGCGTGGGTCGCGCCCGCGTTGCTGCTGTTTGCCGCGCGCGGCAAAACCGGCGCGGACGCTTTTCGCGCCGGTTACGTTGGCGGAATAACATTCTGGCTCGCGTCACTTTACTGGCTGCTATTGATGCCTGCGACAGGTTTTCCGATTCTCGCCTGGCTCGCGCTGGCGGCGTATGTCGCGCTTTATTTTGGCGCATGGACATGGTTCGTCGCCAATTTTAAGTTTCAAAATTCAAGCTGGAGCCGGCGCGTGCGCTGGACATTTACCGGCGCGGCGGCGTGGGTCGCGCTGGAATTTTTGCGCGGCTGGCTGTTCAGCGGATTTCCCTGGAGCCTCCTCGGCGCGTCGCAATACCAACTCGTCCCGCTCATCCAAATCGCAGCGGCGACGGGCGTTTACGGCGTTTCGTTTCTGGTCGTGTGGCTCTCGCTCGCGCTGTATTCGGCGGCAAAAATGATTTATCGCCATTCGACCAAACGCAACGTCTGGCAGGCGGAAATTGTTTTGCCGCTCGTCACCGTGCTGCTGCTGTTTGTCGGCGGAATTTTTGCAATGAACCGCACCGCGCCGGCAGAAAAAACTTTGCGCGTCACGCTCATTCAACCAAGCGTCCCGCAAACTTTAATCTGGTCGCCGACCGAAGATGAAAAGCGTTTTGCCGAACTCCTCGCGCGTTCGCAGCGCGCCATCACGAACGGCACGGAGTTGCTCGTCTGGCCGGAATCCGCCGTGCCGATGTTCGATGGTGTTTATGATGTCATCAGCCGGTTCGCGCAGACCAATCATGTCGCAATAATTTTCAACGGCGACGATGCGGAGTTCCGCCCGGATGCGACCAACTTTTTTAACGCCGCATTTTTCGTCAATAAAGACGGGCATTTCACTGATGTTTATCACAAACAAAATCTGGTCATCTTTGGCGAATACGTTCCACTCGCGCGCTGGTTGCCATTTCTGAAATACCTCACGCCGATTCAAGGTGGTTGGACGCCCGGTGACAAACCGGTGATTTTTTCCGCCGAAAATTTTACCGCTGCACCTTTAATTTGTTTTGAAGATGTGTTTCCAAAAACCGCGCGCGCGGCGGCGGCGGGCGCACCGGATTTTCTCGTGAACCTCTCGAACGACGGCTGGTTCGGTGAAAGCGCGGAGCAGCGGCAACATCTCGCGAACGCTGTTTTTCGCGCGGTGGAAAATGGTCTGCCGCTCGTGCGCTGTTCCAACAACGGCGTGACCGGCTGGATTGACGCGCACGGTCGCATCAAAGAATTTTTGCGCGACAATTCCGGCAGCGAATATGCAGCGGGCGCGCTGACGGTGGAAATCCCTTTGCGCGCCACCACGGAAAAATTCACGCCGACATTTTATCAACGTCACGGCGATTGGTTTGCGTGGAGCTGTGCGTTTATTACGCTGCTCACGCTGGCGTTCCATCGCCGAAAACTGCGCGCGGGAAAAATTATTGAGTCAAATTAAGTTGCGAGGTGTATCATTTATACCTGTATGCGCCTGAAAATCGTCTTTCTATTACTGCTGGCGAACTTGCTGATCGTCGCGGGCGCGCGCGCCGCACACACGCAGGTGCAACTGCTTTTGTCTGCCGACACCGCCAAGTCCGGCGACACGATTCTCGCGGGCGTGGATTTGAAAATGGAATCCGGCTGGCACACTTATTGGAAAAATCCCGGCGACGCGGGTGAGGCCACCGAAATCAAATGGACACTTCCCGCTGGTGTGACCGCTGGTGCAATCCAATGGCCGTTGCCCAAAAAACTTCCGCCCGCCGAAGTCACGACTTACGGCTACGAAGATGAAGTGATGCTGCTCGTGCCGCTCACGCTCGCGACAAATTTGCCCGCTGGCGCGCTGAATCTCGCCGCCAAAGTTTCGTGGCTCGAATGCAAAGACGTTTGCATTCCGGCAAATCAAGATGTCGCTGCAAAATTAAATGTCCGCAGCGAAACAAAAAATTCTGCGGACGCGGCGATGATTGAATCGTGGAAAAACAAAGTTCCGGGTGAGAACCGCTCGTCAATTTTGGGTGGCGTATGGTTAAACTCTGCTTGGTGGGAAGCTTCGGCAACGAATGATGTGCGCTCTTTGATAATTGACCGCAAGTATTTGGCACAGCCAGGAGCATTTTCAACCTATGACAGCGCGGATTTTTTCCCAGACGCCAGTGACAATTTTGAAGTGCAGCCGGCAACTGAATTAATAACCGCGAACAACACCGAAATTCGTTTGCGAAAACTGGTGAAAAAATTTTCCGACGATTGGCCGAAGAAAATTTCGGGAGTGCTTTTTGGCGCAAACGCACGCCTCGGTTCGCAGTCCTTGCATGAAGGGTCGCAGCAAGCATATGAGGCTGACTTTTTTATTAGCAATCAGGTTCCCGTCAATATAAGTGCGTCTTTGCAAGAGACTAAAAAGGCCAGCGCGGACGCCTCCATCGTTTCTACTTCACCCAATTCAAATGCAGGCGCACCGGCCACAAAAACTTTGGCTGAATATCTTCTCTACGCCTTTATTGGCGGGCTGATTCTCAACATCATGCCGTGCGTGTTGCCGGTCATCGCGCTGAAAATTCTCGGCTTCGTCAGCGAGGCCAAAAGTTCGCCGGGTCGCGTCCGCGCGCTTGGCGGGATTTACGCCATCGGCGTTTTATTTTCATTCCTTGTGCTCGCGGCCATCGTCATCGGCGTCAAAGCCGCTGGCCATCAAGCCGGTTGGGGAATGCAATTTGGCAGCCCCATTTTCATCGTCTGCCTCACCACGCTCGTCACGCTGGTGGCACTAAATTTATTCGGCGTCTTTGAAGTCACGCTCGGCGGACGCACTTTGGACGCCGCCGGAAATCTGGCGTCGCGGCACGGCGCGAGCGGCGCATTTTTCAACGGCGTGCTGGCAACCATTTTAGCGACGCCCTGCACCGCGCCATTTTTGGGCGCGGCGCTCGGCTTCGCGTTTGCGCAAAGCGCGGCAACAATTATTTTCATTTTTCTCACCGTCGGACTTGGACTTGCGTCGCCGTATGTTTTGTTAAGCTGGAACCCGGTGTGGCTGAAATTTCTGCCGAAGCCGGGCGCGTGGATGGAAAAATTCAAGATCGCCATGGGTTTCCCGATGCTCGCAACGGTCGTGTGGCTGCTCAACATCGCCGGCGCCAGCTACGGGAAAAATGTTCTGTGGCTGGGCGTTTTTCTAGTCGTCGTCGCGTTCGCTGCGTGGATTTTTGGAGAATTTTTTCAGCGCGGTCGCGCGCACAAAGGCATTACGCTCGCGCTGGTTTTCCTTTTGTTCTCCAGCGGCTATTTTTTTGTTTTAGAAAAAGAATTGGACTGGCGTAATGCGCTGCCGGAAGCAGATTCAATAGGTTCATTGAAAAAATCGGCGGACGGAATTGACTGGCAACTTTGGTCGCCGGAAGCCGTCGCGCAGGCGCGCACCGCCGGAAAAATTGTGCTCGTGGATTTTACGGCGGACTGGTGCCTGACGTGTCAGGTGAATAAAAAAACGAGCATCGAGATTTCGTCCGTCCGCGAAAAATTAAAATCGCTCAACGCCGTCGCGTTCGTCGGCGATTACACGCGCACACCCGACAACATCACGACGGAACTGAACCGTTACAATCGCGCGGGCGTGCCGCTGGTTTTGGTTTATCCGAAAAATGCGGACGCGTCGCCGCTGGTTTTGCCGGAAGTTTTGACGCCGGGAATTGTTTTGAACGCGCTCGACCAGGCGGCCAGGTAAATTCTCTTTGAACCAAACGCCTGCGAATTACGTCTGTTTAACCGACATTCAAAACCAAAATTTTATGAAAACCAAACTCGCAATTTTAGCTGCACTGGCATTAACCGCTTCTGCGTTTGCCGTTGAAACCGGCAAACCCGCGCCGGATTTTTCCGGCACGGACATCAATGGTAAAATCGTAAAACTCTCGGATTACAAAGGTAAAATCGTGGTCATCGAATCTTACAATTCCGACTGTCCGTTCTGTCACAACCAATACAAAACCGGCGCGACGCAGGATTTGCAGAAGGAACTCGCGGCCAAAAATGTCGTCTGGCTCATGGTCAATTCCGTCAGCCCGAAAAATCCCAGCCATCGCACGCCCGAACAGGCGCGCGCGGAATGGACGGCGAAAAAAATCAACGCGACGGCGTGGATTGACGACAGCTCCGGCGACATCGGCCATCTTTACGACATGAAAACCACGCCGCACACGTTCGTGATTGATGCGAGCGGCACGCTGGTTTACGACGGCGCGATGGACAACCATCCCGATCCGGTTCACGACCCGCGCACCGCACGCAACTACGTCAAGGAAGCCGTGGAAGATTTGCTCGCGGGCAAACCGATTGAAGTTTCGCAGACCAAGCCTTACGGCTGTGCTGTTCACTACGCGAATTAACCCGCCTGAATTTTCTTAATGGGCAGCGGCGATTCGCCCTGCCCTTTTTCTTTCGGCACGAAGGCGCGGCGCACCCACTTCGCCGCTTGTAATTCCGGCGTCAGTTTGAACTGAAATTCCCGCAGAAATTCTTCCGCCGGTGCGATGATGTTCACTGGCCGCCGCGTAAAAGTATCTTTGTAAGCCAACTGCACGGCGCGCAAACCGAGGCGAAAACCTTTTTCCACGCGACCATAAATCTCGTCGCACATAATCGGACTGCCCGACTCCGCGAGGTGCAAACGGATTTGATGCGTGCGTCCCGTGAGCGGACTTGCTTCGATTAAAGTGAAGCGTTCATTACTCAGCAACACGCGGAAATGCGTTTCGCTTTCCCGGCCTTCTTCCGAATAATCCACGCGCATTTTGCCGAAGTTTTTCGGATCGGAACCGATGGGCAGTTGGCACGTCCATTCTTTTTCCTTCGGCACACCTTCGACGACGGCGAGGTAAGTTTTTTCCATTTGCCGCGATTCAAACAGATCGCCCATCGCACGCATTGCGCCTTCGCTCTTGGCGAAAAGCATCACGCCGCTCGTGTCCGCGTCGAGGCGATGAACGTGGCGGAGATAGCGCAGATTGCGTGAGCGCGCCCAGAAATCATCTGCGCGGATGGACGAATCAATCGCCGTCTGCAAATTCCAGTTCGTCTTGCGCCACGAATCCGGCACGAGCATCCAGCCGCGCGGCTTGTCAATCGCCAGCACCGAACGATCCTCAAAGATGATGGGAATCGCGTCGCAGCCCGGCAGTTCGATGAAATTGGGTTTCGCCATTCGCGCGATGGTAGCAGCCAAAGCAAACCGGCTCAAACTTTTCGACTAAACTTGCGCCCGCAATGCAATTTTACTTCGCAGTTCCGTGGTGCATTTCGCCATGAACTTTCGCCACGCCTTTTGCGAGCGCGTCCCAATCGGTTTCGTTGGTTTCCCAGCCCGCGCTGAAACGCACGACGCGCACGGCTTGCGCGGCTTTCACGCCCATCGCGGCGAGCACGTGCGACGGTTCTTCCTTGCCGGTTGTGCAGGCCGAGCCGGTGCTGACGGCGAAACCGGCTTTGTCGAGACGCACGACCCATTGATGCTTGCGGTCGCCATCCGGCATGAGCGCGGAAACGGTGTTCCACAGACGCGACACATTCGCGCCGATGATGCTCGCGCCAGGCAAAGTGCGGAGCAGTTCGCGTTCAAAATTATCGCGCCACACGCCGCGCAATAAATGCTGGCTGTGCGAAATTTGTTTCTCGCGCACTTCGAGTGCCGCCATCATCGCGGCGATGATTGCGACGTTTTCTGTTCCGGCGCGACGACCGCCTTCCTGCTTGCCGCCGTGCAACAAAGGCGTGATGGCTTTGCGATGCGGAATTTTCAAAAAACCCACGCCGCGCGGTCCGCCAAACTTATGCGCCGCGCCGCTGACGTAATCGCATTCGCCCAATCCATTCAATGGCATCTTGCCGATGAATTGCACGGCGTCGGTGAAAAATGGAACTTCGTAAGCCTTGCAGATGGCATGGATTTCGCGCCACGGTTGAATGACGCCGGTCTCATTATTCGCGGCCATGACGCTGACGAGACCGGGACGTTTGTCGGCCAGTTCGCTCGTAATCCAATCCACATCCACCACGCCGTCGTGCGTGACTGGAATCAGTTTTGCACGTTTGCCAAAATAATGTTTTGCCGAATCGTGGACGCACGGATGCTCGATGGCGGAAATCCAAATCTCGTCCGTCGCGCCGAGTGTTTTGGAAAAATGATGCGTGACCATGTTGTTCGCCTCGGTCGCGCCGCTCGTCCAAATGATGTCCAGCGGATGACACCCAAGAAACGCCGCGAGCATCGCGCGCGCGTCCGCGAGCGCGATGCTCGCGCGCGTGCCGGCCTGGTGCATCGAAGACGGATTGCCGCCAATCTTTTCGGTGACAGTGAGCCAGGCTTCGCGCGCCTCGCGCATCACGGGCGCAGTGGCGTTGTAATCGAAGTAAATCATCGGTCGGACAGGATACTTTTCGCGGCGGCGCTGGCGAGTTTTTTATGGGCAGAGCTAAAGGCCAGTGCTTGCAATTGTGCCGGAGATTTCCAAACGCCATCGGCTTTCTTCGGCAATGTTTGCAATGAAACTGCGAATGCCTGCAACGTGATTCGATAGCGCGTGATGGAATGTTTCACCGTGACCAGCGGCAAAATTTTCTCCGGCGCGAAGCCGAACTCCGACTGAAAAACCGTCACGGCGTCAGTTTGGTTGCCGACAAATTCGGTGTTGGGAAATTCCCACAAGTGCGCGTTCACAACTCCAGCCGGACGTTGGCGCACCAGAAACTTTCCTTTGTGCTCAATCGCAAATGCGAAGAAACTTCGCGCCGTGGCCGCTTCGCGCTTGCCAAGGTTCGGCAATTCTTCCGTGCGACTTTCCGCAAACGCCACGCAAAGTTTTTTTACCGGACAAAGCAAACACTGCGGAGCGCGCGGTGTGCAAACTAAAGCGCCAAGTTCCATCAGTGACTGATTCAGGAACGAACAGGAAACATTCTCACGCAAAGGCGCAAAAGCCGCAAAAGCTGGCAGGTTTTTCCTTTGCGAGCCTTGCGCCTTTGCGTGAGCCACCAGTTCCGCCGCCAGTTGCCACAACCGCGCGTTGGTTTGTCTCTCTTTCGGATTTTCCGCGATGCCAAAAACTCGGGTGAAGACGCGGATAACATTACCGTCCAAAATCGGCGTGGGCTGGTTGAAGGCGATGCTGCAAATCGCGCCGGCGGTATAGCGACCAATTCCCGGCAACGCCAAAACCTCATCGAAGTTTTCGGGAAATTTGTCGCCGTATTTTTCGACGATGACTTGCGCGGCTTTTTGCAAATTGCGGACGCGCGTGTAATAGCCGAGACCTTCCCAGAGTTTGTGGATTTTGGCGGAAGGCGCTTTTGCGGCAGCTTCAATCGTCGGCAGTTCGCGCAGCCAGCGTTCCCAAAACGGAATCACCGTTTTCACCTGTGTTTGCTGCAACATTATCTCGCTCACCCAGATCGCGTAAGGATCGCGCGTGCGCCGCCACGGCAAATCGCGCGCGTTCACGGAAAACCAATCGAGCAACAGCACAACCAGTTTTGAATTTTTAGTTTTTAATTTTGAGTTTGGACTCATTCTACGAACCCAATTATGGCCGCAAAAAGCCGCAAAAGTCGCAAAAAATCTTTTGTGTCTTTTGTGCTTTTTCGCGGCTAAACTTTTTCGCAGTGAAGCCGTTGACCATCCACACTTGCAAGCTGACCGACGATCAGGCGTCAGCGCTACTCGCGGCGTTGAAGTCACGCAATTGGAAGCCGCGCACCGTGCCGTATGCGCGCTTCGCGTTTGAATCGGACAAGACGAACATCGTTTTTTACGAGAGCGGCAAACTGGTCGTGCAAGGCAAAGGCACGGCGGAATTTGTCGAATTTATTTTGGAGCCGGAAATTCTTAAGGAAGTTAAGCTCGGCTACGAAACCATTTTGAATCCCGATTTGCTTCTGCCGCGCATCGGCGTGGACGAAAGCGGCAAGGGCGATTTCTTTGGCCCGCTTTGCATCGCGGGCGTTTATGTGAACGAAAGCGTCATCGCCGCGTGGAAAGAAATCGGCATCCGCGATTCCAAAAATATTTCCAGCGATAAAAAGATTTCCGAACTCGCCGAGAAGATTCGCGCCACACCCGGTTGCGTGACGGATTGCGTTGTCGTGGGCAACGAAGCTTACAACCGGCTTTACACCAAAATGCGGAGCGTCAACACGCTGCTGGCGTGGGGTCACGCGCGCGTCATCGAAAATTTGATGGGCAAGCGTTACCAGATGAATCCGCCGCCGGTGAAGGCCATCAGCGATCAATTTGCCGCGAGCAAAAGCGTCATCGAAAAAGCGTTGATGGCGCAGGGCAAGGAAATCCAGCTCGTGCAGCGGCACAAAGCGGAAGAAGACATCGCCGTCGCCGCCGCGTCCATTCTCGCGCGCGACGGTTTTGTGAAAGGGCTGGCGAAGTTGGAAAAGGATTTTTCCATGAAGTTACCCAAAGGCGCGAGCGCAGCGGTGGACAAGGCGGCGAAGGAATTTGTCGAGACGCGCGGCGCGGGTGAATTGCAAAAAATTTCCAAGCTGCATTTCCGCACGGCATTGCGCGCGCAAGGTTTGCCAGAGCCGCCGAAGACGGAATGGCGGAAGAAATAATTATTTATATGAGCGATACAATCCAATGGCCACGCGGTGAATTCACTGTTCAAGAAGCGGTGAATTTGAATCCAACCTTGCCGCAGGCGACGGTCAGAAAAAAACTTTCGGACGCAATGGCGGCCAAAACGATTGTCCAAACGCAGAAGGGCGACGGAAAAATCAAAGGCAAGTTTTCGGTGGTCTGACCGCGCGCCCGCCGACAGGTTTTATTTTCCCGCTTCGCGCCGCGCCCACGCGTCGGCTTCCAAGATTTGTTCCAACGTCGGGTGCTCGACGACTTTGTGCGCGTCCATCGTGCGGCGGACGGTTTCGGTGATTTGCGGGAAATTGATTTTGCGATTTATGAAAGCGTCCACGGCAATTTCGTTCGCGGCGTTCAAAACGGCTGGCAGCGTGCCGCCGATTTCACCCGCTTGGCGCGCGAGTTGAATTGCCGGAAATCTTTCCACATCCGGCTCCTCAAATGTGAGCGTGCCGATTTTTGGAAAATTTGTCTGCACGCGCGCGCTCGCGGCGCGGTCGGGATAAGTCAGCGCGTATTGAATCGGCAAACACATATCCGGCGTGGAAAGTTGCGCGATGAGCGAGCCGTCCACAAACTCCACCATCGAGTGAACGATGCTTTGCGGATGCACGACGACGCCGACGCGCGCCATCTCAATGTCAAAAAGCCAGCGCGCTTCGATCATCTCCAAACCCTTGTTAAATAAGGTCGCGGAATCAATCGTGATTTTTCGGCCCATGACCCACGACGGATGTTTGAGCGCGCGTTCGACGGTGATTTCGGAAAATTTTTCTTTCGGCCAAAGCGATTTATCGCGGAACGGTCCGCCGCTCGCGGTCAGCAAAAGTTGGCGGACGGAATTCGTCGGCTTGCCGTCGAGACATTGAAAGATGGCAGAATGTTCGCTGTCCACCGCGAGCACGCGGACGCCATGTTTGCGCGCCTCGTTCATCACGATTTCGCCGG
>DATCFH010000083.1:0-13962 GCA_036509625.1 Verrucomicrobiia bacterium
TCATCACCTTCACGCCGTGATTCGACGGCGGCACGAGGCGTTCGGCTTCGTTGACGGTCGGTTTTTCGTGGACGCCCATCATGAGCGGAATGCTCGGCCCGTAAATGTCGCAATCGAGCAAACCAACTTTCGCGCCAAGATGCGTGAGCGCACACGCAAGATTGACGGAGCAAGTAGATTTGCCGACGCCGCCCTTGCCACTGGCGATGGCAATAATTCTTTTCACGCCGGAAACTTTGTTTTGATTCGCAAACGGACTGGCTGGCGCTGAACCGGCGGCGGGCTGGCGCACTTCGACGTGAACGTGATTCACGCCGGGCAACGCTTTCAAGACGCGTTCGCTTTCGGCTTTTATTTGCAGCGCGGCTTCGGGATTCGGCGAGGTCAATTGCATCGTGACGCTCACCGCGCCGTTCGTGGCGGAAATTTCTTTGACGAGGCCGAACGAAACAATGTCGCGCGAATAGCCGGGGTATTTGACGGATTTCAGCGCGTTTTGGATTTCTTCCTGTAACAACATGGCGGACAGGTTGCCAGCCGCGCGGCACTTTAGCCAACCCGTTTTCGCCGCCGTTTTCAATTGCGCGAAAGCCTGCGACATGGGAAATTGGTGGCCTAATTTTTAATTAGACTGATTCTAAATATGACGCAGAAAGCAAACAACGGAACGGAATTGCTGGTGGAAAAATTCTCGCAGCTTGAAACCGCCGCGACGCAACCGAAATGGCTCGCGCCGGTGCGCAAAGCTGGTCTCGCCAGTTTTGCCGACCAAGGTTTTCCCAAGTTGAGCGATGAAGATTGGCGCTTTACGAATGTTGCGCAGATTGCAAAATTAAATTTCCAATTGGCGCAGGAAGTTTCCGTGAATGGCGCGGAGAGCAAGCTGATTGACGATTCGGCTTTTGCCAAACTGACCGGTCACCGGCTCGTGTTTGTGAACGGCTTTTTTTGCGCGAAACTTTCCAGCATCAAGCCCGTCACCGGCGGCGTGCGGATTGAAAATCTTGCGTCCGCACTCGCGCAGGATTCTGCGCTGATCGAAAAGCATCTCGGCCAATACGCGCACACGGCGAACAACACTTTTGCCGCGTTAAACCAGGCGTTTTTCACCGATGGCGCGTTTATTTTTGTGCCAAAAGGCGTCGAAGTGACGGAACTGGTGCAGCTCATTTATATTTCATCGGCGAAAGAAAATGGCGAAGTAATTTTGCCGCGCAATCTCGTCATCGCCGAGGCGAACAGCAAATTGACGGTCGTCGAAAGTTACATCAGCACGGGCAATGTCACTTACTTTACAAACGCGGTGACGGAGATTCTTGCGGGCGACAATGCCAAGGTTGAACACGTCAAACTTCAAGATGAAGCAACGAGCGCATTTCACATCGCGACGATTGCGGGCGAGTTTGGCCGCGCCAGCAATGTTTCCGTCCATTCGTTTGCGCTCGGTGCAAAACTTTCGCGCACGAACATCCGCACGAAACTCGCGGGCGAAGGTTTGGAATGTGTTCTCAACGGACTTTACCTGACGAAAGATGAACAGCTTGCCGACCATCACATGATTGTCGAGCACGCACAGCCGCATTGCGCGAGCCATGAATATTTCAACGGTATTTTGGACGACAAATCGAAGGGCGTTTTTCACGGGCGCATTTACGTTCATCCCATCGCGCAGAAAACCGACGCGAAGCAGACAAATAAAAATCTGTTGCTTTCCGATGACGCGACCGCCGACACCAAGCCGCAACTGGAAATTTATGCCGACGACGTGAAATGCACACACGGCGCGACCATCGGCCAGTTGAACAGCGAAAGTATTTTTTATCTGCGTTCACGCGGCATGAGTTTGGACACGGCAAAACAGATGTTGATCCACGCCTTTGCCGGCGAAATCATCGAGCGCATCAAATGTGAACCGGCGCGTGAAGTCATTGACAAGCTCGTGTGGGATCGCCTCGAAGCGCATCCGCATTTGGCGGGAAAATAATAATTTGCCACAGAGGCACAGAGGATACCGAGGAAGACCAATTTTCAACTCTGTGCGCTCTGTGTCTCTGTGGCTAAATCAATATGTTCGACGACATCAACGACCTTTATCAGCAAGTCATTCTTGATCATTGCAAGCGCCCGCGCAATTTCCATGAGATGCCGCAGTGTTCCTGTTCGGCTCAAGGTTTTAATCCGTTGTGCGGCGACAATCTGAAATTATTTCTCACGCTCGACGGCGAGGTCATCAAGGACGCAAGTTTCGTCGGCTCTGGTTGTTGCATCTCGAAAGCGTCGGCGTCGTTGCTGACGGATTACATCAAAGGCAAAACCAAAACCGAGGCGGAAAAAACCTTCGAGCAAGTGCGCGAGATGATTACGACGGGCAAAGTAAATGGCGATGTCGGCAAGCTCGCGGTGTTCGCGGGCGTTCACAAATATCCGGCGCGTGTGAAGTGCGCGATTCTTGCTTGGCACGCACTCATGGGCGCGCTCAAGGGCGAGGCCGCGCCGGTCAGCACGGAAAACGAGCAGACGTGATTTGATTTTTGCCGCCGTAACGACGAAGATGTTTTTATTATGAGTGAACAAAAGATTTTGACCCGCGACGTGGAAGCCTCCGTCGTTCCCATCGGCACAAAGGTTACGCTGCAAAAAGGCGAGACGGCGCACATCACGCAATCGCTTGGCGGCAGTTTCACCGTCATCGTGAACGGCAATATGTTCCGTATCGGCGAAAAGGACGCGGATGCTTTGGGCATCGAAGTGAAAGTTGCGCCCGCCGGTTCGGCCACCGCCACGCCAAGCGCACCGCTCACGCAGGAAGAGCTGGAGAAAAAAGTTTGGGAAGCGCTCAAGACCTGCTACGACCCGGAAATTCCCGTCAACGTCGTGGATCTCGGTTTGATTTACGATTGTCATCTCACGCTCATCGGTGCGGATAATTATAAGGCCGACGTGAAAATGACTTTAACCGCGCCGGGTTGCGGCATGGGTCCCGTCCTTGCCCAAGATGTGCAGAACAAACTCATCTCACTCGAACCGATTGACGAGGCGAATGTCGAACTCGTCTGGGATCCGCCGTGGAATCAAGGCATGATGACCGAGGCGGCAAAGTTGCAACTGGGACTTCTTTGAGCCACAGATTTTCACAGATGAAACACAAATGGGAAAAACCATTGAGTTTTGCGCTGTTCAGTTTTTATCTGTGTTTCATCCGTGACTAAATAATTCCGATGAATAACACCATTGATTGGTCTGCGCTGCGAAACGACTTTCCGATTCTCCATCAGCAAGTCCACGGCAAGCCGCTGGTTTATTTCGACAACGCCGCCACGTCGCAAAAGCCGCGCAGCGTCATTGACGCGCTCGTCCATTATTACGAATGCGACAATGCCAATGTCCATCGCGGCATCCATGAATTAAGCAACCGCGCCACGAATGCCTTTGAAGCCGCGCGCATGCGTTCTGCGAAATTCATCAACGCCAAATCTGCCGACGAAATTATTTTCACGCGCGGCACGACGGAAGGAATTAATCTGGTCGCCGCCACTTGGGGCGCGAAGCATCTCAAAGCGGGCGATGTCATTCTGCTCACCGAATTGGAACATCACAGCAATCTCGTGCCGTGGCAGATGCTCGCGCAAAAAACTGGCGCGAAGATTACCTACATTCCCGTCACCGGCGATGACGGCGTTTTGGATTTGTCCAAACTGGATTCCCTGCTCACGTCGCAAGTGAAATTGCTTTCGATGGTTCACATCTCGAATTCCATGGGCACGGTGAATCCAGTGGAAGAACTTTGCGCGCGCGCACGCAAGCTCGGCATTGTCACCCTCGTGGATGGCGCACAAAGTGCCGGTCATCTGCCCATTGATGTGCAAGCCATCGGTTGCGACTTTTTTGCGTTCTCCGGCCACAAGATTTGTGGGCCGACCGGTATTGGCGTTTTGTGGGGACGGCAGGAAATTCTCGAAACCATGCCGCCGTATCAAGGTGGCGGCGAAATGATTTTATCCGTCGGTTATCACAGGACGGAATTCAAGCACGCACCGCATCGCTTCGAGGCGGGCACGCCGGATATTTCCGGGCCGATTGGTTTGCACGCGGCGATGGATTATCTCGACGCCATTGGCCGCGAAAACATTTGGAAGCATGACCAGGAACTCGCCAATTACGCGGCGGAAAAACTGTCCGTGCTGAAAGACATCCGCATCTTTGGCCCGAAACAAAACCGCGCCGGTCTCGTCAGCTTTCTGTTGAAGGATGTTCACGCGCACGATGTGGTGACACTGGCGGATCAAGGCGGCGTGGCGTTGCGCGGCGGTCATCATTGCACGCAACCGTTGATGCACAAATTGGGTGTGGAATCCACCGCCCGCGCGAGCTTTTATTTCTACAACACGAAAGCCGAAGTGGACGTGTTCATCGAAGTCATCAAAGAGATTCAGAAATTCTTCGCGCAATAAGTTGGGTTCGCAAGGGCTTGGTGGCGGGTGGCTCGGATAAACATCCGATTGTTGGCGCGCGGCGGCGCGGCGACAATGGATTGATGTCACCCTTTATTTCTTGGAAGAAGGCCGTTCAATCTGCGCGCGCGGGCTTTACCTTGATCGAACTGCTAGTGGTAATCGCCATCATTGCGATTCTGGCGGCGATGTTGTTGCCCGCGCTCACATCCGCCAAGGAAAAGGCCAAGCGCATCAGTTGTGCCAACAATCAGCGGCAGATCGGGGTGGCGATGATGATGTATGCGGGCGAAAACCGCGATTATTACCCTGAAGCGCCCAACCCCAACGTATCCACCAAGGTAGCCAATGCCGCGACGGCAGGAGCCGACTTGTGGGATCTGCCTAATGCCATTGCGTGGGCGGTCGCCAATAACATGGGTAACAATAAATTGATTTTTTTCTGCGTCAGCAGCTTTGCTTCGAAGGCAAATAATAACAATGACATCAATTACTGGTGGAATTTCAATTCAGCCGATACGACAACGTATCTCACCGAGGGAGCTTACAAATCCACCGGCTATTACTGGATGATTATGCGCAATGATGCCGCCAATCCCGGCAAACCCATCATGAACGTCAATCCCAACAAGCCGCGCACCTTGGTGACCAAGACGACGCAGAGCTTCACCAACACGGATTTGTCCACCATGGAAATCGTTACCGACATCACGATGTCCACCACCAGCGCTAGAAATTCTTCCTTCAAGAATATTGCCAGCACCGCACCCGCCAGCATCCTGCCCAACGGTTACAGCACGAGCCATATGAGCACCCGCACCCCGTTAGGTGGCAACATTCTGTTTCAAGACACCCATGTCGAATGGCGGAATTTTAGAGATTTCGACTGGATCACCTACGACACGCAGAATCGTTACCAATGGTTTTGAAAATTTCCGTCTGGTTCAGACGTTGAACTTGAAGAGCAGCACGTCGCCGTCTTTGACGACGTATTCTTTGCCTTCCATCCGGTAGAGACCTTTTTCGCGCGCGGCGGCGACGGAACCACAATTCACCAAGTCGGCGTAGGCCACGGTTTCGGCTTTGATGAAGCCGCGTTCGAAATCAGAGTGAATGACACCCGCCGCTTTCGGCGCAGTGTCACCGACGTGAATGGTCCACGCACGCACTTCTTTTTCGCCAGCGGTAAAATACGTCCGCAGACCAAGCAAATGATACGTCGCGCGAATCAAAACGCCGACACCGGATTCGGTGACGCCAAGTTCCTTGAGAAATTCTTTGGCTTCCGCGTCGGACAAATCAATCAAGTCGCTTTCGATTTGCGCGCTGATGACAACGGCTTCGCACGCGAGATGCGTCTTCACATAGTCGCGAACCTTAAGGACGTAAGGATTTTGATCCGCCGTGGCCAAATCACTTTCCTTCACGTTGCAGGCAAAAATCGTCGGCTTGTCGGTGAGCAGAAAAAACGGTTTTGAAATAATTTTTTCTTCCGGCGTGAGCGCGACGGTGAGCGCGGGTTTGCCGGCATCGAGCGTGGGCTGAAGTTTTTTGAGAACGGCTTCGTCGGCGAGCGCCGCCTTGTCGCCGCGCTTGGCGTCCTTCGCCACTTTTTCCAACCGTTTCGTCACGGCTTCGAGATCGCACAAAACGAGTTCGGTGTTGATGACTTCGATGTCGCGCACGGGATCCACGCTGCCGGTTACGTGATGGATGTCGGCATCTTCAAAGCAGCGGACGACCTGCACAATCGCGTCCACTTCGCGGATGTGCGTGAGAAATTTGTTGCCCAGACCTTCGCCTTGCGACGCGCCTTTGACGAGACCGGCGATGTCCACAAATTCAATCGCGGCGGGAATGACAACCGTCGTTTTCGCTATGTTTTGCAGGACATACATACGTTCGTCCGGCACGGTGACGATGCCGACGTTCGGGTCAATGGTGCAGAACGGATAGTTCGCGGCCTCGGCTTTGCGCGTGCGCGTGACGGCGTTGAACAGGGTTGATTTGCCGACGTTGGGCAATCCGACGATTCCAGCTTTAAGCATAAATTAATTATTATTTTGATTTGGCGCGAGGTGTTGCGATTGAAAATGATGCCGTCCGTGCTTGGCCAGTTGCAACGCGAGTTGCGTGCCGATGATCAGACCGAAAACAATGAGGCAGATGCCGGAAAAATGTTGCAGGCGCAGCAAAGTTTTTTCGCCGAGCCGTCCGTGGCTGCGCGACACGCCGAAACTCAAGGCGGCAAACCAGGTGTTCGTGCCCAGCGCAACGCCGCCCACGCACGCAGCCTTGGCGGCAAAAGAATCGGCGTCCACCCAATCGTGCGCCATGAGATTCGCGGCTAGGACAATCCAAAAGAGCAGCACGCCGAGGTTGCCAAGCACGCGCGTGAAGCCGGTCATGAAGGCCGAGTGCGGATGGAATTTATGCACGATGGTCGTCTCCAGTTTTTCGGAGGCGGCATCCAGCTTGGTCGGCACATTGACGCTCGTGGCCAGCAGAAATTTGAAGCCGAGATAAAGAATAAAAACAAAACCGCCGACCTGCATGAACGCCTTCACGATGCCGTGGTCGAACAGCGTGGAAAATCCGGTGAACGAAAAGGCGCAATAAATTGTTTCCATCGCCGAGGCGCCGAGACCAATGAGCAGCGCCCAGAGGAAGCCGCGTTGCGCGCCTTCGTTGAGGATCGTGAGGTTGACGGGGCCGACGGGAATCGAGGAAAAAATCAGGCCGCAGAAATAGCCCGCCAGTGCCGCCAGCAAAATGGAATGCGTGTCGAACATTTCAACTCGCCGTTTCCGAATCGTCATCGTCTTCCTCGATTTCCTTGCGCCACGCGCGGGAAATGTGCGGACGAATGAAACCGTAAACCAGATAGCCGGTGAAGAACAGCGGCAGGACGTAATACAAAATTTTCTCGCGCAAAACAAACAGGCTGCCGGCAAACAACACAGCGATAATCAACTTCAAGAATGTCGTGGATGAACGCAGGCCGAGCGATTTGAAACTTGGGTAGCGCACTTCGCTCACCATCATCGCGGACAGAAAAATCAGCACGACCGGCAGCAGATAACCCCAATGGCCAAGGTCTTTTTCTTTCTCATTCAATTTGATGATAAACAGCGTCAGCGACGCGACGAGACCGGCGGCGGATGGAATGGGAAAGCCGAGAAAATCCTTGCCTGCGCCGGGAAGATTCATCGCGGAGAGACAATTAAATCGCGCCAGCCGGAATGCGCCGCAGATAAGATAAATCGAGGCGATGAACCAGCCGAGCTGCGTATATTCGTCCGGCAGCGCGCCGCGCAGCACGACGCGATGCACGAGAAATGCGGGCGCGACGCCAAACGAAACCAGATCGGCCAGTGAATCGAACTCGCGGCCAAACGGACTTTCGTGTCCGCCCATGCGCGCGACGCGGCCATCAAACAAATCAAAAATGCACGCGAGCAAAATCGCCGCCAGCGCAAATTTAATCGGCATCCAGTCAACGTGGCCGCTGGCGTCGGGCGTCAGGTTGGCCTCAACAATTTTTGTGAGCGCCACGAAACCGCAAAACAAATTTCCCGCCGTCAGCAAGTTCGGCAGAAAATAAATTTTCAGCTTCTCGCCTTCGGGCGCGGATGGGGTTTTTTGCAGATTGTCGGCCATAAATTATTCAAACGCGGCCAGCACCGTGAGGCCGCCGACGACGCGGTCGCCGAGTTGCACTTTCACTTTCGTATTCATCGGCAGATAGACATCCACGCGCGAACCAAATTGAATCAAGCTGACACGTTCGCCGCGCAGGATGGGATCGTTTTGCGCGATGAAAGGAACGATGCGCCGCGCGATGAGACCGGCGATGAGGCGCATACCGACTTTCGTTTCGCGCGGGTCAACGGACTCGATGCCGATGAGAACATTTTCGTTGAACTTCGCGCAGTCGGCGCGCATGGCGTTGAGATACTGGCCGGGCGTGTGTTTGAAAAATGCGACGCGACCCGTCACTGGCGCGTTCTGGACGTGAACATCAAACACGGAAAGAAAAATGGAGATGCGCCGACATTCGCCGCCCATAAAATCGGTTTCGGTTGTGGTATCAATCGTATCCACCTTGCCGTGGCCGGGCGCGATGACGAGTCCCGCGCCCGTCGGCGGCAGTGGATCCGGGTCGCGGAAAAAGTAAAATGTGAAGACGACAAACAGCGCCCACAAAACACAGAAAACCCAGCCAATTTCCAATACGAGTGTGCCGAGATACTTGCCGATGAGCGCCGCGAGCAGCAGCGCCAGCACGCCCGCGCCGGACAAGGCAATCAGTTTCATCGCGGCCATCGAGGCTTTTCCAGAGTGTTTCACGCGAACAGAATAATTTTTTCCGGCGTCACTTGCAATTCACCATTTTCGGTGCAACTTGAGACCCGCCGCAATAAACGGCACAACCAAAAATAAATAAACTTATGTCACTCCACACACCTGACCTCACGAAATTTCCGCCGCGCAGTGCGCGCGTGCGGCTCGGCGGCTACGCGGTTTTGCCGCGCTGCCTCGACAAAGGCCGCGCCACGCTCGCCGGCAAGAATGGCGAATATCATTACGCCTGTCCGCTCGACCAGCGGTTTTTGGATTTTGTCGGCATTGACCCGGAAGCGTTGAAAAAAGAATTGTCCAAGAGCGACACTGAAATCCTCGAATGGATCAATGCCAACGCGAAAAATAAAAAGACCGCGCCGGAAATCATCGCGTGGACGCAGTGGCAGGAAAATCGCGCGCCGGACAGTCCCGACGCCCGCGAATTTTTCAACGGCCTGCACAAGGCCGTCGCGCCCGCGCGCACGGACATCGCGACGTGGTTTGACGTGCTGGACGCGGACGACTTCGTGACTTTCGGCGGCAAGGCGTGAGGGGAATTTACGAATTCCGATTTACGATTGACGCGCGTAAAATAAATCTGCAAACCCAAAACGCCCCGCGAGAAATTGCGGGGCGGTTTTTTATTTGTAAAAAATTATTGGAGTTATTTTTTCTTTGCGCCCAAGAAATTGGTGATTTGATTTTGAATTTCGATATGTTGTCCGGCCATAGAGAAAGCGGTTTCACCGTTCTTGTTTTTGATACTCGGATCAGCGCCGGCTTTGAGAAGCAAAGCAACAATTTCACTATTACCTTTTCTTGCCGCCCACATCAGCGGGGTGTAGTTATCCACATCAATCGTGTTAAGCTCGATCCCTTGTTGGTCTAATAACAATTTCACCACCGCACTATTGCCGTTGTAACAGGCATGATGCAAAGGCGTGGAAAGTGGGAGAGCAGAGTGGAAGGCCGGGTTGGGATAATTTTCCTTGTAGTTGACGTCCGCGCCCGTTTTCAAAAGAGCCGCCACCATCTGAACGGAATCAGCCACATTATCACACCGGGCTGCTTGCAACAGCGCACTACCTTTCGGCTTGGCACCGTTGGCGAGCAGCCACTTCACCATCTGGACATTCCCGCGTTGCACCGCTCCATCCAAGGCATTGTAGCTGCCGCAGCCAATTGGTGAATTGATGTCGAAGCCCGCTTTGACGATGGCTTTAACTTCGGCCAGATTCGTTTCCACCAGCACGGCGCGTTGCATTTGAGACCAAAGCGGAATTTTGTTCGTGGCGGTCTGCGCCAGACAAATAAAGGAGACAGTGGTCAGCAGCATTCCGGCGAGAGTAAGTTTAATGCGCCTAAAGTGATTCATACTCAATCCTCACATTTTATTTTAGCCTGTCAACTTTTCACGTCCCCAAACGCTATTTCCGCCCCGCCCGCGGGTCGAGCCGAATCTGGAAACCGCCGCCGTTGCCAAGCGGATTTCCCAGCGCCTACGGCGCTTTTGAAAATAGCCCGCAGTTTTAACTGCGGGTAAAACTTGCTCCGCTTCAGTCCGGCAATAAAAGCTTTTCCGTCAGCGCAACGAATTGTTCCAAACTTAATTTCTCCGCGCGTTCCATTGGCGAGATTTTTAGTTCAGCAAAAATGGCTTCCAGTTTTTCCTTCGGCCAGTCTTGCTTCAACAATTTCAACATCATTTTCCGCCGCTGCGAAAAGGCTTTTTTCACGATGCGGCGGAACGTTTCGCGCTTCTCATCGGTCAACAACGGCGTCGCGCGGCGCACGAGGCAGACGCAGGCGGAGTCCACATCCGGCGACGGGAAAAAACAGCCCGGCGGAATCTTGAACCAGCCGCGCGGTTGGAAATCCAGTTGCACAAGCAAGGTCAGGATGCCGTAATGGTCGTCATCCGTCTGCGCCATGAGCCGCTGCGCGACTTCGAGCTGGAGCGTGACGACAATCATTTTCGGCGCGCGGCTGCCGGCGGAAAGCTCCACCAAAATCGGCGAGGCGACGGAGTAGGGCAGGTTGGCGACGAGTTTCCAATCGCGCCAATCGCGCGGTTCGCGCTGCAAAAATTTCAGCGCGTCGTCATGATGCAATTCCAGTTGCGGACTAGATTCGGATGCAAGTTGTGCGGTGTATCGCTCCTGCAAAAAATCCACGAGCCGTCCGTCCAGTTCGATGGCGAGAACTTGGCCGGCTTTTTTCAAAAGCAATTCCGTCAGCGGGCCAAGGCCCGGCCCGATTTCCAAAACTTTGTCGGTGTTGGTCAGTTCAGCGGCGGCGGCTATGCGCTCCAATTGGTTCGCGTCGTGCAAAAAATTTTGCCCGAGCGATTTCGTGAGCTGGATGTCGCGCCGCGCCAGCAACTCGCGCATTTCAGTGAGTTTCATTGGAAAAATTGAACCACAGAAGATGGACACAGATAAACACAGATGGGAAAGGAATCGCGTGTTCGGCGCTGGGTTTTATCTGTGTCCATCTGTGTCTATCTGTGTTAATCCGTGGTTAAAACTTGCTTGAGTTCGGCCACGGCTTTGGTGAGTTGCGTTTTGGAAATAGTCAGCGGTGGCGTGAAGCTGATGACGTTGGCGTGTTCGCCTTCCGGCAAAAAAATGTAGCCGCGCTGCAACAGTTTTTTGATTGCGGTCAATGCCACTTCCGTTGCCGGTTTGCCATTCGGCAAAGTCAATTCCACGCCGACCATCAGGCCAAGACCGCGCGCGGAGTTTTTAATTTTTAATTTTAAGTTTTTAATTGAAGCCAGTTTGGCCAGTAGAAATTTTCCGAGTTCGGCAGAGCGTTCGGGCAGTTTTAATCTTTTGATTTCTGCGATTTGCGCGAGCGCCATCGCGCAGCCGACGGGATGGCCGAGAAAAGTGCTGGTGTGAATTGCTTCACCGGTGGAGGCTGGCCACGCCGCATCCATCACGTTCGCGCGGCCAACACACGCGGACAGCGGAAAGCCGCCGGTCAGCGCCTTGCCGAGACAAATCAAATCGGGAATCACGCCGCTGTGTTCACACGCGAACCATTTTCCGGTGCGCCCAAAGCCGGTGTAAATTTCATCGAGGATTAACAGCGCGCCGTGCTGGTCGCAAAGTTTTCGGAGCAGCGGCAAAAATTCCAGTGGCGGAATGTTGATGCCGCCGCGCGCCTGCACCGGCTCGACGAGAATCGCGCCAATTTTTTCGCGGCGAAAGATTTTTTGCAGCGACAATTCCAGCAGTTTCAAATCGGACTTTTGCGACGGAAATTTGGCGAAGTGACCGAATGCACGGAGTTGTGAACGAAACGGCTGGCGAAAAAATTCGCGGTGCGTGGCGTTGAGCGCGCCGTAGCCGAGGCCGTGATAGCCGCCTTCAAATGCGATGACGCCATTTTTTTTCGTCGCGAGCAAGGCCGTCTTTAATGCTGATTCCACGGCCTCAAAACCGGAATTGGAGAAAATGACCTTGCCAGTTTTTGATTTTGAATTTTTAGTTTTTAGTTGCGGCAGATTTGACCAGCGTTCAAACGTGAGGCAGCTCAATTCGCGCGCGAGTTCCGCCTTGCGCGCGTGCGGATGCACGTCGCCCATCGCGTGCAGCAGTTTTGCCATCTGTTTTTGTCCGGCTTTGACGACGTTCAGATTCGCGTGGCCGGCGGCGGCAACGCCAAAGGCGGCGGTCAAATCCAAATACTTTTTCCCAGCCGCATCCCAGACGTGAACGCCGTTGGCGCGTTCCCAGACAATCGGCCAGGAGCCGTCCGGTTCGACGAAAAGAATGTTGCGCGATTCGTGGTCGCGCAGGAGTTGGAGCGTTTGGCGCGCGGTCATTTTAATTCAAGCGCACGTCCGCCGGTTGGCCGGGACGCACATCCGCCGCATCCGCCGGAGAAATTTTCGCCTCAATCATGAAGACGAGATTCGCGCGCGTCTCGCGGCTGTAAATCACCGGCGGCGTGTATTCGGCCTGCGTGGAAATATAATTGATGGTGGCGTTGATCGCGTGCGGTGCGCCGTCGCACTGGATGGAAACGGATTGCCCAATTTTAATTTGCGGCAACATTTCCTGCGGCACGAAGAAGCGGACTTTCAAATTTTCCGGCGGCAACAAAACTACAACTGGATTTCCCGCTGCGACGAATTCGCCTTGCCGATAAAGGGTGTCGTGAACGATGGCGGCGGCGGACGCGAATTGCTGTTTCTGGTCGAACGACCATTTGGCCTTGTCGAGCGCAGCTTGTTGCGCGGCGACTTGGGCGGCGTCGGCGTCGCGCGGCGCGCGCGCCTGATCAAGTTCCTCGGCGGAGATGACGGCGGACGGCGTATCGCGCAGTTCCTTGCGGCGCTGAAAAGTGGATTCCGAAAGCGTCAAGCTGGCATTGGCCTGCGCGAGATTTTTTTCGGCCACGGTGAGCGCGGCGGCTTCGGACTGGCGTTCCAATTCAAACAGGAGCTGACCTTTTTTCACTTGGTCGCCGCGCGCGACGGCAAGTTTGTCGAGCGCACCAGCGAGTGGCGACGCGACATAAACATATTCGCCCTCGATGTAGCCTTGAAACTCATTGGACGAATTTTTCGCGCAGCCGCCGAGCAGCGCGACGGCGATTGCGAGCCAGATTATGTTGAGGAATTTTTTCATGCGGACGCCGGATTGACGTTAGCATGAACGGAGAATTTTACGAGCGAAACGATTCATTCGACTTTTAACCTACCGAATGGTAGGATGCCTGCGCTGTATGAAAAAATTAACGCTGTTTTCGCTGCTGCTGGTTTTCGTTTTTACGGTTTCCGCTGATGAAACCAATGCGCCCGCGTGGCTGTCGCGGCCGTTGTCGCAGGCGGACTGCATCAACATCGCGCTCGCGCAAAACGCCGCAATTCTAAAGGCGCAAAGCGACCTCAAGGCCTCGCAAGGCGTGGTGATCCAGACGCGCGCGGTGGCGTTGCCGACGTTGCAGGCGAGCAGTCAGATCAAACATTCCGAGCCGCAGGCGATTGAAAGTTTTCCCAACTCAACGCCGCCAAATAACAATTGGAATTCCGGTATCCAAATCGTTCAAGGAATTTACGAGGGTGGAAAATTGATGGCGGCCATCCAAGCTGCGTCCGCAACGAAAAAGCAAGCTATCGCCCAATACAACACGCAGGTTGCGGACACATTGCTGG
>DATCFH010000084.1:0-5234 GCA_036509625.1 Verrucomicrobiia bacterium
CGAACCGTTCAGCAAACGCCGGTTCGTCGCCAATGCCGGGCGGAAGAATTTTCAGGGCGACGATGCGATCGAGTTGCTTCTGCCGCGCCTTGTAAACCGCACCCATGCCGCCCTTGCCGACGAGTTCGAGAATTTCAAGCTGCGGAAATCTCGCCGCAAGTTCGGCCACGCTCGGTGGCACGAACGCCTTTTGTTTGGCGTCGGTGACGGTGTCCGCCGCCGCGCCCATTTTGAGCAGGCACGCGGGACAAAGTCCCGCGAGCGCGCCGAACGGGAGCGGCGTGCCGCATTGCGGGCAGTTGTTTTTGTCGGGCATTGGCGGAGTTATTTTTACCGTGTCCATGCCCACTTCAGAAGCAAAACCGGCGGGATGTTACAAATAATTTCACGCAAAGACGCAACGGCGCGAAGGGAAATCTAATTTGCAAAGTCTTTGCGGCTTTGCGGCTTTGCGTGAGATTTAACGCAGCTTGAAGCCGCCTTGGAAAATTACTTCGGCGGCGACGACGACCAAAAAAATGATTCCAACCAGCGCGTTCAAGCGGAAGAAGGCGAGGTTGATCCAGTTCAAACTGCGGCGGCGCGCAATCCAGTGTTCCAACACGAGGCACCCGAGAATGACGAGCCAGCCGATGAGATACGCGAGACGAAAATGACAGAGCAAACCGAAACCGAGCAGCACGCCGCACATCATCATGTGCGCGAGAAACGCTGCGCCAAGTGCATTTTGCGGTCCCCACGCGACGACGAGTGAACGCAGTCCGTGCGATTTATCGAACTCATAATCTTGCAGCGCGTAAATGATGTCGAAGCCGACGAGCCACAGCACGACGGCGACGGCGAGCAAAGTCATCTGCCATATTTCCAGTGGCGAAACATTTCCGCCTTTCACCGCCAGCCACGCGCCGATGGGCGCGAGTGCCAGCGCAATACCCAGAAAAACATGCGTGTAATCCGTGAACCGTTTCGTCAGCGAATAAAAGCAAACCAACACAAGCGCAATGGGTGAAAAATAAAAGCACACCGGATTTAGAAAATTACTGGCGGCAATCAAACCGGCGGCGGAAATCACGCATAGTAAAATTGCGCTGAACAAAGAAATTTCTCCGGCAGGCAAATGCCGTTTAGCCGTGCGCGGATTCAACGCGTCAAACTTGCGGTCAACGATGCGATTGAACGCCATCGCACAAGTGCGCGCGCAGACCATCGCCAATAGAATCAAGCCAAATACGCGCCATCCCGGCCAGCCGCGAGGGTGTTTGTCGCGCGCGGCCACAAGCATCGCCGCCAGCGCAAATGGCAGCGCGAAAACCGTGTGCGAGAAGCGCACGAACGAAGCCCACTTGCCCAAGGTGGAGCAGATGGCAGATGGCAGATGGCAGATGGGGTTTCGATTCATCGCGTTTGGGTTTTCCTAACTCCTAACTTCCATCTCCTATCTCCTTATTCCTTCTCTTCCGCCCAGCGCGGCGCGAGTTTGTTCGGCACACCCATGTGATCGAGCACGCGCGCGACAACGGTGTCCACGATTTGCACGACGGAATCGGCGCCGGAATAAAAACTGGGGTTCGCCGGCAGAATCGTCGCGCCCGCAAGCAGCAGCAGTTCCATGTTTTTGACATGAATCAAGCTCAACGGCGTTTCGCGCGGAACTAAAATTAATTTCCGCTTTTCCTTCAACGTCACGTCGGCGGCGCGCAGCAAAACATCTTCGCTGTAACCGTGCGCGATGCGGCCCATCGTGCCCATCGTGCAGGGAATCACAACCATCACGTCCGGCGGATTCGAGCCGCTGGCAAACGGCGCGTTCATGCTTTTGAGATTGTGCGTCTGCACGCCATCGGGAAGTTTCAGGCCGTCCGGCAATTCCACCGCGATGACCTGCTGCGCGTAATTGCTCAACACGACATGGACTTCGTGTTCGCGCGGATTCAGATTGTCGAGCAACCGCTGCGCGTAAAGCGCGCCGGTTGCGCCGGTGATGGCCACAAGAATTTTCACTGCGCCCAGTTTGCCGCAAATGAATGCCGCAAACAAGTCGCGCGAAACCATCGTGCTGGCGGCATAGATTTTCCACGCAGCTTATCTGTATTTCCACTGCGAATTATTTTGGCTAAAATCCGCGCATGGAAATTTCCGATTTGGCAAAAGTCCTCGTTGCGCTCGGTTGTCCGGCAGAAAAATCTGCCGACATGGCCGCGCAATTGGACAAACGCGCCAAGCAGTTGGCTGCCGAAAAAAATCGCAGTTACGAGGAAGCTTTGCAGCATTTGATTGGCTTGATGCGCCAAGGCTGGGCGGCGCCAAAGTAGAAGATAGGAAATGGCAGATGGGAGTTAGGGATGGCGGTCGCTGGATTTTTTCTGGATTCCATCTCCCATCTCCTATCTCCTATCTGCTAAATGATTAAACCGTGGAAAAAAGTTGGCTCCAAAATCGTCGGCGATTTTCGCATCTTCAAGATTCGCGCCGACACCTGCATCAATCCACGCACCGGCAAGGAACATGAATTCTACGTTCTCGACACCGTTGGCTGGGTCAACGTCATCGCCGTCACGCCCGACCAGCAGCTTGTGATGGTGCGGCAATATCGTCACGGTTCCGGCACGGTGGAACTGGAAATTCCCGGCGGCATGATGGATCCGCACGAGACCGATCCCGTCGCAACCGCCGTGCGCGAACTGCGCGAGGAGACCGGTTATGCAGGCGAAAACGCGCGCCTGCTTGGGAAAATTCATTCCAATCCCGCGATTTTGAGCAACACCACTTACACCGTGCTGATTGAAAACTGTCGTCTGCAACACGGTGTGGAATTTGACAGCGGCGAAGATTTGACGACGCAACTTGTGCCGGTGGCGGAAATTCCGAAGCTCGTCGCCGACGAAAAAATCGGCCACTCGCTCGTCGTCGTCGCACTGTATTTTTTTGATTTGTGGCAGCGGGGAATTAAAAAAATGTAGTCAACAATCGTATTTGTTCATGCCAATTTTCTACGAATGCCAACGCTGCACGGCCTGTTGTCGCTGGCCGGGGCAGGTGCGTTTGTCGAATGAAGAAATCACGCGGCTCGCCGCGTTCAAGGGCTTGAGCGAGGCCGATTTCATCCAGCAATTCACGCGGCTGCGCTGGGATCGTGGCGGACTGGCCTTGCAGGAAAAACCGGACGGCGGCTGCGTTTTTCTGGACGGCGACGACTGCTCCGTGCAAGCCGTCAAGCCGCAGCAGTGCCGCGATTTTCCGAATCTTTGGAATTTCCCCGGCTTCGAAAAAACCTGCCACGCTTTTCCACGCGAAGTCACCGAGGCGGAATACGAACGCCGCATCGCGTTGATAAGATTGAAAGGAAACCACGGATAAACACAGATGGACACGGATTGAAATACAGGCCAGCCCTTTATCCGTGTTAATTGGTGTCCATCCGTGGTTAAAAAATCAGCTCAAACTTACCGGGTCAATGTCCACGGCCAACGTCACGTCATCCGGCAACGTCAGCGACTGGACGATGATGGCGAGTTCGCGGCTCAACGCGCTCATCGCGCGTGTGCGTAACATGATTTGGTAACGATAATAATTTTCAGCGCGCAGCAAGGGCGCAGGCGCAGGCCCGGCGATAACCAAATCTTTCAGCGGCTTTAGTTTCTTTTCCAACTCGCGTTTCAAATGGTCGGCGGAGAATTTTACTTTTTCTTCGTTACGACCTTTCAACGTCAGCAGTGCCACGCGGCTGGCAGGCGGATATTTCAGTTGTTCGCGAAATTCAATCTCTTGCTTGTAAAAACCCACGAAGTCGTGTCGCCGCGCGTATTGGATGGCCGGATGAAACGGCGTGAACGCTTGCACAAAAACTTCGCCCTCGACATCGCCGCGACCCGCGCGACCGGCGACTTGTGTGAGCAATTGAAACGTCCGTTCGCCCGCGCGAAAATCCGGTTGATGCAGCGCGGAGTCCGCGTAAATGATGCCCACCAGCGTGACGTTCGGAAAATGCAGCCCCTTCGCGATCATCTGTGTGCCGACAAGGATGTCAATTTTTCCCGCGCGAAAATCGCCGAGGACGTGGCGATAATCATCCTTCTTTTTCATCGTGTCGGCGTCCATGCGTTTGACGCGCGCCTTCGGAAAAAGTTTTGCCAAAACTTCTTCAACTTTTTGCGTGCCCGTTCCGGCAAAACGGATGGCCGGATTTTTACATTTTTCGTTCGGGCAGACATTCGGAACTTTTGCGTTGTGGCCGCAGATGTGGCAGGCAAGTTTTTGCTCGATGCGATGATACGTCAGCGACACGCTGCAATTCGGACACTCGGCAACGTAACCGCATTTCGGGCACATCAGCGAAGTCGAATAACCGCGCCGGTTCAAAAATAAAATCGTCTGCTCCTTGCGCTCCAACCGTTGCGTAATGGCCTCTTTGAGCTGCGGCGAAAACAGCGGTGGCCCTTTTTCTTTGAACATCGCCTGCCGCATATCCACGACGCGGACGTGCGGCATTTTCTGGTCGTCCACGCGTTCGGGCAGATTCAGCAGCGTGAATTTTCCCTTTTTACAATTGGCATAACTTTCCATCGAAGGCGTCGCGGAGCCGAGCACAACGACCGCATTTTCCATCTGGCCGCGCATGACCGCGACATCGCGCGCGTGATAGCGCGGCGCTTCCTCCTGCTTGTAAGTGTGCTCGTGTTCCTCGTCCACGATGATGAGGCCGAGCGGTTCGACCGGCGCAAAAATCGCCGACCGGGCGCCGATGACGATACGCGCCCGACCCTGACGAATCTTGTGCCATTCGTCGTGCCGTTCGCCCGCGCTCAAATGCGAATGCAGCACCGCGACGAGCGTCTGCAATTTTCCCGAACTGAAACGCGCCTTGAACCGCTCAACCGTTTGCGGCGTCAGCGAAATTTCCGGCACGAGCACGATTGCACCTTTGCCTTGCTCAAGTGCATGCGCCAGCGCTTGCAAATAAATTTCAGTTTTTCCCGAGCCGGTCACGCCGTGCAGGAGAAAAGTGCGTGAAGAATTTTCCGTGTCCATCGCCTTCGTGATTTCGCCCAGCGCCTGCGCTTGTGCCGGATTCAACACGATATTTTGCGTCGGCAAAATCGTTTCGCGCGCATACGGGTCGCGCTCGGAAATTTCATTCACGATGGAAACCAAACCGCGATCTTCCAACTTGCGAACGGTGGACGCCGTGGTTTTGGTGAGTTCCAATAATTCTGCCAGCGGCAATTCGCGTCGCT
>DATCFH010000085.1:0-17488 GCA_036509625.1 Verrucomicrobiia bacterium
CATTGCCGCCGCCGTTGTCCTGCGCAAAAACGTCGCCGACGCTCAAAGCCAGAGCAGCGGTAATCGCGCATAATGTGATAATACGATTCAGTTTCATTTAATTTCCTTTAGTTGTGTTTGTGTTGATACCATGGCGGCACAAATGCGTGTCGTCACTGGATACCACGCCATACGCAAGGAACGTGCCAAAGAAATAAATGAATTTTTCCCATGAATCAAACAATCACGCCGCGCAATCTCTGCACGCTGAAATTTCCCTGTGCATAATTTGCGCGGCCAATGCTTGAGGCTGGATTCCGCAAAAAAATTTATTAGACTGCGCGCATGAAATTGGACGAAACCCAGCGACTCGCCGTCACCAAATGGATTGCCGACGGCGCCAAACTTTCCGAAATTCAAAACCGCCTCGCCGCCGAATTCGGCCTCAAGCTGACTTACATGGAGGCGCGCTTGCTCGTGGACGATTTGAAACTTACGCCCAAAGATCCCGAGCCGCCAAAAGTTGTCACACCGCCAACGCCCGCCGCCGCGCCGTTGGATGCAACACCCGTTTCGCCCACGCCCGCTGGCGGAAAAGTGGCCGTGACCGTGGATCAAATCACCAAGCCCGGCACGGCGATCAGCGGCACAGTCGCGTTCAGCGACGGCCAGCTCGCCGACTGGTATCTCGACCAGACCGGTCGCCTCGGCGTCGTGCCAAAACAGGTCGGCTACAAACCCACGGCCGAAGACGTGAAAGATTTTCAATTGGCGTTGCAACAAGAAGTCGCCAAGCTGGGATATTGAAATAAATTTTAAGTTAAGCCAGCGCGGCGCGCGGCAGCCAACTAAAAACTTAAAATTAAAAATTCAAAACTCCCGCCAAACTTGGCACATTAAGCCGCGATGCGTGAAACTTTCCGTGCCTGGATCGAAGCCCTCGAAACTTTTGTCCTCCAAGTCATTTTCGAGGAGCGCCACGATTGGAAGGCCAACCTCACGCGCGCCCTGCTCTTCGGCAGCTCGAAAATTTTTCAGGTCGCCGTAAAAATCCGCCGCTGGCTTTACAACTGGCGCATCCTCCGCGACAAAACGCTCGGCGTCCAAGTCATCGCGATTGGCAACTTAACCGTCGGTGGCACCGGCAAAACTCCCGTCGTCGAAAAATTTGCGCGCGAACTTCGCGATGCCGGACGCAACGTCGCCATCCTCTCACGCGGCTACCGTTCCAAGCCCGCGCCGTTGCACACGCGCTTGCTCAATAAAATTCTTTTGCGCGAAGATCAAACGCCGCCGCGCATCGTGTCCGATGGCAAATCGCTTTTGCTCGATTCCGAAATGGCCGGTGACGAGCCTTATATGCTCGCGTCCAATTTGAAGGACGTCGTCGTGCTCGTGGATAAAAACCGCGTCAAGAGCGGACGTTACGCGATTGAAAAATTCGGCTGCGACACGCTGCTGCTGGATGACGGTTTTCAATACTGGGATTTGCGCGGTCGCCGTCACGATGTCGTTTTGATTGACCGCCAGCAACCGTTCGGCAACGAATATTTATTGCCGCGCGGCACGTTGCGCGAACCGCCCTCGCACCTCGCGCGCGCCCACACGATTTTCATCACCAAAAGCGACGGCAAAACCGCCGAACTGCGCGCGCGCATTGCCTCCTTAAATTCCACCGCCGCCATTATTGAGTGCATCCACCAGCCGCTTTATTTTGAAGACGTCTTCACCGGCGAACGCAAAGGTCTCGAACTGCTCACCGGCAAAAAAGTCGCGTCGTTGAGCGGCATCGCGCAGCCGGAAAGTTTCGAGCAAAGCCTCGTGAAACTCGGCGGCGAACTCGTCTATTCCAAACGCTTCGCCGACCATCACCGTTTCACGCAACAGGAAATTCTCAACGCCATCAACCGCGCCAAAAAACGGCAGGCGGAAATCATCGTCACCACGCAAAAAGACGCCGTGCGCTTTCCTAAAATTGACCGGCGCGACGTGCCGTTTTATTTCATGCGCGTCGAAATTAAAATTGTCGCCGGCGCAAACGACTTCCAAGACTGCGTCCGCAAAATCTGTTTCCGCTAATGAACACCGTGCTTTACCGGCTCGCCCGCGCGTTCATCGCAGGCATCCAGTTGTTGCCGCTAAAACTCGTCGCGCGGCTCGGTCGCGCTGGTGGCGCGCTGGCCTTTCATCTCGACGCCCGCCATCGCCGCGTCACTTTGAAAAACCTGACGATGTGTTTTGCCAAAGAAAAATCTACGGCAGAAATCCGTGCCATCGCGCAGGAAAATTTCCGGCGGCTCGGCGAAAATTATTTGTGCGCCATCAAAACTGCTGCGATGACTTTTGACGAATTACGTCCGCACCTCGAATTCATCGGCAACGAATGTTTGCCAAAAAAAATTGGCGATGAATCACCAAAAAATGTCGTTGTCGCCATCGGCCACTTCGGCAACTTCGAGCTTTACGCGCGGCTGCAATCCGTCTTGTCCGGTTATCAAGGCGCGACGACGTATCGCGCGCTCAACCAACCCGCACTCAACCGGCTCATGCAGGATTTGCGCGCGCGCAGCGGCTGCCTTTTTTTTGAACGCCGCGCCGACGGCCACGCGCTGCGCCGCCGGATGGAACAGCGCGGCGTCGTCCTCGGCCTGCTCGCCGACCAAAGCGCCAAAGGTTTGCGCGCGCCGTTTCTCGGCCACGATTGCAACACCGGCCTCGCGCCCGCCATTCTCGCGTTGCGCTACGACGCGGAACTTTACACGCAAATTTGTTACCGCGTTGCGCCCGCGAAATGGCGTTTGGAATTTGGCGAAAAAATTCCGACGCACGAAAACGGCCAGCCGCGTTCGTCCGAGGAAATCATGCGCGCCGTAAACCGTGCGCTCGAAACCGCCGTGCGCCGCGATCCCGCCAACTGGTTCTGGGTGCATCGCCGCTGGAAAAATTGACATGAGCGTGTCCTTCAAAATTCCGCCGCGACGCATTCTGGTTCGAGGAACAAACTGGCTCGGCGATGCCGTGATGACCACGCCCGCGCTGCTGCGCCTGCGCGAAAATTTTCCCAACGCACACATCACCCTGCTCACGCAATCGAAACTCGCAGAGTTGTGGCAACACCATCCGGCCATCAACAAAACCATTGATTTTACAGCCGAAGAAAGTGTTTTTGCCATCGCCAAAAAATTGCGCTCCGGAAAATTTGATCTCGCACTCGTGCTGCCAAATTCGCCGCGTTCGGCACTGGAAATTTTTCTGGCGGGCATTCCGCAGCGCATCGGCTACGCGCGTCCGTGGCGGAATTTTTTTCTGACGCAAGCCGTCGCGCCACGCGCGGGCGCGGTAAAAATGCACAAACGGACGGTTGGGGAAATTCAAAATCTCGTCGCACAACCAGAAATTCAAATCGCAAATCGCAAATCGCAAATCGCAAATTCGTCGGCGCATCAGATTTTTGAATACCTGAATTTGGCCGCCGCTTTGGGCGCAAATGCGGAACCACTCGCACCGCAATTGTTCGTGACGCCGGAAGAAATTGACGCGGCAAAAATAAAATTTGGGCTGGAGAAAATTACGGCGCCAATTTTTGGTTTGAATCCCGGCGCGGAATACGGTCCGGCGAAACGCTGGCCGGTGGAAAGATTCATTGCCGCGGCGAAAGAAATTCAGCAACGCACAAATTGCGTCTGGATTTTGTTTGGCGGCAAAAATGACCAACCGTTGACCGCGCGAATTGAATCTGAAATCCGCAATCCGCAATCCGCAATCCGCAATTTGTCCGGCCAGACTTCTTTGCGCGAGTTGATGGCGTTAATGAAAATCTGCCGCGTGGTTTTAACCAATGATACCGGCCCGATGCACGTTGCCGCCGCGCTCGGCACGCCGGTGGTCGTGCCGTTCGGCAGCACATCGCCAGAACTGACTGGGCCAGGCTTTCCGGTCGACTCCCAGCATCATTTAATTAAATCCGATGCGCCGTGTTCGCCCTGTTTTCTCCGTGAATGCCCGATTGATTTCCGCTGCATGAATGGCATCAGCGTCGAAAGTGTAGTCGAAGCGGTTTTGACAACTGTTCGCTAATTAAATTCCCCGCCAAGAAAAATTCTCTTGACCCGCGCCACCATCTGTCATAGTGTCCTATGTCAGTAAGTTTTTATGCTCCTGCAAATTGATTTCAAGTCCGGCAAGCCGGTTTATCTCCAACTGGTGGATCAGATTCGCTACGCCGCCGCGTCAGGCGGCCTGCGCACGGGCGAACCGCTGCCGTCCATCCGCCCGCTCGCCGAGGAGTTGCGCGTGAACCGCAATACTGTCGCCAAGGCTTACGCGGAGTTGGAAAATCAGGGCGTCATCGAGACGATTCCGGGCAAGGGTTGCTTTCTCAAGGAGAGCAATTCACCGTTCACCAAGTCTGCCCGCGCGAAAATTTTGACCAAGGAAATTGACGAGGCTGTCGTGGCCGCGCATCACCTGCAAGTGGATCGCGACGCGTTTCTCGCGCTCGTCAAGGAGCGGCTCGATAGTTTTGAACGCAAGGTAAAGAAAAAATCTGACAACGACTAAACCCGCATGAATACTGACTCTTCCATCATTGAAATCCAAAATCTCTCGCGGCGTTACGGCAAATTGGACGCCGTGGACGGACTCTCGCTGAACGTCCGCGCCGGCAAATGTTACGGTTTTTTCGGTCGCAACGGCGCGGGCAAAACGACGACGATAAAATGTCTGCTGAATTTGCTTCGCCCCGATTCCGGCAGCGTGCGCGTGTTCGGTCTTGATCCGCGCAAAGATGAAGTCGCCATTAAATCAAAAATTGCGTATGTGCCGGACGTGGTCGCGTTTTATCCGTGGATGACGGTGCGCGAGACGTTGGAATATTTTGCGTCATTCCGCAAAAATTGGAATGGTGACATCGAAGCCGATTTGCTGAAACGTTTTCAACTCGACCCGAAACAAAAGGCGAGTCATCTCTCGAAAGGCCAGCGCACGCAGCTCGCGCTCATCGGCGCAATTTGTCCCGAACCGGAACTGCTCGTGCTCGATGAGCCGACCAGCGGCCTTGACCCGATTGTCCGCCGTGAATTCATCGAGACCGTCATCGGCGCGTATCAATCCGGCGATCCCGGACGCCGCACGGTATTTGTTTCCACGCATTTGATTTCCGAATTCGAGGGTTTGATTGACGAATTTACCATCATTGAAGGCGGTAAAAATCTTTTGACGATGGAAGCCGATGCTGCGCGCGACCGTTTCCGAAAAATCCGCGCGCGGTTTTCTGAAATTCCGAAACTGGATTTGTCCGACGCATTAAACGTCAAGCAAAACGGGCGTGAAATGGAGATTCTCGCCGACGGCAACAGCGAGCAATTGCTGGAAAAATTGAAATCGCATTCGCCAGAGGAACTGAAATGCGAAGCGCTGTCGCTGGAAGAAATTTTTGTAGCCTCGGACATTTTGAAAAAGGCGAAGGCATGAACGCGCTTGTCAAAAAAGAAATTCGCTTGCTGCTGCCGAGCTTTTTGATGGCCGTGGCGCTGACGTTTGGCAACTGGCTTTTCATTGATGGCCCAATGGAATTCAATTGGGTTGCAGGAATTGCTGCATTCGTCGCTTGTCCGGCGATTGCCGTTTTCATGGCACTGAATTCTTTTGGCGTGGAAATAAGTGCAGGGACTTTTTCCATGCTGCTCGCGCAGCCGGTGTCGCGCCAGCGGATTTGGCGGACGAAAACGTGGCCGCTCGCGGCGGCATTATTCATCGGCGGATTTTTTTGGTGTGCCAATTTTTATCTGCACGTTGCGCCGTTCAGAAACGCGAAAGACTTTGGCGACCTGTGGCATTTATTTTTTTGGGTGTCGCTATTTCTGCTGGCGGTTTATTCCGGTGCACTGTGGACGGTGCTTTTACTCCGGCAAGTGGCGGCGGCGTTTTGGTTCACGTTGCTCGTGCCGGGCGCAATCATGGTGGCGATCACCGGTCTGCTGGGAGAAAAGCTCGTTGAACCGGTGATGGTGGTGGCACTGCTGATTTACAGCCTCGCGGGATTTTTCTTTGCACGACGACTTTTTCTGCGGGCGCAGGACGTGGCTTGGACGGGCGGAACCATTGCGTTGCCGGAAATGCGCGGACGTTCAAAAACCTTTACGCGCGCGACGGAAAAACGTTTCTGGCGTCCGCGCGCGGCTTTGTTCTGGAAGGAACTGCAATTGCATCAGGCGCAATTCATCATGGCGGGTGTATTGGCGCTGCTGCATCTCGGCGTCCTTGCGCTGCGGGCATTAGGCAATTACCAGAAAAATTCCTCGATGGAATTCATCCTCGAAATTTTTTGGGGATTGTGGCTGGTGATGCCGATGCTCGTGGGCGCGGCGGCGGTGGCGGAGGAACGCAAACTGGGAACTTTGGGCAGTCAATTTTGTCTGCCGGTAAAACGGCGCACGCAATTTGTGATAAAATTTTGCGTCGCAATTTTGTTGTCCGTGTTGTTCGGTGTGGTGATGCCGCTGTTACTGGAAGGGTCGCGGATACTGCCGAATGTTCACGTCTTGCCGTCAGGTTTTAACAACGACAGCTATTACATGATGTTCATGAACACTGAGCAGAGTTTCATTTGGTATTGTCTGCAAACACTCAATTTTCTGACACCTTTACTCGCGTTGTTGGGCATGGCGACGGTCATCGGTGCGATTTCATTTTACGCCTCCACGCTCACGCGCAACACGCTGCAGGCGCTCGCGCCAGCGGTCTTGGGATTGGTGCTGATGACATTTTTAATGCTCGCGATCAACCAGCCGAATTCCTTTGGCCTGCATTTTCCGTGGCGCGGCTGGCTGATTTATTTCACGGGCGTGCCGGTGTTTGCCATCACGCTGGTGGCGTTGTCATTCGCAAATTTTAAGCGCGTCAATCTCGGTGGAAAAGTCTGGCTGCAAAATGCGGGCGTATTTATAGCGGCACTGGCATTCATTGTCGTTACCACCTCGGTGATTTACTTTCGCGCGTGGGAAAAACTGACGCCGTTCGAGCCGGCGCACGGCGCGGCGCGGCTGTCGCTGGCGAATCCGCCAGCCTTGAATGATCAATGGAGTTCGGTTTCCGTGCGGCTGGCAGACGGAAAAATCTGGGCGGACGACCAGTCGTTTTATGACATGGTGAATCCGTTGGCGCTGTTTCTGGGCAATATGCGGTTGACCAGTCTGGTTAACGGTCATTTCTACGACGGATCAAACTGGGTGCGGGTGCTGCTCACTTATCGAAATGAAAGGGTAGGCATCAAAACTGACGGGACTTTGTGGGTTTCAGAAAAACCGGCGCGGGTCGAACGGTCGGCTGGCGGCAAATGGAAGATGACCAAGGCAGGCGACCTTGTGCGCTTTGGCAGCGAGACTAATTGGAGCAGCGTTGTCCAGCATAGTCTGGATATGTTGCTCGTCAAAAATGACGGCACGCTTTGGTATTGGGGCGTTCTGACTAATTGGAATTTTAGAAAAGAATGGCCGGGCTTGAAGTCATTTACGCCGCAGCGTTTGGGGACGGAATCAAACTGGGCGGAAGTATTTTCGTCGGACAACCAGCCTTGTCTCCGCAAAACCGACGGCAGCGTGTGGACGACTTCGGTTGACGAGCCAAGCAGCCAGCTGACGAATGAAATCGCGCCAGGCGTCATTATCCAACGCGCCGCGCAATTGGAGAAAGATAATTGGCTCAGCACGACGCGAATCCAAATGTTCAAGTTGGGCATTCGTGACGACGGAACTTTTCGCATCCGGGCAGATCACTCGTTAAAAAGAGCTTTTGATCATCGTCCTGAATATTCTTATTACGACTGGACGGCGGTGGATTTGCAGTTTGGCCACGAAACCCACTGGCTGGGCGTGGCCGGACGCGGTCAAAAAATTGTCACGCTGAAAAATGACGGCTCGCTGTGGCTGTGGAATTTTTACCACGACGACCGGCTCGGCTGGGATACCGAGCGCGATGAACGCGCCATGCTGGCCGTAAAACCCGTCCGCCTCGGCACGCACGCGGATTGGATCGCCATCACGGACGCGCAAGGCGGCATCATCAGCCTCGCCGCCGATGGCAGCCTCTGGTATTGGCCGCTGGAAAGCGCCCACGATTTTGCCTCCGAGTTTGGCGGCTCGCCATTTTGGGATAATAACAGCAACCGCTATTTCGAGCCGCTGCTGGATATTTCCCGCAAACCGCAACGGCTCGGCAATGTTTTCGGCAAGGCGGATTGACGATTCGAAACACCAAAACGCGAAGGCACAAAACCTTTGTGTCTTCGCGCCTTCATGTTAATTTTCCGCTGTGGAAACCGTGACCAAACTGACCAACGACCTCATCGCGTCCTACGCGAAGGCGGGCGGCATCAACCATCTCGACGGCAAAAATCTGCCGTCCAAGCGCGTCGTCACCGCGCTGACGTGCGATTTGCTGCGGCTGCTGTTCCCCGGATTTTTTGACGAAAAGCTGATTCATTCTTCCGAAATCAAAGTGGAAACGGCGGCACTTTTGGATTCGCTCATCGGCACGTTGGGAGACGAAATCCGCAAGGCACTCGAATACCAACCGCCGAACGGCCTCGCCAAAAAAGACATCACCAGCGCGGCGCATAAATTGACGGTGGAATTTCTCGAAAGCCTGCCGCGCATCCGCGAAATTTTGCAGACGGATGTGCAGGCGGCCTTCGACGGCGATCCGGCGGCGGCGAGCAAAGAGGAAATTATTGTTTCCTATCCGTTCATCGAGGCCATCGTAGTGCAGCGGCTGGCGCATGAATTGTATTTGAAAAATGTCGCGCTCATCCCGCGCATCATGAGCGAATGGGCGCACGCGCGCACGGGCATGGATTTGCATCCGGGCGCACGCATCGGGACGCACTTTTTTGTGGATCATTGCACCGGCACGGTCGTCGGCGAGACGGCGACCATCGGCAATCATGTGAAAATGTATCACGGCGTGACGCTCGGCGCGAAATCCACGGCGGGCGGACAGGCTTTGCGCGGCAAGAAACGTCATCCGACCATCGAAGATCGCGTGACGATTTATCCGGGCGCGACAATTTTGGGCGGCGACACGGTCATCGGCGCGGGCAGCACCATCGGCGGCAACGTCTTCATCATGGACAGCGTTGCTGCGAATTCATTGGTGATTTACGATGGCCTCGATATGCGCGTCTTGAGCAAGTCGGACAAAAACGCGGTGTTGGATTTTCAAATCTGAAAAGTCGCCTCACGCAAAGCCGCCAAGCAAAATAAAAAACAACGCCGCGCTTCAAGTTAAATTGAAGCGCGGCGTTTTGGTTTGAAGAATTATTTCGTGACGGCGGCAGCGGCGGCTTCAACTTGTGCCTTGGCCGCATCTTCGGAAATTTTGTTGCCCCAGCCGATGATGCAAGTCGAGCCGACGAGACACAGCAGCATGACCACGACGAGCGATTTGGTCAGCGCCTTTGCGCCGCGCCATTCCTTGAAGAAGATGCCCCACAGCGTGCTAAAAATAATGATGCTCGCCATGTGCAACGTCCAACTGGAAAACTTGTAATTGCCCATCTGACTTTCGCCCATCTGGTAGAAAAAAAATTGGAAATACCAGAACGTTCCCGCCAGCGCGCAGAAAAACCAGTTGCCGAGCACGGGAATTTTCAAGTCGGTCGGCGTGCTGGCGGCGGAAGTTTGCGTCGGCGCGTGTTCGCTGCTGCCGTGTCCGCCGTGATGCGCGTGTTCCTCGCGGACGTGCGAGGCGAGATATTGATAGCCGGTGCGGTTCTTGATGTTCAACAAGACGCACCAGATAAAATTCGTGGTCAGGCCACCCAGCAAAATCACGAGGATGACCGGCAGGCCGACCCACAACGGCCCGGTGCCGTGGCTGGCGGAAATTTTGGTGATGGGATCGCCAAACTGAAAGCCGTAGGAGAAACATGAACTCATCACGCCGGAAAACGTCGCGATGCACAGACCTTTCCACAAACTGAATTCTTTGATGGCGGAAGATTTGCCGTCATTGCCCATGTCCCGTTCTTTGCGCACGCCCGCAATACCGCCGATGACGATGCCAACCAAACACACGATGACACCGAGGAAACAAATATTGCCGCCGTGCGTTTGCAGCAATTTCGCAGCAAACTCGCCTTTGACGAGCGGCGGAACCAGCGTGCCGAACGCGGCGCAATAACCGAGCGCGACCGCCATGCCGAGCGACATGCCGAGATAACGCATCGTCAGACCAAACGTCAAACCGCCGAGACCCCACAATGCGCCCATTAAATACGTCATCCAAAAAGTGTAGGACGAAGTTTCGTGCAGCACGGGCAAGAGATCCTTGGTCAACGCCAGCGCACCAATCCACGGGCAGATGAGCCAGCTAAACATTCCGCCGGCGAGCCAGAAAGTTTCCCACGACCATTTGCGGACGCCTTTGTAAGGCACATAAAACGTGCCGGAAGACAGTCCGCCCAGCCAGTGATAAACGACGCCTAATAATGGATTCGGTTGCATGATTTATTTTTATTTAGTTACGTTTGCTTAAAACAGTTTTCTCGTAATTCTTTGCTTCCGTCAGCCAATGTTCGCCGACGGGAACGCCTTGGCTCTCGCAGTAATAATCCCAGACCGCGCCGAACGGCAGCGTCTTGGCTTCTTCCTGCAATGCGAGGCGCGTCGTGAAATCTCCGCTCGCTTCCGCCGTGCGAATCAGCGGCGTTTCCAGCAGCGCGATGAGCAGCGCGCGAACCATGTTGCGCGTGCCAATCGTCCACGCGGCGACGCGATTGATGCTCGCATCGAAATAATCCAGACCGATGTGGACGCGCTTTTCAAAACCGTTCACCGCAATTTCGCGGGCAATAGAAAGCAAATCGTCATTGAGAATCACAACGTGATCGCTGTCCCAGCGGACGCCACGGCTGACGTGTAATAAAATTTCCGGCATGAATTGCAGCACACTGGAAATCTTGTCGGCAATGCCTTCGGTCGGATGATAATGCCCGGCGTCGAGCGTGAGCAATTTTTTGCGGGTGACCGCGTAGCCCATATAAAATTCATGCGAGCCAACGACGTAGCTTTCGCTGCCGATGCCGAATAATTTTGGCTCGACCGCATCCAGATTCAGTTTCGGCGAAATTTGTTTTTTGAAAATCGCATCCAGCGATTCTGTCAGGCGCGCGCGCGGCGCAACGCGGTCGGCGGGCGTGTCTTTGTAACCGTCAGGAATCCACACATTCGTCACGCAAGTTTTGCCAAGCGCGTTGCCCATCGCCGCGCCGATTTCGCGGCTGCGGATGCAATGCTCAATCCAAAACTTGCGAATTCCCTTGTCAGCATTGGCCAAAGTAAAACCATCCGCCGCTTTCGGATGCGAGAAACAAGTCGGATTAAAATCCAAACCAAGTCCATTTTTCTTCGCCCACGAAATCCAATTGGCGAAATGCTTCGGCTCAATTTGATCGCGGTCAACTTTTTTGCCGCCAAATTCGCCGTAGAACGCGTGCAAGTTCAAACGATGTTTTCCGGGAATCAACGAAAGCGTTTTGTCGAGGTCGGCGCGAAGTTCTTCCGGCGTGCGCGCTTTGCCGGGATAATTGCCCGTGACCGCGAGACCGTTGCCGAGCGCACCACCGGCATTTTCAAAACCGCCCACGTCATCGCCCTGCCAGCAGTGCAGCGAAATCGGAATGGTCGCGAGAACTTTAAGCGCGTGGTTTACATCCACGCCCAACGAAGCGTAACGTTCCTGCGCCAGCGAAAAAGATTTGGCAATGTTCATGGGATTAAACGGGGATTTTGTCGGTGCAAACTATCTGAAAAATGCAGTGGCGCAAGCAATCACCAATTCTGGTTATGCTGAAAGTCATGTTGTTTTCGCCACCGCAGGTTACGGTGCCACGCGTAGATTTTCCCAGCGCACATTCCACTGGCCGTTGTCGGGAAAGCCGGGCGCGATTCGTTTCGGCGCACCATCCCAACCGGCGGCCATCAGCGCGACGGCGTAAAGCAACCCGCCATTCGCGGGCAGATAAATTGTCAGGCCGGGACGCTGATAAACATGGCCGTTCAGCGCGTAATGATTTTTCGGCGTGTCGAGCAGCAGCGCGTCAATCGCGCGTTCCGGTTCGCCCAAACGGGCGGCGGTCATCGCGAGCAGCGGATAATCCCAGCCCCAGGTGTCCGGCCAGTTCCAGTTTTTCCAAATCCAGTCGAACGTGTTTTGCATCGTCGCCAAATCAATCTGCGGACCAGGAACAAAACTTAACGCGCCAACAATTGCGGGATGATCCGCGTTCCATTTTGGATTTGTGTAACTGTCCGGGGTGGTTTCGGTGAAAGCATATTTACCATCTACTACCAACGGTTTCGCGAGCTTTTGTAAAACATCATCCCACTTTTTTTCGCGCGGCAAATTTAATCGTTCACGCCATTGTTGCGCCGTTTCCAAAGCCCAACGAAAATACGTCAGTTCAAAAGTTGGATTAAAAGTTTTGTCCTTTGGAAAAATTTCCTGCGCGCATTGCAACGTCGGACCAAGAACATAGCGGCTGGTATTTGTGTCCCACGTCGCGTAGCTCGCCATGAAATCCGCCGTCTGAAAAACGATGTCGCGATATTTTTCCAGCGTCGCTTTGTCCTGATGTTCGCGCCAGCAAAGTTCCGCATAAAAAATCGGATGCGGCTCCTGCCACACGAGAAACGGCCCGACGGGCGAAGGCGATTCGGCGCCGCTGGGACTGGTCATTTTCGGCCAGCGCGCGCCAGCATAACCTTGCCGTTTGGCCGTGCCTTCCGCGCGCGGGAGAATTTTTTGGTAGTAGTCCAAAGATTTTTCCAGCAGCGGCAAACGGTTCCACAGCGCAAAGTGCGCCTCGTGCCAGAAGTGCATTTCGAGATGGAATTTTCCTTCCCAAGTATTGTAAGTAAGTCCGGTTTCTTGCGGTGGATTTTTTCCGGCATCTTGAATCGCCGTGAGGTATTGCGACAAAACGATTCGGCGTTCCAGTTCAAACCAGCGCGGATCTTTGCTGCCGGACAAATCAATCGCGCCGCCGGTTTGCCAGAATGAATTCCAGTGCTTTTGCGCGGCGGATTTTGTTGCATCAAAACTTGTCAGCCGATCATTTGATTTCGGAGCGAAAGCGCAAACCAGTTCCAATTCATCCGATTTTTTGTCCGGCCAAATTTCAAATTGATGCTTCGCCGTGTTGGTAATGCTTGCGCCCAAAGTCCATTTTGCATCCACGACGTAAGTATCATTGTCCAGCTTGCGCGTGAAATGTCCGGCATTGATTTTGTCCCGCGAAAAAATCGTTTCATGCGCGTCGGGCTTGCTCCAATCCGCCGTCTTCACGTCACCCGTGCCATAGGGAAAATGGATTTGAATCGCCAATCGTCCCATTTTTAATAACGACGATTTTACGCGCACGGCAATCGTGTCTGATTTCGGATCGCAAATTGTTTCAACGTCCACCGGCTCGCCGCCGAATTTGAAATGGCTGATGATTTTGCCATTCCATAAATCCAAGTGCTGCGAGATGTCGGTCAAATCATTCGTCGTCGCGAGCGAACCGTCGGCGTGGCGCAAAACGAAACCGATTTGACCCAGATGCAAGCGGTGCGGATTGGCGCGCAACCATTTGATTTCCGGCGTCTGCACATTATGCGGCACGTCGGCGTAAGGCACTTTGCGACCATTCAAGTCCGTGTATTCCTTGAATTGAAATTTATCAATGTCCCAGCCGTTCGTGTTCGGAATTGTGTGCCAGCCCCAGTCCGACAACGTGCCAAGCGGCGTGGTTTGCTCGAATGCTTCAGGAAAAGTTTGCAGTCCGGTCGCATCCACGGTGAAACAAAACTGGCCGTTGCCGACGGACAACGGATTGTTCGCGTCGAAGTTCGTCAGCACCACGTCGTGCCGCGTAACGAGCGCGTGGCGGTCAATTGGCGCGGCCAAAACCGTCGGCGCGACAGCCAGCGTGACACCGCAACAATATAGCCAGAGCAGGCTTTTCATTTGGAAAGATTGCTATATTATCTGCAAGTCAGACGCGAACAAAATCTTAATAATCACATGGGCAAACTTTTTCTTGGACTTGATTCCAGCACACAAAGCTTGAGCGCGGTGGTCATTGACCTCGACGCGCACAAGGTCATCTACGAAAAATCGCTCAACTTCGACGAGGCGCTGCCGCAGTTCAAAACGAAGCACGGCGTGCTGCCAAATCGCGACGCGCTGGTGAAGCATAGTTCGCCCCTGCTCTGGGCTGCCGCGCTGGATTTGCTCTTCGCGCAGATGAAAAAGGACAAGGTTGCGCTCGGTAAAATTATCGCCGTCAGCGGCAGCGGCCAGCAGCATGGTTCGGTTTATCTCACCGAAAAAGCCACGGAAACATTGGCGGCGCTCGATCCGAAAAAATCTTTGGTGGAAAATCTCGATGGCATTTTCGCGCGCAAGACTTCGCCGATCTGGATGGATTCTTCGACCACGAAAGAATGCGCCGAGATTCGCAAAAAACTTGGCGGCATCAAATTTACTGCGTCGCGCACCGGCTCGGATACGTTCGAGCGTTTCACCGGGCCGCAGATTCGCAAGTTTTACAAGACCGAACCGAAGGCTTACGAAAAAACCGCGAGCATCGCGCTGGTCAGCTCGTTCATGGCGTCGTTGCTCGCGGGGAAAATTGCGCCGATTGATTTTGGCGACGGCGCGGGGATGAACCTGATGGACATCCGCCGGAAGAATTGGAATCACGATGCGCTCAAAGCCACCGCGCCAAGTCTCGTTAAAAAATTGCCGCTGCTCGCGCCGTCCGGCCATGTCATCGGCCCGGTCAGCGCCTATTTCGTCACGAAATACGGATTGAATCCCGAAGCGCTCGCGACCACCTGGACCGGCGATAATCCGGCGAGCGTCATCGGCCTCGGCCTCATCAAGCCCGGTCAGGTCGCCATCAGCCTCGGCACGAGCGACACTTTTTTCGGCACGATGGAACAATGTCATACCGACGAAAACGGCGAAGGCCACGTCTTCGGTTCGCCCACCGGCGGCTACATGACGTTGATCTGTTTCAAGAACGGTTCGCTCGCGCGCGAAAAAATCCGCGAACAATATAAAATTTCCGACTGGAAAAAATTTGGCGAACTCGTTGTGCAAGCACCGGTCGGCAACAATGACGGCGTTTTATTGCCGTGGTTTGAGACGGAAATTGTGCCGCGTTCCAACAAGGCGGGCATTCACCGTTTCAATCTCGACGAAAAAAATGCGGCGGCAAACTGCCGCGCCGTTTTTGAGGCGCAGATGCTTTCGATGCGGCTGCATTCGCAATGGATGCTGGTCGCGCCGGAAAAAATCCTCGTCACCGGCGGCGCGGCCAATGACCGCGCGTTGCTGCAAGTTTTGGCCGATGTGATGAACTGCCGCGTGCAACGGATTGAAGTTTCCAAGAGCGCTGCGCTCGGCGCCGCATTGCAGGCCGCCCACGGCTGGCTCACGGCGACCAATAAGAATCCGAAGTGGGAAAAAATCATCGCCGGATTTACCACACCCGTCGCGGGCAGCGAAATCCAGCCGGACAAAAAAGCCACGAAGATTTACGACAAAATGGTGGAACGCTACGCCGCGTGCGAAAGCGACGCGATGGATACAGTTTGAAGCAGCACAATTAAAATTCAAAACCGCCCGCAGTCAAAAAACTGCGGGCGGTTTTATTTTTACGCCGACATCACCGGCAAATCAAAATACCCGATCCATCAATTTCATTTTGGAATCCGCTTTGCCGTCCCACAAAATTTCCCGTCCTTTTTTGGCCTTGAAAGATTTCGTGGTCTGGCCGTAGCGCAGATGACAGGGATTTCCTGCGAGTGAACGCGCAGCGACAGAAATCAGTTTTCCGTTCTGCCACGCCATATCCACCTCGAAGCCGCCGCGCGCGCGCAAGCCGCGCACGCTGCCGGTCGGCCAAGCTTTTGGCAGCGCGGGAAGAAGTTGGATTTCACCATTCTGACTTTGCAAAAGCATTTCGGCGATGCCCGACGCGCCACCGAAATTGCCGTCAATCTGGAACGGCGGATGCGCGTCAAACATATCGGGATACGTCCGCGCCGGACTCAACAAAAATTCCAAAATGCTGAACGCGTGGTCACCGTCGTGCAGCCGCGCCCATAAATTGATGCGCCACGCGGTCGCCCAGCCGGTCGCCTGATCGCCGCGAATCTCCAGCGATTTTTTGGCGGCAGCGGCGAGTTCGGGCGTGATGTTCACGTCAATTTGCGCGCTTGGATAAAGACCGTAAAGATGCGAAACGTGGCGGTGATGCAAATCCTTCGCCTGCAAATCCAAGTCCTGCAACCATTCCTGCAACTGTCCGCTGCTGCCAATTTGCAACGGCGCAAGTTTCGCGCGCGTGGCGGCGACTTGCGCGCGGAATTTTTCATCCACGCCAAGAATTTCCGAAGCGCGGATGCAGTTGGCAAACAGGTCGCGCAGGATTTCCAAGTCCATGGTTGGCCCGGCAGTGATGCTGGTATTTTTTGAAGCGGGATTTTTATTTTCCGGCGAGAGCGACGGACAGGTGACGAGATTTGCGGAGCCGGGAAGATTTGGATCGGCGACGAGCGTGTCGAGAAAAAATTGCGCCGCGCCCTTCATCGCCGGATAAATTTTCTTCAAATAAGTTTTATCGTCGGTGAACAAATAATGTTCCCACAAATTCTGGCAGAGCCACGCGCCGCCCATCGGCCACATACCGTAAGGCGGTCCGTCCACCGGCGCGGTCGCGCGCCACAAATCCGTGTTGTGATGCGCCACCCAACCACCCGCGCCGTAATGGATTTTTGCCGTGCGCGCGCCGGTGTCAGCCATTTCCAAAACCATTTGCGTGAGCGGCTCGATGCACTCGCCGAGATTCGCCGTGTCCACCGGCCAATAATTCATCTCGGTGTTGATGTTAATCGTGTATTTGCTGTCCCACGGCGGCGTCATGGAATCGTTCCACAAACCTTGCAACGTCGCGGGCTGGCCGCCGGGACGTGAACAACAAATCAAAAGATAGCGCGCGAATTGAAAATACAGCGCGGCGAGTTGTGGGTCGTTGCCGTCGGCAAAGTGCGCGATACGCACGTCCGTCGGCAATTTCATTGAATCCGTTTCGCCCAGATTTAATTCAACGCGGCGGAATAATTTCTGATACTCGGCGACGTGCGCGGCAAGCAGTTCAGCGAAAGTTTTTTTGCTCGCGGCGGCAATTTGTTTTTTGGTGATCGCTTCAGGATTGCCGCTGACATCGTGATAATTTTTATAGCTCGTCGCGGCGGCGATGAATAACGTGACGGAATCCGCGCCATTCACCGTAAGCTTGTCAACATTGGCTAAAACCGTTCCACCCACGTTTTGCAACCGCACGCGCGCCTGAAATTTCAGCGCGCCTTTGATGCCACGCGCATCACCATTGACACCGCTCATCACCATCGTGTTTGCAGCTTCGGTTTTCACGGTTGCGTCCTGCGGCGTCGCCATT
>DATCFH010000086.1:0-2558 GCA_036509625.1 Verrucomicrobiia bacterium
CAACGAAGCGTCGGTCAAGCTGCTGCAAAAAGAATTGGACGACCAGCAACGCCGGTTTGACGCGGGCACAGTTCCGCATTTCAACGTGCTGCGCGCGGAAGTTGCGCTGGCCAACGCCAAGCCGAATTTGTTTCACGCGAACAGCCAGTATCGCATCAGTAAAAATATATTGGCGAATTTGCTTGGCTACAATTTACCGCGCGACGTGCTGGAAAATATTCCACTGAACCTTACGGATACTTTTGACATCACGCCGTGGAACATGATTTTGCCTGATGCCATTCAACAGGCATTGGCGCGCCGCACGGAGTTGAAAGATTTGCGCGAGCAGGTGGTTTTGCAGAAGTTAAACATCGTCAGCGCCAAGTCTGGTTACCAGCCGGTTATTCAAGCTTTTGCCGGTTATGGCTGGCAGAATTCTGAATTCAGCACCGACATTGGTAACGAGGTTAATGGTTGGAATGTCGGCGGGCAATTGACGTGGAATATTTTTGACGGCGCGCTGACTTACGGCAAAGTGAAACAGTCCAAGGCGCTTTACAAAAAATCGCAGACGGAACTCGAAGATCGTTCGCGCCAGATTGAACTGGATGTCCGCACGGCGTATTCGGATTTTCTCGAAGCGAAGGAAGTGCTCGACTCGCAAACCAAAGTGCAGGAACAAGCTGAAGAAGCTTTGCGCGAGGCAAATGCGCGTTTTGATGCCGGCACCGGCACGCAACTCGATGTGCTGGATGCCGAGACCTCGCTTACGCAGGCGCGCACCACGCAGGTGCAGGCATTGCACGATTACGCGACCGCGCGCGCGCGACTCGAACGTTCCATCGGCGCGGAATTCGTTTCGGCGAAATAAAATTATTCCCTTAAGTGCAATTTGCCGGTTGCGGCGGCGGCTACTTTCGTAGATTTTTACGCGCGTGAAAATTCAACGCGCATTGCTTTCTGTTTCTGACAAAACCGGACTGGTTCCGTTCGCCCAAATCCTCGCCCAAGCCGGCGTCGAACTCATCTCCACCGGCGGCACGGCCAAGACGTTGCGCGAAGCTGGCCTTGTCGTAAAAGACATCAGCGAACACACCGGCTTTCCCGAAATGCTCGATGGCCGCGTGAAGACGTTGCATCCGCTGGTCCACGGCGGACTGCTTTACATTCGTGGCAACGCCACGCACGAGGCGGCGGTAAAACAACACCACATCACGCCGATTGATCTGGTCGTCGTGAACCTTTATCCGTTCGAGGCGACGGTCGCCAAGCCGGACGTGAAACTGCACGATGCCATTGAAAACATTGACATCGGCGGCCCTTCGATGCTCCGCAGCGCGGCGAAAAACCACGACAGCGTTACGGTTGTCGTTGATCCGTTTGATTACGCGGAAGTGGCGAAACAAATTTCCGAAAGTGGCAATACGACCTTGGAACTGCGCCGTAAATTGTGCGCGAAAGTTTATGCGCGCACGGCGGCTTACGACGCGGCGATTGCGGCGCATTTGCAAAAGGAGTTTTCCGCCGATAAAACTATTTTGCCGCAAGTGCTGACCATTTCCGCGCCGCTGGCACAGCCGTTGCGCTACGGCGAAAATCCGCACCAGACCGCCGCGCTCTACGGCAAGTTCCACGAATTTTTCAAGCAGCTCCACGGCAAGGAACTTTCTTACAACAACATTTTGGATCTCACGGCCGCCGCCGCGCTCATCGCGGAATTCAAAAATGAAATTCCGACGCTGGCGATTCTCAAGCACACGAATCCGTGCGGCGTCGGGCAGGGTGCGAATTTGCGCGCGGCGTGGGACAAGGCTTTTGCCACGGACAAACAAGCGCCGTTTGGCGGCATCATCGCGGTGAACAAGACGCTCGATGGCGATTGCGCGGCGGCGATTGCGGAAATCTTCAGCGAGGTGATTGTTGCGCCGGAATTTTCGGCGGAAGCACTGGAGATTTTGCAGAAGAAAAAAAATCTGCGCTTGCTGCAAATCGTGAAATGTCCGACGACGTCGCAGCCGTGGGAGGTGCGGAGCGTGGGCGCGGATTCATTTTTATTGCAGCAGCGCGATTTGAAAATCACGGCGGCAACGGATTTGAAAATTGTCACGAAACGGCAGCCGACGGAAGCGGAATTGAAGGCGATGCTGTTCGGTTGGCGCATCGTAAAACACTTGAAATCAAACGCGATTCTTTACGTCGGCGAAGGCCGGACGCTCGGCACGGGCGCGGGGCAAATGAGCCGTGTGGATTCCAGCCGCATCGCGGTGTGGAAGGCGGGCGAGGCGAAACTGCCGCTTGCGGGCAGCGTGGTTTGCAGCGATGCGTTCTTTCCTTTTCCCGATGGACTTATTGCCGCAGCGGAAGCGGGTGCGACGGCGGCGATTCAACCGGGCGGTTCAGTGAAGGACGCAGAGGTTATCGCGGCGGCGGATGCGCGCGGGATGGCGATGGCGTTCACGGGCACGCGGCATTTCCGGCATTGAAAATCGGCCCGCGAGGATGCTCGCCCCACCGTTTTGTTTCAACGGACGAGCCGGTAAAGTAAAACAAATTGCACGGCGGTGATGGCGGCAATC
>DATCFH010000087.1:0-10294 GCA_036509625.1 Verrucomicrobiia bacterium
AGATTTTTGATTTTTACATGGGCAAGAACACGCCGGAGCGGAAAGATTATATCATGGAAAAACTGGTCGTGCCGGTGGAGGAGTGAATTGCCGTTTGCCAAATTTTTTGCCACAGGTTAGCTTTGTTTCGCCATGAGCACATTGATTGAAATTCAAGATGCCGTTGCCCATCTGCCCGGCGACGAACGGAAAGCCTTGCAGGTATGGCTCAATTCCCAAACCGAGCCGGAACTGACGGCGCAAGAAGAACAGCACCTGTTGCGCTCGCTGGATGAAGCCGTTCGCGACGTTGACGCCGGCCAAGGCGTGCCGATAAATGATGTCCGCAACCGAGTGGCTTCATGGGCTGCAAAATAATCTTCTCGCCGCAAGCCGTCGCGGATTTGGAGGAAGTCGTCCGCCACATTGCCAAGGACGATCCCGCCACCGCCGTTCGCATCAGCAACACGTTGATTGATTGCGTGGAAATTCTGGAAAACTTTCCGTTGTTGGGCGTGGCGTATTCCAAACGTCCGGGCGTGCGCAAATTAGTTTTACGGCCTTACCTCATTTTCTATCGTCCGAGGCCGGAAGAAAATTGCGTGGACATCCTGCGTTACTGGCACGGCGCACGCACTGAACCGGAATTGCGTTCGCTCGAATAAAACTTTGCCACGCGAGAATCTTGCCGCAACCGTCCGCTTCTGGCTTAATACGCGCCGCTTTATCTCATGTCAGACAAACGTAAAAAAGATTCCGGTCAAACTGAATTGCCAATTGAAGGCGCGCAACCGGTCGCAAATGGTGGCGAACAACACGTCGTTGCTGAAGCGGTGGAGGCTATCGCGCACAAGCCGTTTAATCCGAAAAATCTTGCCGTCGGTTTGCACACGCGCGTGGACACCGGATTTTTGGAATACGCGAGTTATGTCATTCGCGATCGCGCCATTCCGAATCTTGCGGACGGTTTGAAGCCGGTGCAGCGGCGCATTTTGTGGGCGTTGCACGAGAAGGATGACGGACGTTTTATCAAGGTCGCGAACGTGGTCGGTCACACGATGCAATATCATCCGCACGGCGATGCGTCCATCGGCGATGCGTTGGTAGTATTGGCGAATAAGCGTTATCTCATCGAGGGGCAGGGAAATTACGGCAACATTTTTACGGGCGATCCGGCGGCGGCTTCGCGGTATATCGAATGTCGTTTGACGGAACTTGCGCGCACGGAAGTTTTCAACGACGCCATCACGAATTTTATTCCGAGTTACGATGGACGTAATAAAGAGCCGGTGACGTTGCCGTGCAAATTGCCGCTCACGCTCATGCTCGGCACGGAAGGCATCGCGGTCGGTTTGAGCGCGCGGATTTTGTCGCACAATTTTCCTGAATTGCTTGAAGCGCAAATCGCAATTCTGAAAAAGCAGCCGTTCAAATGTCTGCCGGATTTCAACACCGGCGGTTTGATGGACGCACGCGATTATCAGGACGGCAAAGGCACGGTGAAAGTTCGCGCAAAAATCAAGACGAAGGACGAATCCACGGTCGTCATCAAAGAAATTCCGCCGACGACCACGACGGAATCGCTCATCGCCTCGATCGAAGACGCGGTGCAAAAGGGAAAATTAAAAGTAAAATCCATCAACGATTTCACGTCCGAAGATGTGGAGATTGAAATTCGTTGTCACGCGGGCGTGGACGCGGAAAAAATGATCGATGCGCTCTATGCTTTTACGGATTGCGAAGTGTCAATTTCGAGCCGCATCGTGGTCATCAAGAACAATCGACCGGTGGAATTGACGGTGTCGGAAATTCTGCACGAGAACACGGAGCAGCTCGTGGCGATTCTGAAACGCGAATTGGAATTGCGGGAGAAGCAACTGCTCGACGAACTGCATTATCGCACGTTGGAACGCATTTTTGTCGAGGAGCGGATTTATAAATTGATTGAGAAGTGCAAAACGAACGAGGCGGTTTTAGCCAGCGTCTATGAGGGTTTTAAGCCGTTCTCGAAAGAACTCGTGCGCGAGATTGTGAACGCGGATGTGGAAAAACTATTGTCCGTTCGCATCCGGCGCATTTCGCTTTTTGACATCAACAAGCATCGCGAGGAGATGGAAAAGACGAAGGCGGAACTCGCCGAGACGTTGAAAAATCTCAAAGGACTGACGAAGTATGTCATCGGACATCTCGAGGCGTTGCTGGAAAAATACGGGAAAGTTTATCCGCGTCTGACGACAAAATCTGCGCGTCACGAAGAAGTGGACGTGAAGGCCGTGGCGTTCAAGTCGTTCAAGGTCGCTTACGACCGCGAGACCGGCTACGTCGGCTACAAAGTGAGTGGCGACGAATTCAAAATGGACTGCACGAAGTTCGATAGGATTTTACTTGTGTTCAAGGACGGCACTTACAAGGTCAGCGAGCTGCCGGAGAAAATGTTTGTTGGTCAGGAATTATTTTTTTGCGGCTTGCCGGATCGCGAAAAAGTTTTCACCTGCGCCTACACGGACCGCGAGGCGAGTTATCTGAAACGATTTACTTTTGGTGGCACGATTTTGAACAAGGCGTATTCGTGCATCCCGGAAAAGTCGCGCATTTTGTATTTTGCGCCGGAAACGCCGAAGCTGCTTTACGTCCGTTACAAGCCCGCGCCGCACCAAAAAATTTCGCAGCAGACGTGCGAGCCGGAGCAAATCGAGGTGAAAAATCCGCGCACGTTGGGACGACAGCTTTCCATCAAGGACATTTCTTCCATCACCGCCGAACCAACGCGTGGCTGGGATGAAAAAGAGCCGACGACCAAGATTGTATTTACCTGAAACGCTGGAACAAAGGTTTGGCGCGGGTTTTAAGAGTTATTCACATTCGCGGCTTGACCTTTGGCTGGGTGCGGTTTTAACTGTTCGCGATTAGGCACATTCATGCTAGAGCAATTCAAAAGCCTGTTTTCCAATGACATTGGCATAGATTTAGGGACTGCAAACTCCCTCGTTTATGTGCGGGATCGTGGCATCGTCCTGCGCGAACCTTCGGTGGTGGCGATTCAAGCCGGCACAACTAATGTGCTGGCGGTCGGTGACGAAGCAAAAAGAATGTTGGGCAGAACGCCCGGCAACATCGTGGCGATTCGCCCGATGAAAGACGGCGTGATCGCCGACTTCGAAATCACCGAGGCGATGCTGCGCCACTTCATCCAAAAGGTTCACCACAGAAAGTTGATTGCGCCACGCGTTGTGGTCGCAGTGCCTTCGGGCATTACCGAAGTGGAAAAACGGGCGGTGAAAGATTCCGCCACGCACGCGGGTGCGCGCGAGGTTTATTTGATCGAGCAACCGATGGCTTCGGCCATTGGCGTCGGTCTGCCGGTGCATGAACCGGCGGGTAACATGATTGTGGACATTGGCGGCGGAACTTGCGAAATCGCAATCATCTCGCTCGCTGGCATCGTCTTTAGCCGCAGCCTGCGGGTGGGCGGAGACGAACTGGATTCCACGATTGTCGCCCACATGAAGCGTGCCTATAACATGATGATCGGTGAACGCACCGCAGAAGAAATCAAGATTCGTATTGGCTCCGCCTTTCCACTGGAACAGGAATTAACCATGGATGTCAAAGGCCGCGACCTCGGTTCCGGCCTGCCAAAAACATTGACCGTCCGTTCCGAGGAAATTCGCGAAGCCTTGCAGGAACCGCTTTCGAGCATTCTCGAATCAATCCGCATTACCCTCGAACGCTGCCCTCCAGAACTCGCCTCCGATCTTGTGGATCGCGGCCTGGTGATGGCCGGTGGTGGTTCGTTGATCCGCGGCATTGATAAGCTCGTGGCCGGCGAAACCGGCCTGCCCGTGCATCTCGCTGACGACCCGATGAGCGCCGTCGCCGAAGGCACAGGCCGCGTGTTGCAGGAAATCGAATTCCTGAAACGCGTCGCGACCAACGCCAAATACTGATTCTTCCGGGGAGTTCACCGCAGCACGGCTAACGCCGTGACGTAGCGGATGTTCAAACAAAAAAATTATCTCGCGCTCGGCGCCGTGGTGTTCGTGGCAATCATTCTTTTGAGTTTGCCGACGCGCGCGACTTCGCGCCTCAAACTCGCCGTGGGGAGCTGGTTTCTCCCGCTGTTCGGACTTGCCGGAGCTGCACAGCAACTGCCCGCCGATCTTGCCGATTCTGTTTTATCCCGCCGCGAACTGCTCCATCAAGTTGACAATCTGCGCCGTGAAAATCAGCAGCTCAAATCGCAAGCCGTCCAGACCGCCGCCATCGCCCGCGAGAATGACCAACTCCGCACGCTGTTCAACTGGCAGCGACAATCCAAGTGGCAACTCAAGCTCGCCAACGTCGTCATGCGCGACCCGGCGAACTGGTGGCGCACCGTGCAGATTGATTTGGGCACGCGCGATGGCCTCCGCGAAAATCTGCCTGTCATCACCGACGCCGGACTCGTTGGCCGCGTCAGTTCCGTCAGCACCACGCGCGCGCAGGTCGTTTTGGTCGGTGATCCAAACTGCCGGGTTTCGGCGACTGTCGAAAATGTTTCGCGCGACATGGGCGTGCTCATCGCCGGCGGCACGCTGGACACCTCGCTCGTGGAACTCACTTATCTTGCCAGCAGCGCGAATTTGAAACCCGGTCAAAGCGTCATCACCAGCGGTCTCGGCGGAATTTTTCCGCCCGGCATTCCGATTGGTCAAGTCGTAGATTCGCGCTCCGTTGAATACGGACTTTACACCGACGCGCGCGTCAAACTGAACGCGAATCTTGGCTCGCTCGAACAAGTCTGGGTTTTATTTCCATGAAAAATTTAACCGGAAAAACCTCACGCAAAGGCGCCAAGCCGCCAAGGGAAGTTTTTTTTCTTTGCGGCTTTGCGGCTTTGCGTGAGAACCGGCTTTCAAAAAATAAATGAGCGCGTTCAAAACCATTTTGATTTTGCTGTTCGCGTTTCTCGCCGTGTTTGGCGAAGCGACGTTGTCCGCACCGCGCCACTGGCTCGGCGCGCAGGTGGACTTGCTGCCCGCGCTGATGATTTATGCCGCGCTCAATTCCGGTCTGCCGACCATTGCGCTGCTTGCCGTGTTTGGTGGCATTTGGTTCGACACACTCTCGGCAAATCCGCTCGGCATCAGCATTCTGCCGCTCGCCATCATCGGCTGGCCGGTTTATCTGCGCCGCGATTTGATTTTGCGCGACCTGCCGTTCGCACAATTTGTGCTTGGTGCGACCGCCAGCGCCGCCGCGCCGCTGCTGACGATGCTATTGTTGTTGAGTGGCGGCAAAGAATTGCTGCTCGGCTGGGGCACGCTTTGGCAATTGATTGTGATGACTGCCGTCGGTGCGTTTGCCACGCCGTTTATTTTTTCACTGATGGATGCGTGCAACCGTGCGCTGGGTTATCAGGAACGGATTGAACCCGGTTTCCGCCTCGACCGCGAAATCCGGCGCAGCCGCAAGAAATTGTAAAAAAATGATTAACCACGGATGGACACGGATGGACACGGATTTGAATTTTCAGAAACAAAATTTCTGCCGTTTTTATCCGTGTTCATCTGTGTCCATCCGTGGTTGAAAAATTAAAATGTTAGTTTTTGACGAACTGAAAAAGAACGAACCGCATCTCCGCCTCGTCGCGGTGATGCTGGTGGCGGGGCTGTGCATTTTGCTCGCGGGTTTGTGGTGGGTGCAGGTCGTTTCGTCGGGCGAATATCAATCGCATTTGGAGACGCAGCAGTTTCGCACCATCCGGCTGCCCGCCGTGCGCGGAAAAATTCTCGACCGCGAAGGCCGCGTGCTGGCCGAAAATCAACCGCGTTACAACGTGAGCCTTTACCTCGACGATCTGCACCAGCCGTTCGACGCGGCTTACGGCGAACTTTTGAAATCCGCCCGCGCCGCGCAGAAACAAAACGTCGCCCGGGCGGAAAAAAAACTGGATCGTTCGCTGACGAAAGCCGAGCGGAAACAATTTGCGTTCACGTCGGCACAGCTTCAGGCGTTGCGCGAATCGGCGCGCGACGGCGTGGCGGAAAACCTGGTGGCGCAGGTCGGTGAAAAAATGAACCAGCCGCTGGTGTTTGATGCGGCGGCCTTCAACCGGCATTACGCGTCGCGGCTGGCGTTGCCGTTTCCCATTTTGAAAAATCTCGATGCGGCGCAGATCGCGCGGTTTGAAGAAAGTTACACGAACCGGATTGGCGTGGAGATGGATTTGCAATCCGTCCGCGATTATCCGCTCGGCGATACGGCGGTGCATCTGCTCGGTTATTTGCAGCGGCACGACGAGTCGCAGGAAGGCGAAGACGCTGTTTTTAATTATCGCATCCCGGATTTTCAAGGCGCGGTTGGGGTGGAATATGGTTTCGATGATCAACTGCGTGGCCGCGCGGGCGCAGAATCGTTGCAGGTCAACAGCCAGGGTTATCGCCAGTCGGAAACCGTCGATACTCAGCCGGAGCCGGGACAAAATGTCGTGCTGACGATGGATTTGGATTTGCAACGCGCCGCCGAGCAGTCGCTGAAAAATCATCATGGCGCGGACGCGCGCGCGGCGGTGGTGGTGATGGATGTGCGGAACGGCGATGTGCTGGCGATGGTGTCGTCGCCCACGATCAACCCGCTATTTTTCACCGGCGGACTTTCGCCGCAGGAAATGCAAACGGAAGCGGCGCGGCGCGCGGACATGAAGTTGCGTCCCGAAATAAATCGCGCGACGCAGGAAAATTACGCGCCGGGTTCCATCTTCAAACCCATCGTTGGTCTCGCGGCATTGGAAGCCGGTTTGAATCCGAACGAAGAAGTGGACAATCCCGGTTACATTTACGTCGGCAAACGGCACATCGCGGATCTGGCGAAGCCGGGCAAATATGATTTCCGGCGTGCGGTCATGGATTCCTGCAACACCTATTTCATCACCGTCGGCCTGCGCGCGGGCATCGAAAACATCGTCCAACTTGCGGAAAAATTTCAACTCGGCGAAAAATGCAGCATTCCGACGCGGCAGGAAACCGCCGGCAATATGCCGACGATTGACCGCATCAATGAAGGATGGAGCGATGGTGATACGGCAAATGTTTGCATTGGGCAGGGCGAAGTGTCCGTGACGCCGTTGCAGATGGCCGTGGTTTATTCCGCGATTGCCAATGGCGGCACGGTTTACTGGCCGCGCTTGGTTTCGCGGGTTGAACCGCAAGACCCGATGTCGCGCGAGGCGGCAACAAATTTTCCGTCCGCACTGGTGCGTGACCGCATTGGTGTCAGCGCGCACAACTTGCAAATTCTGCACAGAGCCATGCTGGCAGAAACTGAAGATCCAGAAGGCACCGGCGGATTAGCGCGCGTGGCTGGTTTACATATTTGCGGCAAGACCGGCACCGCGCAGGTGATGGACGAGCACAATCGGGAGATTGACCGCACCACCTGGTTCGCCTCGTTTGCGCCGTATGAAAATCCGAAATATGCGGTCATTGTCATGGTTGAAAGCGGCACTTACGGCGGTCCGACCTGCGCGCCCATCGCGCACGACATTTACGAAACCATTTTGGAAAAAGAAAAATCCGGCGGCGGAAAAATTTTGGCGGCGGCGAATTAAAAATGTTTCCCCAAAACACAACTCCGAGAGAATCGTTTGACCGGCTGCAAATTGCGGCTTTGGTCGGGCTGATGTTTATCGGCACGGCGTTCGTGTTCAGCGCGACGATGGTCAATGACATCGAACTCGACAAGGCGTGGTATGCCCAGATCTGGTTCCGACAGGTGATCTGGTATGCGCTCGGCATTGGCGTGGCGGCGACGTTATGCGTGGTGGATTATCATACGCTGGCGCGTTGGTCGTTCGTCGCGTATTGGGCGATGATTATATGCCTCGTCGCGGTGCTGATCCCGCATATCGGCTCGATGCGCTACGGCGCACGCCGGTGGATTGACCTGAAGTTTTTTCAATTTCAGCCGAGCGAGTTTGCGAAGGTGGCGTTCGTGCTGGCCACTGCAAACTTCTTGAGTCGTCCGCCGGATGAACTGAAACAGCCCATGATTTTTTGGCAGGGCATCGGCCTGATGATGCTGCCGTTCGTTTTGATTTTGAAGGAACCGGATTTGGGTTCCGCACTGGTTCTGTTGCCGACGGGTTTGGTGATGATGCTGGTCGCGGGCACGCCGCGCCGTTATTTGCTCAAGCTCATCGGCATTGTCGGCTTGCTGGCGACGTTGTTTGTCGTGGACATAAAATTTTTGCCGACGCGCTGGCAGATTCCGATGCAGGAATACCAGCGCAACCGGCTGCTGATTTATTTTGGCCGTGACTACACAGATTTTGCTCCGCCGGGCGCCACGCCGGCGGAGTTGCGACGCATGAAACAAAGACAGGCGGATGATGGTTACAACATCCATCAGGCGTTGATTTCCGTCGGCTCCGGTGGGCTGATCGGAAAAGGCTGGCGGCAGGGAACCCAGAATGCTCTGGGCTATCTGCCGCGCGCAGTGGCACACAACGACTTTATTTTCTCGGTGATCGCCGAGGAGGAAGGTTTCGTTGGCAGCGTGATTGTGCTCACGCTTTACGCGGTGGTTCTCTTCACCGGATTGAGAATTGCCGGCTCGGCGCGCGACCGCCTGGGCAAGCTCGTGGCGGTGGGCGTTGTGACGCTCATCTTCAGCCACGTTTTTATTAACATCGGAATGAACATTCGCATCATGCCCGTGACGGGTGTGCCACTGCCGCTGCTATCGTATGGCGGGTCTTCAGTGCTGTGCTCGTTGATCGCCGTGGGCTTGATGCAAAACATCCACATCCATCGCAGAGGATACTAAATAATTATGAGTAACAACTTTTCCCGACGCCGTCGCGGAATGCGGTTCAAGCCCAAAGGCGGCTTGAATCCCGCGCAACAAAAAACCGACCGCGACGCCGTGGAAGCGCGCGCGGACGTGGTGAGCGAACAAGGCGGTTCCGACCGTCTGTTTGAAAAACGCCACACAAACGAAATCGAACGCGCTGAAAATATCGCCGCCGGTTTGCCGCCCGAAGGCAAAACCGAAACGGCCACGTCGCACGCGGAACACGCGCATGAACCCAAAGCCGAAATTGCGCCCGCTGTGCCGGTCGCGGAAGAAAAGTTCGCGCCGGTGAAAATTCCCGAGCAGCCGAAGGGTTTGATCGAAACCATCACGGACGCGGCGGCGAACATTGTTAAAAAAGTTCAGCGCCTGATTCGTCCCGAAAAGAAAATGCACAAGGAAGTCATCATCAATGCCGAGACGCTCGAAACGCGTGTCGCGGTGACGGAAGATGGCAAGCTCGAAGAATTCAACATCGAGCGCACGACCGAAGAACGCCTCGTCGGCAGTATCTTCAAAGGCCGCGTTCGCAATCTCGAAGACGGTTTGAAAGCCGCGTTCGTGGACATTGGTTTTGAGAAAAATGCGTTCCTGCATTATTGGGACATCGTGCCGAATCAATTTGATTCCGGCGTGGAAATCGTCGAGCGCGAAGGCGCGAAACGTCGCGACCGACCGAAAATTACGCAGCGTGACATTCCGCGTCTTTACTCGCCCGGCGCGGACATCATTGTGCAAGTCACGAAAGGGCCGATTGGCACGAAAGGCCCGCGCGTCACGACGAACCTCGTGTTGCCCGGACGTTTTCTCGTGCTGTTGCCGAACTCGGATCAAAGCGGCATTTCCCGCAAGATTGAAAATCCCGAGGAGCGCAAACGCCTCAAGAAAATTCTGCGCGACCTGCACATTCCCGATGGCATGGGTGTCATCATGCGGACGGCGGGCGAAGGTCAGCAGCTCCGTTACTTCGTGCGCGACCTCGCGTTTCTCGTCGAGGAATGGAACTCGATTCAGGAGCGCATCAAGAAGCAGCCGATGGCGACCTGCGTGTTTCAGGAACCGGATTTGATCGAACGCACCGTGCGCGATTTTCTTACCGAAGACGTCGAACGCATTGTCGTGGACAATCAAAAAGCCCACGACCGGATGCGCGACATCATCCAGAAAATCTCCAAGCGCTCGGCGAGCAAAATTAAATTATACACGGAAGCGCAGCCGATTTTCGACCGCTTCAACGTCAGCAAGCAGTTGGAAAACACCTTCTCGCGCCAAGTGAATTTGAAGAGCGGCGGCGCGATTGTCATTGATGAAACCGAAGCGCTCGTGGCGATTGACGTGAACACCGGCCGTCATAAAGGCGGCAAAGATCAGGACGCACTTATCTTGAAAGTGAACCTCGAAGCCGCCGAAGAAATCACGCGCCAGTTGCGTTTGCGCAACATGGGCGGACTCATCGTGCTTGATTTTATTGACATGAAATCCG
>DATCFH010000088.1:0-2239 GCA_036509625.1 Verrucomicrobiia bacterium
CGCCACCAACGAGGAAGTCGAAGCGCGGGACATTTGACGTCATGGTGCTCGTGGATTCATCGGTTTGGATCGAGGCGTTGCGCCGTGAGGGGCGGCTTGACGTGAAGGTCGCGCTCGAAAATCTTCTGGAGGAATACGAAGCCGCGTGGTGCGGACCGGTCAAACTCGAAGTGCTCGGCGGCGCACGCGTGCAAGACCGCGCCAAACTGGAGGCGCACTTCGGCTGCATTCCATATTATCCGATGAAGGATGCAGCCTGGGATTCCGCGAAAATGCTGGCATGGCGTTTGCGCGACCGGGGCTGCAACACGCCGTGGAACGACATTTTGATCGCCGCGCTTTCACGCGAAGCCGTTTGCCGGATTTATGCCGTGGACAAACATTTTCAACTGATGCGCGACGCCGCTGCCGGAATTCTTCTCTATGAGCCCGGTTACGGCGGCGCATACAATCCAAACTGAACGGCAACGGGAAAAATTGCTCGCCGCAAACGCCGTTTTCGTGTCACCTATCGCTCGTCAATTGTCACAATAAAATATGCCGCGCACCCGACAGGAACTCGAACAAATCGAACGCCATATCCTCGCGCCTTATGCGCAGTTCAGCGGCGACACGCGTGGGCGCGATTTTCCCGAACCGCCGCCCGCCTGGCGAACGCAATATCAGCGCGACCGCGACCGCGTCATTCACTCGCGCGCGTTCCGTCGGCTGGAATACAAAACGCAGGTTTTTCTCAACGGCACAGGCGACCATTTGCGCACGCGGCTCACGCATACGATTGAGGTCGCCGCCATCTCGCGCAACATCGCCAGCGCGCTGAAACTGAACACGGATTTGGCGGAAACCATTGCGCTTGCGCATGACCTCGGCCATTCGCCGTTCGGACACAAGGGCGAAACCGTTCTCTCGCGCCTGATGAAAGGGCACGGCGGTTTCGAACACAACCAGCACAGCCTCCGCATCGTCGAGCGACTGGAACAGAAACATCCGAATTTTTCCGGCCTGAATCTATCGCGCGAAGTCCGCGAAGGTCTGGCCAAGCATCACACCGCCTACGACCGTCCCGGCGGGCGCAAAGGTTTTGCCGCAAAAAATTCCTCGCTCGAAGCGCAGGTCGCCAACCTTGCCGACGAAATCACCTATTACAGCCATGATCTCGATGACGGATTGGATTCCGGCCTGCTTTCGGAAAAAAGCCTGATCCGCAACGTCCGCATTTTCGCGCACGCTTCAAAACTCGTAAAAAAGGAATTCGGCAATCTGCCCGACGAATCGCGCCGCTATTTCACCATCCGCACCATCATTGATATGCAAATCCACGACGTGGTTGACAACAGTGAACGTCTCATTCAAAAAGCCGGCGTGCAATCCGCAGACGATGTGCGGCGTTGTGCCAGACCGCTCATCGCTTACAGCCTCAAACGCCGGGAACAGAATTTGGAACTGCGCAAATATCTCTATAAAAATTTGTATTACAATCCCGTCGTCCACAAGCCCAACCTGCGTGCGATAAAATTGCTCGGCGAATTGTTCAATTTTTATTTGAAGCACCCGAAAGAAATCGGCAAAAGCTCGCGCCGCCGCCTAAATAAAGTCGGCCTCCATCGCGCCGTGTGCGACTACATCGCGGGAATGACTGATCGTTACGTGCAACTCGAATACCAGCGTATCTTTGGCCAGCCGTCTAAAGTTTTTTGAGAATTTCTTCCGAAGAAAGTTCCGCGAGCAATTGAGACACTGCCTTCCCATGCCCCGGCAAAACCAATTCCGGCACAATTTCATCCAATAGCTGAAGCACAAACCGCCGCAAATGGGCGCGCGGATGCGGCAAGATCAGTTTCGCAGAATTCCGCATTTCATTTCCGAACGCAACCAAATCCAAATCCAGAGGGCGCGGCTCATTGGGAATTGTTTTCGGCGCGCGTCCAAATTCCTTTTCCAGATCGCAAAGTTTTTTCAGCAGCGATTCTGGCGTTTCATTTTTTTTTGGAATCAAGCCAACAACTGCGTTCACAAATTTTGGAGAATCCGGCGGACAATCCACCGGTGACGTCTGCCACAACGAAGATTTAAGAATTGGCGAGTCGGAAAAATGTTCCAGCCGCGCCATCGCGTCCAAAATCATTTGCCGCGAATCGCCGAGATTTGAGCCGAGGGCGACAATTGCCAAAGTAGGAGCCGACGTGAGGAGGCTCATTATGTTCGCATTTTAGTCAGAGACTCCTTACGTCGTCTCCTA
>DATCFH010000089.1:0-17302 GCA_036509625.1 Verrucomicrobiia bacterium
ATCTGCGCCATCTGCGGGAGAAACTTTTCCGCCACCGATTTATCCACGAGCAAAGTCTCCGCTGCGTTGCACACGCCAGGGCGTTGCACTTTGGCATTCATCACAATTTCTTCCGCCATTTTCAAATCGGCTTCCGCGTCCACAAAAACGTGGCAGACGCCTTTGTAATGTTTGATGACGGGAACTTTGGAGCAGTCCGCCACAGCGCGAATAAGACTTTCGCCGCCGCGCGGCATACACAAATCAACGTATTGCGTGAGCGACAGCAAAATCGGGATCGTCTCGCGGTCGGGCGTGGGCACGACTTGAATTGCGTGTTCAGGAAAACCGCGATGCGCGATTTTGCCCGCGTCAATCATGGTCTTGGCGATGATTTGATTCGAGTTCAACGCTTCCTTGCCGCCGCGCAAAATCGTCGCGTTGCCGGATTTGAAACACAAACCCGCCGCGTCCGCCGTCACGTTCGGACGCGATTCGTAAATGATGACGACGACGCCGATGGGCGTGGAAATCTTTTGCAGCTTGAGGCCGTTTGGACGAACGCGCTCGTCCAAAATTTTCCCAACGGGATCAGGCAATGCGGCGACTTCGCGCAAACCTTTTGCCATGCCGAAAATTCTTTTGTCATCCAGTTTGAGCCGGTCAAGCATCGCGGCGGAGAGACCGTGTTGCGCGCCAAATTCCATGTCCAGCGCGTTGGCTTTCTTAATGGCGTCGGTGGAATGTTCGAGCGCGTTGGCCATCGCGAGCAGGCAGGCATTTTTCTCCGCCGTGGTCAGCTTGGCGAGTTCACGCGACGCAGCTTTGGCTTGTTTCGCCAGTTGCGTCATTTGTTCCGTCAAATTCATGGAAGCCAAGTTAAACGAATTGTCCCGGAAGTCAAAAGGGTGAAAGCGGAACGCGGCTGTGTCGCAGACCAGCCGCAGCAACTTCAATACCGCTGCGGCTGACGCTGCGCGCACAGCCGCGCTCCGCAAATACCGCCCGACCTCATTTCAAATTCACATCTGCGCCGAGCATGGACGAAAAGAAATCTCCGCCGCGCAACGCAACCAACACGGCCAACCCAGCCAGGTCGGCGGGCGTCTTCACATTTTTCATCACAAAATTATCAATGCCGATTTTCTGCTCGCGATTATTGCTTGGGTCTTTCAAATCAATGAATCGCGCCGTGCCGACGGACACGTTCAGCGCGTCAATGCCCTGAAAATCCAAACCCGTCCGCTGCTTAAATTCCTTCAGCCCAGCGTTGCCGCCATTTTTTGCACCTTTTTTCGGCAGCGCGACGCCGAGCGCAAACAGATTTGTCTGGCCGGCTTCGTTGCGCACGATGTCGAGTTCGCCGAGATTGAAGCGCAGGAGCGTGACGTGAAGATGATTTTTTAACAGCGCGGCGCGGTCGTATTCAACGTGAATTTCCGGGATGTTCAAGAACGGCGTGCCGCCGAACGATGGCGGGTTGTGGATTTTCAAATCCTTGATGGTCACGACTGGCTCCAGCAGGCCGAGATGAAATTTTCCAATCTCCACGTCCATGCCGGTTTGCGCGCGAATGCGATTTTCCGCGACGACGCGCAGAATCGTATCGAGCGACAACAGCAAAACCACCGCCAGCACAATCACCAGCAGCACCGCGCCAAAAAACCATTTTAGAATCCGCTTCATCTCAATTTGCGATTTACGATATCCGATTTACACGTTGTGTCCATGTTGCAAGCGACTCGTAAATCGTAAATCCAAAATCGTAAATTAAATTTGCACATCTTCCGGGCGCACTTCTAGACATTCGTCCTGATCTTCCCAGATCACCGCCGCGTAACTGTCGAGCAACTTCGGTGCAAGGTCGCGGCCAACGATGGATAAAAGTTTTTCCGCCAACTGCGCCGCATTTTCGTAGGCGGCATCGTAATTGCCCGCGCGCTTGCGCTGGCGGTCGTCCCAGTGCGCGACGGCGTGAACCGGTTCGTAATCCTTCGCCCACGGTTCGAGGATGACGCGCAGTTCAGCGGGCAATTCATCGAACGGCACGAGAATTTCGTTGCAATGCTGGCAGACCAAACCTTCCGTGCGGACATCGCGCGTGAGCAGCGGCAGGAACGGCGCGCGACAGCAAGGCGATTCCGCATACGCGGCGGGTGCGGTGGCGAGGCGTTTGTGCCAGATTTGGCGTCCGTGCGCGACTTGTGCAGCGAGGCGATACGCGCCGACGAGCGGATGCGACAGCCGCCACGCGCGGCCTTCGATCTGGCCGAGCGTCTGCGCGAGCCAGCGCGCGAGCGTGAGATCGTCCCATGATGCGAACGCGCGCGCGTATTCCGTCCACAACGAATCCAGCGGCGAACTTGAAGCCATTTCCATCGGGCTAGTCTGGCGCGGCGGAAATGTTTTGTCGAGCGGCGTTGAACTCAACTCGCCAGCGGCGCACCCACATTGATTTTGTGCTTCAAGCAGTAAGCCCCATTGTCCACATACTTTTGCGCCCACCATTTTAAGCCCGCGCGTTCTGCCTTCGTCAGTTTGCGAACCACTTTCGCGGGCGCGCCCAGCACCAGCGAGCCGGGCGGAATGATGGTTCCCTGCGTCACCAACGCCTTCGCGCCGATGATGGATTGTTTGCCGATGACCGCGCCGTCCAAAATCACCGCGCCCATGCCGACCAAAACTTCGTCGCTGACTTTGCACGCGTGGACAATCGCGCCGTGACCGACCGTCACCCAATTGCCGAGCACGCACGGAAATTTATCCGCGAGATGCAGCACCGCGTTGTCCTGAATGTTCGTGTGATGGCCGACGACGATGCGGTTGATGTCGCCGCGCAACACCGCGCCATACCACACGCTCGAATGCGCGCCCAGCGTCACATCGCCCAGCACGACGCCAGTGCTGGCGATAAAAACATTTTTGCCGAGCTTCGGTTTTTTGCGGAGAAAAGTATCAAGCTGTTTATCAAGTTCGCCCATGCGGAAAGTTTAACGCCAATCGGCGATTGAAACAATTTGGATTTCGCGCGGTGACTGCTAAAGTCAAATCACCTTGACCAAACCATCCGCCAGCCGTCCTGTCCCGCCGCGCCGCAAGTTGCCGCGTTCGTTCAAGGATTTGACGCCGGCGAAACATTTCAATCCGCGCACCTTTTTTCACGAACTGATTTTGAAAGGCTGGTTAACCAAACGCACCGGCGCGCATCGTCCGCCGATTTTTCCAAAACTAAAACGTCGGCAGGTCGCCATCACTTGGATTGGTCACGCGTCATTTTTAATTCAGTTCTCCGACCTGAACGTGCTCGTGGATCCGAATTTTGCGAACTGGCTTTTTCTCTTGAAGCGGCTCAAACGTTCCGGCCTGCGCGTCCAAGATTTGCCGCCGATTGATCTGGTCCTGCTCACGCACGCGCACTACGACCATTTTCATAAGCCGACGTTACGCAAATTGTCGGCCACGAAAATCGGCATCATGCCGTGGGGCGTCGGCGACCTCGCGAAAAAACTCGGCTTTGCGCGCATCGTGGAACTGGACTGGTGGGAAAGTTTTTCGCAGGGCGATTGGAAAGTGACGTTCACGCCGAGCGCGCATTGGGGCGCGCGGACATTGCACGATCATCATCGCGGCTACGGCGGATTCGTCCTGGAACATCAAGGCCGGAAGATTTATCACGCGGGCGACAGTGCGTATTTCGACGGCTTTGCGGAAATCGGAAAACGGGTCGCGCCGGAAATTGCGCTGCTGCCCATCGGCGCGTATCACCCGGAAAGTTTCCGCAAAGTCCACATGGCGCCGGATGAAGCGGTGCAGGCGTTCAAAGATTTGCGCGCGAAAGTTTTGGTGCCGATGCACTACGGCACCTTCAAATTGTCCTTTGAAGACATGGCCGAGCCGCCGCGCTGGCTCAAGGAAATCGCCGCGCAACAAAAATTGTCTTCGCGTTTGAAAATCCTCGACGAAGGCGTGCCCAAGGTGTTCTGATTGGCAAAATTAAAGTGCCATGTTTGAATTTGAACTGCCCGAAAAATTTCGCCGTTACGTTCCGCTCGCCGTCTGGCTCATCGTCGCGCTCGTCATTCTCGCCATTCCGCTGAAGATTATCAGCTACGGTTATTTGCCCGGCGACGACGCGTTGCGGCATTGCGCGAAGGCCGTCAGCGGAAAATCGTGGCCGGAAATTCTGGTGCTGAACGATTCGTTCAAGATTGATCACAACCTCGGTTGGCACACGATTCTTGGCGTGGTGCATCAGGCGACCAACTGGAACGCGGAAAGCCTCGTCATCTTTTGCGTCGTGGCGCTGTTCATCGTGGCAAACGCCGCGCTGTTGCCGTGGCTCAAACGACCGGAAGCGTGGCTCGCCGCGCTGCTCGCCGCGATGGTCGTTTCCGATTTACCGCAACGGTTTCTGCTCGGACGCCCGTTCGCCATCACCATCGCAGCACTGATGATTATTTTATTCGTCTCGCAAAAGTCCAAGCCGGAGCTGAAACATTTTATTTTTTTTACCGGACTGATCGCCGTCGCCGCGTTTCTGCACGGCGTCTGGTATTTGTGGCTGCTGCCGGTCGCGGCGTTTTTTTTCGCCGGACAATTTCAGTGGACGCTGCTCGTCGGCGGCGCGTGGCTGACGGGAACGGCACTGGCCGCACTGCTGACGGGACATCCGGCGGATTACATATTGCAGGCGGTGGACATGGCGTTTCAGGCGGTCGGCCAGCACACGACCAATCGCACCGAAGTCACGGAACTCCAGCCGTTCGCGGGCGACATTCTCGCCGTCATCATCGTCGGCACGCTCGTGGCACTGCGTTTTTTTACGAAGGCGAATACGGTTTCCTTCGCACGCAATCCGGCGTTCTGGCTCGTGTGCGGCTGCTGGATTTTAGGTTTTCGCGTAAGCCGTTTTTGGGAAGACTGGGGCTGGCCGGCGCTGATGGTTTTAATCGTGACGGAAGTGGAAATTTTATTCCTCGCGAAATTTTCCACTGATTCCACGCGACGATTGCTGCTGACAATGATTCTGGCGCTCGCCACTTTTCTCGCGGTGACGAGCGATTTGGGTAGCCGCTACACGCGAAGTCTTTCATGGCAATTTCTCTCGGTCGCAGAACATCCCGAACTCGATGGCTGGCTGCCGGACAATGGCGGAATTTTATATTCCGCCGACATGGGAGTTTTTTACCAGACGTTTTACAAAAATCCGACGGCGGACTGGCGTTACATTCTCGGCTACGAACCGGCGCTCATGCCAGCGGCGGATTTTGAAACGTATCACAGCATCGTATGGAACAATGGCGCTGCGAAAGCCTACGCGCCGTGGGTCACCAAAATGAAATCAGCCGATCGCCTCGTCATCCACGGCAACGGCAATGAACGTCCGAACATTCCGCAACTGGAATGGAATTACGGCGTGAGCGGCCTGTGGATCGGACGCACGCCGCGCAAATAAAATCAGCCCTTTGCCAGTGTGTCGCACTGTTTCGCGAGCGCGAAATCTTTTTCCGTCAAACCCTTCGCATCGTGCGACGTGAGCGCGAGCGTGACCTTGTTCCAGCGCACGTCAATGTCGGGATGATGTTGCGCTTGCTCGGCGAGTTCGGCGACGGTGTTGACGAATTTCATCGCGGCGGGAAAATCTTTGAACTCGAACGTGCGGGAAATAATTTCGCCGTAAAGCGCCCACTGCGGCACGGTGGTCAGCGCGAGAATAACTTTTGCCGGTTCCATTTTGACTTGGCCGGCGGCAAAACTTTCGAGCGATTCCAGACTGACCTGCGACGCCTCGCGCAACAGACTAAAACCGGTTTGCAACGACCAAGCCCACGCCAACGCGCAGAGACCCACGCCGACCAACGCCAGTCTGCCATTGCCCGCCGCAGTTTGTGGCGCGGCATGAAACATCATCCCGTAATACTGCGCGAGCGTGCGAAAAGCCCAGAGGCAGAATAACGCAAATCCAGCGAGAAAAATCAGCAGTTGCAACACGCCTTCAACCAAGCGGCCAGCGAGCAATGTGCCGAGGCCGGGCGTGCCAAGTTGGTTTAGCAACACGGCATTGCGCGCCTGCGCACGGCTAATTTTTTTTCGCACCAAAGACGGTTTCATAAGCATACATCAGTGCGATTGTGCCCACCGGCATGGTGACAAAAATGCCGATGCCGCAGGCAATAATTCCGATCATCGCCACCAATCCAAAGACCAGCATCGCCGCAAAAACAACGAACCAATGTTTGCTGACCATGCGCCGGCTTAATTGCATCGCCGGCCAAAAATCCAACTGGCGGTCAATCACCAGCGGAATCGCCAAATACCACGCCACGGTCAGATAGATTCCCGGAATGATGCAGAGCGCATAGCCGACCATCACCAGCGTCATCTGCACCAGACTCAATAAAATCAACTGCCCCGTCCGCGACCCAAAACCGCCAAAGGCATCGCTGATGGTGGCCGGTTCGCCACGGATTAATTTCAGGTAATACTTGAACAGCCCCGCCATGAAAATTGTGGAGAACGGCGCGCTGACGACGCTCACACCCATCACAATCAGGAGACCCGGCACATTGATTTCCTGTTTGGCCACCATTCCGTTGACGATGGGATTCGTGATGAGGCCGAAGAGTTGGTTGATGCCGACAACGGCAAAAAGCACCAGCGCGCTGACGCCGACGACCGGCCAGAAATTATTTCTCACCAATGCCCACGCCCGCGTGATGCACTCGCCCAAATCCAATTCATAATCGTCCGTGACATTCCCCGTCGCGGTCGGCGGCGCAATCGTGGCGGGCGGCTGCGCGTAGCTGTCCGCAAACTCCGGGAACTGCGCCAGCGCGCGAAACTCCGCGTCGCTCTCCGCCTTCGCCCGCGAGTCCGCGTTAAGGCGGCCTTCGCTGATCCACTTACGCAATTCCTCGTCCGTGATCGGGCCGTATTCCTTGCCGTCGCCGCCGATGATAAAATAGTTCGCCATAATTGTTTAAGTTCGCTGTTGTTCTAATTCATTACGTCTAATGAAGCAAGCCGCTTTGCCAGAGTGGAAATTAAAACGTCGCGCGCGGAACTTTTTCTGGACAAACAATTTCACCAAGGCCAAAGTCATTTTTGTGAAAAGTCTGCGCGCCTGCTGTCTTTGCTTTCTAATGGTATCAGGAATTTGGCTTCTCTCCGGCTGCGCCTCGACCAACCGCGATTCGGTTGCGAACGCTCAAACTTCGCCCGTTGACGGCATGAAAGGAATTGAGAAAAAACAGCCATCGCCTACGGACGATATGAATGCGGCTGAAAAATCAGGCTATTATCTCGGCTGGTTGTCGCTGGATTTTCTTTACGGCTGGGCGGGCGGCAATCCGCCGTTATTTCCACCGTAAAACTTTGCTCACACATTCCGCACAAACATTTTTCCCGGCAACTGTTTCACCAGCCGTTTCATTTCCAAACTGAACAACGCCACGTTCACCGTCGAGCTGGGCAAACCGCTCGCGCGGATAATTTCGTCAATCGAACTTTCGTCGCCGACAACCACCGCGTTGAAAACTTTTTGTTCGCTCTCGGAAAGTTCCAGCGCGGGCAGCAAACCGGTTTCGCTCACCGCCGCCGCCTTGTTGCTCGCGGGAAATAAATATTCAAACTCGCTCAAAATGTCCTCCACGCCTTCGCACAACTTCGCGCCTTTTTTGATGAGTTCGTGACAACCCTTGCTGCGCGGCGAATCAATCCGGCCGGGCACGGCAAAAATTTGCCGGCCATATTCCGTCGCAAAATTCGCCGTGATAAGCGCGCCGCTGGAAAGATTTGCCTCGACGACGACCGTTCCCAAAGTCATGCCCGCGACGATGCGGTTGCGAATGGGAAAACTTTGTTTGTCCGCCGGACGATTAAATGGAAATTGCGTAATCACCGCGCCATTACTGGCGATTCGCTCGAACAACTCCGCATTCTCCGGCGGAAAAACCAGGTTTATTCCCGTGCCTAAAACGGCAATGGTTCGGCCTTTGCCACTTAACGCGCCTTGATGCGCCGCCGTGTCAATACCACGCGCGCCGCCGCTCACGACGGTCACGCCGGTGTAGGCGAGTTGATATGCGAGCTTGCGCGCCGTCTCGATTCCGTAATGCGTGGTCATGCGCGAGCCGACCATCGCGACGCAATTTTTGTCCTTCGCGGTCAATTCACCTTTGACGTAAAGCACGAGCGGCGGATCGTAAATCTCGCGGAGCGACGCCGGATAATTTTCATCGGACGAAATCAAAACGTGGCAGCCGAAATCCGCGATGCGTTTTATTTCGCCCGCGAGGTCAATGGACTTTTCCCAATCGTGAATTTTTTCCGCCGTGTCTTCGCCGATGTTGCGGACGCGCGTGAGTTCGTGTTTGGAAGCGGAAAGGATTTTTGGCGCTTCACCGAAATGTTCCAGCAACGAACGGGCGCGCACCGGCCCGACACCTTCGATGAGATTGAGTGCAATGAATGCTTCCCTTGAGTCCATGCGATTTGATAGCGGCTGCGGCGCGGCGCGGCAAGAATTGTTTCCGCTGACTTTGCACCAAAAATTATTTACAGATGCCGCGTTCGCTGACGCGGATGAACTGGACAAGATGTTTCACTTCCGGCAGCGCGGGCAGTTCCGCTTCGACTTTCGCCAGCGCGTTCGGCGTGGACAAACCTTCGCGGAAAATAATTTTGTAGGCCGCGCGCAACGCCGTTTGCGCCTCATCGGAAAGTCCCGCGCGTTCGAGGCCGACCTTGTTGATGGTGCGCGTCTCGCCGGGATTGCCATCCACAATCATGAACGGCGGCACGTCCTGCACAATCTTCGAGCAGCCGCCAATCATCGAAAGTTTGCCGATGCGACAGAATTGATGCACCGCGACATAGCCCGCCAGAATCGCGTAATCTTCCACCACGCAATGCCCGGCAAGCCCGGCAAAACCGGACATGATAATGTGATTTCCCAAAATGCAATCGTGCGCAACGTGCGCGTGGATGATGAATAAATTATGCGAACCGATGACCGTCGCCTCGCCGTCGTTCGTGCCGCAATGCACCGTCACGCCTTCGCGAAAAACATTGTCGTCGCCGATTTCCAGACGCGGCGCGCCGCCTTTATATTTCAAATCCTGCGTCTTCATCCCGATGGCGGTGAATGGAAAAATTTCATTCCGCGCACCGAGTTTCGTGTGGCCGTCCACGACAACGTGCGAATGCAATTTACAATTTTCGCCCAGCGTGACGTGTTCGTGAATGACGCAGTAAGGCCCGACGTCGCAACTTTGAGCGACGTTTGCTTGCGGATGAATAATGGCCGTGGAATGAATCATGGAAATTTATTTTGAATTTACGATTGGCGATTTACGCGCCGTTTTTCAAATCGTAAATCACATATCGTAAATCGTAAATTCTCAAGCATCGCGGAGCATAAAAGTGACAGCGGCTTCGCTGACCACTTCGCCGTCCACTTTGCAGACGCCCTTGGCCTTGCCGATTTTGCCGCGAATCTTCACCAGCTCCACCTCAATGACCAGCACGTCGCCGGGCAGCACGGGCTTGCGCCATTTCACTTCTTCCGCCGCCATGAAATACGCGAGCTGGTTCGCCGCCTCGATGCGCTTGAGCAATAAAATTCCCGCGACCTGCGCCATCGCTTCCAACTGCAACACGCCCGGCATGATCGGATGATTGGGAAAATGGCCGCGAAAAAAATCTTCGTTCATCGTCACGTTTTTCTGGCCGACGATGGTGTTGCCTTCGATCTTCAAAATCCGGTCCACCAACAAAAACGGCGGGCGATGCGGCAACATTTTCATCACCGCTTCGATATCCATTGCGCCTTCAGCGGACGGCAACGGCGCGGGCGCATCCTTCGCCGGAGGCGGCGAAAAAGTCTGCGCCGCGCGAATCGGCTTGTTGATTTGCTCGACGATTTTTTTTACCAATTCGACATTGCCCGCGTGGCCGGGACGCACGGCGATAACGTGGCCGCGAATCGTTTTACCCAATAACGACAGGTCACCCACGATGTCCAGCATCTTGTGGCGCACAAATTCTTCGGGATAACGCAACGGCTCCGTCGTCAGCACCGCGTCGTCGCGGATGACGATGGCGTTCTCCAAACTGCCGCCTTTGATAAGCCCGTTCTTGAACAAAAATTCAATCTCCTCGTAAAAACAAAAAGTCCGCGCGTGCGACAATTCCTTCTCCCAAATTTTCGGCGTGATCTCGGTGGAATAAAATTGCGTGAAGCGTCCCTGCTTGTCCGCGCTCGTGCAGGTGACCTTGAAATTTTCGTCGGGAAAAAGCGTCATCACCGTTTCGCCGTGACGAACTTCAATCGGTTCCGTCGGCGTGAAAAACTCTTTTTTCTCCGCCAGCGGCACGATGCCCGCCGCCAAAATAATTTTGCAAAACTCACGCGAACTGCCATCGGCGATCGGCGGTTCGTTGGCGTCCAGTTCTACGATGGCATTGTCAATGCCGTAGCCCGCGAGCGCGGCGAGAACGTGTTCGATGGTGTGGACTTTGACATTTCCCTTCGCGAGCGTCGTGGAGCGATTTGTCTCCGAGACATTTTCCACGCGCGCCTCGATTTCCGGTTTGCCGTCCAAATCCACGCGGCGGAAGCGCACGCCGCTGTTGGCGGGCGCGGGCAAAATCGTCATGTTGACGCGATTGCCGCTGTGCAGGCCGATGCCGGAAAAACTGGCGGGACGATTGAGAGTCTGCTGATTGAGCACGCCAAATTGAACAAAACCGCGCGCGCGTTGGCAAGAGTGCTTTCCATTCAAACCGGAAGAACCGCCAAGACGCCAAGAACGCCAAGTGGGAATTCAAATAATAAAAATAGAAACGCAGGAAAAAATCTGATTCCTATTTTCCTGCTTTCCTAATTAAAACTTGGCGACAATTTTCTGCTCGACAGTTATTTTCGTCGCGCTAGGGTTCGTTTTATGAAAAAGTTCACACTTACTTGGCTTTGTCTTACGTATATTACGACCTTTGCTTTGGCGGATGACTATCATTTGTTTCAGACGCCGATGTCAGATGCTGAAATTATTGAGCGGTCTGGTTTAGCTGGAAAATTTGCACCGATTGTTTGGGTTTTGATTCAGCCAGATGGCCAGCGACCTTTGGTTTTCCAGAAGTTTGATTCACCACAGATGGAGGCGTGGTTGAGGCTTCAGGCGTGCGGTAGTGTTGTGCATATTCACGCCAACCCGCTGGCGGTAGATCCGAATATGCCCGCATTGGAAGTTTTCAATGCCTTTGAAACCTTCAAAGCTTCTTGTCAGAAGCAAGGCATCAAATGTGTTAATGAAACCCCACCAGATTGATATGGCCCGTCGGCCTAACAGCTAGACACGTTGCAAACTTCTCCGGCAATTTTCCCTCCGGTTTCACTTAAAAAGAAAAACGGCGCGAACTTTTGGTTCGCGCCGTCCCCGGTTCCTCCGTTGGTCGGGATTGGGAATTACTTCTTGGATGCCTTCTTGGTCGGCACAGTCGCAATGGTCTGGAGGATGCGGCTGGCGATCTGGTAAGGGTCGCCCTGGGAATTCGGGCGGCGGTCTTCGAGATAACCTTTGTATCCGTTATTCGCAAAGCTGTGCGGGACGCGAATGGACGCGCCACGGTTCGCAATGCCGTAGTTAAACTTATCAATGGACTGCGTTTCATGCAGGCCGGTCAGGCGGAGATGATTGTCCGGCCCGTAAACGGCGATGTGTTCGTTTTTGTATTTGTCGAATGCGGCCATGAGCGCTTCGAAATAATCTTTGCCACCAACTTCGCGCATATAAGTGGTCGAGAAGTTGGAGTGCATCCCGGAACCGTTCCAGTCCACGTCAATGCCGAGCGGTTTGCAATGGTAGTTCACATCCACGCCATAGCTTTCGCAAAGGCGATTGAGGAGATAACGCGCAACCCACATCTGGTCGGCAGCGCTCTTGGAGCCTTTGCCGAAAATCTGGAATTCCCACTGGCCTTTCGCCACTTCGGCGTTGATGCCTTCGTGGTTGATGCCGGCGTCGAGGCAGAGGTCGAGGTGTTTCTCGACAATTTCGCGCGCAATGCAGCCGACGGCATCGTAGCCGACGCCGGTATAGTAAAGACCTTGCGGATACGGATAACCTTTGCACGGGAAACCGAGCGGCTTGCCGTCTTTGTAGAGGAAATATTCCTGCTCGAAACCAAACCAAGCGCCGGGGTCGTCGAGAATGGTCGCGCGACCGTTGCTCGGATGCGGCGTTTTGCCGTCCGGCATCATGACTTCGCACATGACGATCGCGCCGTTTTTGCGGGTGGTGTCGGGATAGACGGACACCGGCTTGAGCATGCAATCCGACGTGCGGCCTTCCGCCTGCCGCGTCGAGCTGCCGTCAAAACCCCACATTGGGAGTTCGGCGAGCTTGGGAAAAGTTTTGAATTCCTTGATCTGCGTTTTGCCGCGAAGGTTGGGAACCGGCGTATAACCGTCCAGCCAGATGTATTCTAATTTGTATTTTGCCATGTGCGTGGTTGTGTTTTTGATTTTGTTTTTGCGATTTAACTTCTGCCAAAGCATCAGCCAATCATCGGTGGGAAAGTTTGAGCAGGGACAATGCCAGACCGCAAGAATTTTGTTCATTCATCGGCGGAAAATCTGTTTCCCAACGTCTGCCAAAGGGTTTCAACCGTTTTAACCGCGTGAATAATTTTATCCACCGCCGCCGCCGTTCATTCGGCGGTGAAATTTCTGCGCGCTTTTATTCAGCGTGAATAAAAAAATTCTTTTTCACGCAATGCCGCTTTGCATCGCCGCCGGGATGCGCCATATTCGCCGCCCGGATGTTGAAGGTCAAAGACACATTGCGCGCGACGGTTCACTTGAGCTTTGATGGCCGCGTCTTCAAGGTTTATCACGCCGCGAACGCGCTGGAACGCTTCGATAACGAAGTGCGCGTGCTGCGCCATCTCGAAGCGCGCGGCTGCCCGTTCGTCCCGCGCCTGCTCGAAGCTGACCGCGAAAAACTCCGCATCGTCACCACCAACTGCGGCGCGCGCGTGGATCATTTGGACGAAAAACGCAAAAATGAAATTTTTGCGGAACTGGAAAAATTCGGCGTGCGCCACGACGACCCGGACATCCGCAACGTGACTTATCGTTTTTCCGACGGCCGTTTTTGCGTGATCGATTTCGAGTTCGCCACAATTTTACCGGACGACAAAAAGAAATCCGCATGAAGCCTCCAGCCAAAAATAAAACGACCATGTTAAAATGGTCCGGTTGCTCGGACATTGGCAAAGTGCGTAAAAATAACGAGGACGCGTTTCTCGGTTTGCGCTTCGATGCGCGAGAGATTCACCGGCTCGGAAAATTTGGCGAGGCGGCGACGGACAAACATGATTTTACTTTTGCGGTTTGCGACGGCATGGGCGGCGCGAAAGCGGGCGAATATGCGAGCCAGATTGCCGTGGAAAAAATCACCACGTTGCTGCCGCGCGCGTTTCAAAATTCCGCACGCGGATTGGACGTCGGTTTTTCCGATGTGTTGACGGAGCTTTACGCGCAGATTCATCGCGCATTGGTTTATCTCGGCGGTTCGTATGAGGAATGTCACGGAATGCAGACGACGATGAGCCTCGGCTGGTTCACGCCGGGCTGGATGTATTTCGGCCACATCGGCGACAGCCGGATTTATCATCTGCCCGCGAAGGCGAAGGAAATTCGGCAGGTCACGCAGGACGATTCTTATGTCGGCTGGCTGTTTCGCAGCGGAAAAATCAGCGCGCACGAGGCGCGCACTCATCCGCGCCGGAACGTGCTGCAAAAGGCGCTCGGCGGCCCGAATCAATTTGTGGATCCGCAAATCGGCGCGGTGGCGTGCGCGCGCGGCGATGCTTTTTTATTCTGCTCGGACGGTTTGACGGAAGGACTTTTTGAACATTCGCTCGTGGACATTTTGCGCGCCGCGGCGAAGGACGAAAAAATTAACGTCGCGCAAATGCTCGTGAACGAATCGGTGAAAAGCGATGGCCGCGACAACACGACGGCGCTGGTGGTTCAAGTGGTTTGAATATTTTCCCCTCACGCAAAGGCGCAAAGCTGATTTACTTCGCGCCTGTGCGTCTTTGCGTGAGATTGAATTTCGGTTTTTTCCAATTAAAAAAGGAAAAACGGCGGGCAACTTGCGTTGCCCGCCGTCTGGAATTCCCCACTCCTCCTGACGATTTAGTTTTAGCCGTGGTAGCCGACTTCACCGTGTTCATTCTCGTCGAGGCCGGCGCGTTCGACTTCTTCGGTCGGACGCAGACCCACGAGCACTTTGGTGATGTAGGCGGCGATGATCGTGCCAACTACGGACAGCACAATCGTCACGCCCACGGCCTTGAATTGTTCAATCGTTTGCGCCATGTGGTTGGCCACACCGTTGGTTTGCATCGGAATGAGGGAGTTCACCGAGACATCGCACAGCACGCCGGTCAGAATCGCCCCAATGGTTCCGCCGATGGCGTGAACGCCGAAGGTGTCCAAGGCGTCGTCATAACCAAGCCAGCCTTTGACTTTGTAGCACATGAACCATGGAATCGTGCCCGCCGCAATACCGATAATCACGGAACCGGTCGGGTTCACCCAGCCGCAAGCGGGCGTGATAACCACCAGACCCGCCACTGCGCCGGAGCAGAAACCGAGCACGCTCGGCTTGCCTTTGGTAATCCATTCCCACATCGGCCAGACGAAGGAAGCAATCGCAGTCGCCAACGTTGTGGTCGTAAAGGCATTTGCCGCCGTGCCGTCCGAACCAACTTCAGAACCGGCGTTGAAACCATACCAGCCGACCCACAGAATCGCCGTGCCGATATAAGTCAGCACAAGGCTGTGCGGCGCGAAGTTGTCTTTGCCGAAGCCGATGCGTTTGCCGAGGATGAGGCAGAGGACAATCGCCGACCAACCGGAAGACATATGCACCACGGTGCCGCCAGCGAAGTCAATCGCCTTGATTGCCGCCGCCGAGGCATTGGCCGCGCCGCTCATGTAACCGGTCGAACTCCAGACCATGTGCGCGAGCGGGAAGTAAACGAGGAACATCCAGAGCGTGATGAACACGAAGATGGCCTTGAATTTCATACGTTCTGCGATGGAACCAACAATCAACGCCGGGGTGATGATGGCGAAGGTCAATTGGAATATTGAAAACACATCCAATGAAACCCACGGTGTGGAAACGCCGCCGGACGCGCCCGTCACGCCTTTGAAGAAGGCATAGGTTCCCAAGTCGCCGAAGAACGCACCAAATTTTCCGGTGCCCGGACCAAAGGCCATACTGAATCCGCACATCCACCACAGAATGGTGACCAAGCCGGTGATCAGAAAGCATTGCGCCAGCACGGACAGCACGTTTTTCTTGCGCACCATGCCGCCGTAGAACAATGCCAGACCGGGCAAGGTCATAAACAACACCAACGCCGTGGACGTCATCATCCAAGCGTTATGACCTGGACCAGGCAGACCCATGACCGGCGTGCTGGCGACAATTTGATTGCCATTCGTGTCCAGCAAAGTTGCGTTTGGATTGCTGTCGGCGATGTAAGCCTCAAGCCCCGCGACGCGCTGTTCAAGTGATGGCGCTGGCAGTGGCGCGGGCGTGGCCGGAGCCGCCGTAGCGGCCACCGCGTTGGTCGCCGCCGCGTTGGTATCATCGGCGCGCACTGACAAAGTTCCCAGCGCGGTGACAGCCAGCAAACCGAGGGTAAGAAAATATTTTTTCATGTTGGTTTTAATAAGTAAGGTTTGTTTGATTTGTTTTTAGAGAGCCGAGTCACCTTTTTCCTCGGTGCGGATACGAACCGATTCTTCCACGGTGGAGACGAATACTTTGCCGTCGCCGATTTTGCCGGTCTTGGCCGACTTGACAATCGCCGCGATGGCCGCGTCCTTTTGGGCGTCCGCAATGACGAGTTCGATTTTGATTTTCGGCAAAAAATCCACGGTGTATTCGCTGCCGCGATAAATTTCCGTGTGACCTTTTTGGCGACCGAAGCCTTTGACCTCGCTGACGGTCATGCCTTCGATTCCGATTTCGCTGAGCGCGTCCTTCACTTCTTCAAGCTTGAACGGTTTGATGATTGCTTCGATTTTTTTCATTTTTTAATGGTTTGTTTATGTGTGCGCGTCCGGCCAACTACACATTGGCTATGCGGCTTTAGCAACGGCGATGCCAACCGGAAAAGCCATTGCGACGAAATTTGTTTTCGCCTGATTTTACAACTGTTTTATGCGTGGTGATTTTTTTTGGACAGCTCCACGCGCAGGCCGATTTGCGGCTTTTTGTCCACGCGAAGAAATTTTCGCCAGCGCCAGAAACGGCCAATAAGAATCCAACACCGCGCTTGAATCGCCCTGCCCCGCGACTTAAATTCCCGCCACATGAACGCCTCGTTAAAAGAACAAGTCGCGCAGACTTCCGACTGGATTGCAAAACTACGGGAAGAAATTTCCCACGTCATCGTCGGTCAGGAAGCGCTCGTTGACCGCCTGCTCGTCGGCCTGCTCGCCAACGGCCACGTTTTGCTCGAAGGCGTTCCCGGTCTGGCAAAAACACTTTCCGTCCGCACGCTCGCGACCGCCGTGCAGGCGGATTTTCGGCGCATTCAATTCACCCCAGATTTATTGCCCGCCGATATTCTTGGAACTTTAATTTACAATCCGCAGGACGGGAAATATCACGTCACGCGCGGCCCGATTTTTGCGAACTTCGTTTTGGCCGATGAAATAAATCGCGCGCCTGCCAAAGTGCAATCCGCGCTGCTCGAAGCCATGCAGGAGCGGCAGGTCACGCTCGGCGGCGAAACGATGAAGCTGCCGTCGCCGTTCCTCGTGCTCGCCACGGAAAACCCAATTGATCAGGAAGGCACGTATCCATTGCCCGAAGCGCAGGTGGACCGCTTCATGTTCAAAGTAATTTTGGATTATCCAAACGAAGTTGAAGAAAGAAAAATTCTCGACCGCATGGCGTTCACCAACCCGGAGCAGCCGGTAAAACCCGTCGTCTCGCTCGATGAAATTCTCGCCACGCGCAAGCTCGTGGACCAGATCCACGTGGATGACAAGATTCGCGATTACATCGTGAAAATCGTCTTCGCCACGCGCAAGCCGCAGGATTTCAAATTGGACATCAAACATTTCATCCAATTCGGTGCTTCGCCCCGCGCGACGATTTTCCTGACGCTCGCCGCCAAGGCGTGGGCGCTGCTGCAAGGCCGCGATTATGTGATTCCCGAGGACGTGAAAAGCATCGGCCCCGACGTGCTGCGCCACCGCATCATCCTGACCTACGAAGCCGAGGCG
>DATCFH010000090.1:0-8770 GCA_036509625.1 Verrucomicrobiia bacterium
CGGCCAAACTTTCAGAAATAATTTAACTCAACAATTTTTCAAACCGCGCCGCCGCCGCATCCCATGCTACAGAATCCTGTGGCGTAAAAGTTTTTAGCTCAAAAGAATTCCGCACAATTTCCCGCGCCGCCGCGTGCGACTCCACATGGCCGAGCGCGATGGCCTGCACCAAAATGTTGCCAAGCGCGGCGCATTCCGTCGGGCCGGCCAGCACGGAAATTTTCAGCGCGTTTGCCGTGAGCTGGTTTAGCAAACCGGACTGGCTGCCGCCGCCAACGATGTGCAACCGTTCAATTTTTTTGCCGATGAGCCGCTCCGTGCGCCGCAACGTGACGCGATAAAAAAGCGCGAGACTTTCGTTGATGCAGCGCACGCACGCGCCAATGTCGGCGGGCACGGGCTGGCCGGTTTCGCGGCAGAAATCGGCAATCTTTCCGGGCATATTGTCGGGACTCAAAAAGCGCGGATCGTCAGGATTGATAAGCGAAATAAACGGCGGCGCGGCAATCGCCATTTTTTCCAAATCGGTAAATTCCAGTTTTTTTCCAGCCTTGTTCCAATGGCGGCGCGACTCCTGAATGAGCCATAAACCAACAATGTTTTTTAGCAGGCGTGTCGTGTCGCCATAGCCGATTTCATTCGTGAAACCGAGGTTGCGGCTCTGGTCGTTGATGACGGGCTGCGGCCATTCGACGCCCATCAGCGACCATGTTCCCGAACTCAAGTAAGCCCAATTCTCGCCGCTCGCCGGAACCGCCGCGACCGCTGCGCCGGTGTCGTGCGAGCAGGTCGCGACGACTTCGATTTGCGGCAAACCGACTTCCGTCGCGAGATTTTTTTTCAGCGGGCCAAGCACGGTTCCGCTCGCGCAAATCGGCGCAAACAAATCTTCGCGCAAACCGAGCGCGGCGAACAAACGCTTTGACCAACATTTTTCAATGGGATTGTAAAGCTGCGTGGTGCTGGCGTTGGAAACTTCGTTGCGCGCGACGCCGGAACAGAAAAAATTAAACGCGTCGCCGATGAGCAAAATGTGTTTCGCCGCCGCCAATCGTTCCGGCGGTTCGGTGACGATTTGATAAATCGTGTTCAACGCCATGAACTGAATGCCGGTCTCCGCGAAAATTTCCGGCCACGCGATTTTGCCCGTCACGATTTGGACGCCTTGCGCCGTGCGCGGATCGCGATAGCACCACACCGGCGAGAGCGGCAAACCGCGTTCGTCATACACGACATAATCCACGCCCCACGAATCTGTGCTGATGCTGGCGATGGGCAGATTTTTGGCGGCGGCTTTTTTCAGGCCGGTCTTCAATTCGTTGAGCAGCCGGTCAAATTCCCAATGCAACGCGCCCGCCACCTTCGTCGCGCCGGTGGGAAAACGGTGCAATTCTTCCAGCAAAATTTTCCCATTGTCGAGCGTGCCGAGAATAACGCGGCCGCTGTCCGCGCCGAGGTCGCAGGCGAGATAATGTGTGGGCATAAAAAGTTTTGGAATTCTACGCGGCGGCGGCGCGGTGTCAAAATGTTCCCGCACCATGAACACAATTCGCGCTGGCAATGAAAATTCCGTTGGCAAAATTTCCGTAAAGAAGTTGCCAAGCTCATCCGGCGCGGTATTTTGGCGGAACCAACATTTTACTTTTATGAGCATCGCCAACCAACTCGACCAACTCAAAGCCTTCACCACCGTCGTCGCCGACACCGGCGATTTCGCCTCGCTCAAACAATTCGCACCGCGCGACGCCACGACGAATCCGTCGTTGATTCTCAAGGCCGCGCAGATGCCGGAGTATCAATTCCTCGTGGACAAGGCCATCGCCGACAACCAGACGAAGTTCGCCGGCAAAGAACTTTTGGCGCACGTCCTCGACGACTTGACGATTTTATTCGGCTTGGAAATTTTGAAGATTGTTCCCGGCCGCGTTTCGACCGAGACGGATGCGCATCTGTCCTTCGACGCCGATGCGCTCGTGGCCAAGGGAAAATTATTCATCAAGAAGTATGAAGCCGCTGGTATTCCGCGCGAACGCATTCTCATCAAAATCGCTTCGACGTGGGAAGGCATTCGCGCGGGCGAAATGCTCCAGCGCGAAGGCATCAACTGCAATCTCACCCTGCTCTTCTCGCTCGCGCAGGCCGTCGCGTGCGCTGACGCGAAGATCAAACTCATCTCGCCGTTCGTCGGTCGCATCATGGATTGGTATAAGGCGAAGGAGAAAAAAGAGTTTGCGCCCGCCGAAGATCCCGGCGTGATTTCCGTGAAAGAAATTTACAGCTACTACAAAAAATTCGGCCACGCGACCGAAGTGATGGGCGCGAGCTTCCGCAACGTCGGCGAAATCCAGGAACTCAGCGGTTGCGATTTGCTGACCATCAGCCCGAATTTGCTGGCGGAATTGCAAAAGTCCGAAGCGCCGCTCACGCGCAAGTTGAGCCCCGAACTCGCGCGCGAATCCAAAATCGAAAAACTGCCGCTGGACGAAAAGAAGTTCCGCTGGCTCTTCAACGAAAACGCGATGGCCACGGAAAAAACCGCCGAAGGCATCCGCGCCTTCAACGCCGACGCGATGAAGCTGGAGCAGTTTGTGGCGGCGAAGCTGTGAGCTAAACTTGACTCACAGGCTTGAAAAATTTAGTCTGTGCGTCCGGTTGGTGGCCATAGCTCAATGGTAGAGTCCAAGCTTGTGGAGCTTGTTGTTGCGGGTTCGAATCCCGTTGGCCACCCCAACCTTCACCATAAACCTGCCCGCTTTTAGTTTGCGTCTGCGCCGTTTCTCTGACTGACGAGCTTTACATTTTCTGAAAATGTAAAAACAAGCTGACGCTCGCCATCATTCCGGCAATGCGATGTGCCAGGTGTTGGTCGGGTCGCCGGAATTATTCAAAGCTTCGCGCAGGCCGGAATTGGAAAATGACATTACCGCACCATCAGCGAGACCGAGGTTGCCCTGATTATTGTGGATGGCAGTAGTCCAACTGGCCGCGCCGCCGGGGACGAGCTTGAGAATTCCATTTTGCGGCGCGCTGTCGCCAGTGATATTCCGGTCACCATCGAGAAACATTTGCGGATTGGCTTCGTTCGCGTCGAGACCGATGAAATAGCTGACATTTTGATTTTTCAGCCGGACAAAATTCATCGCCGCCGTGCGCGTGTCCGCCGGACAAATCAAAATTCTCGGTGTGCTCAATTCATTCGACATCACTTGAAAATAATGCGCGACCAGTTCTTGCGTGCCGAAATCTTTGTCGGTGGCCATTGGGTATTTATCGTTGTTGTCGCCTTCCCAAATGCGGAACGCGAGGCCGCATTGCTTGAGGTTGTTGACGCATTGAATCTGCCGCGACCGGTCATGGGCACCAGCCAGCGTAGGCAGAAACAACGCCGCGAGAATGGCCAGCACGGCCACGATGACGAGAAGAGCGACGAGGGTGAAAGCGGACGGAGTGAAACGCCGGGAGTTGGATTTCATGCGGCCACTATGAAACCGCCTGCCACTGTTTTCAAGTCATTCTTCGCCGGAATAAATCCGGCGTGCTGGTTAAGATAAAATTATTTTTCGCTTTACCTTTTTTCGGAAACTGTTTGGCTTGGGCGATTCCAGCTCCCAAAAAAATCAATCCGTCTTTCACCATGAAAAAAAATCCCCTGTTCCTCGGAACTCTCGCACTGATTCTGGTCGCGAGCCTCGTCTGGCTCAATTTCGGCTGCGGCAAAAAGGAAACTCCGCCTGCCATGCCCCAATCTAGTGCCACGGTTGTTTCGGCGGAGAAGACGAGTTTTGCCGAAGTCACCACGCAGCTTGATCCCGGCGGAAATTTTTACCTGTATCTCGGCACGGCGCAATGGCTGGAACATCTCTCGGCCAAGGTGGAAACTTGGCGCACCACCGCCACTGCCATTCCCAACCTCTCGCCGGACAATCTCGCCAACGTGAACAAGGCTTTTGACATCGTCAACCATCTCATCGTGGACAGCGGCGTCGAGGACATCACCGGCATGGGCATGAGTTCCGTGGAAATCGAGAAGGGAATGTTCCGCAACAAAATGTTGCTGCATCATTATCCCGGAACCGGCACGGGCTTTCTCTGGAAACTGTGCGGCAAGGAACCGCATGCGCTCACCGGCCTTGATTTACTGCCGGCCAACACCGCGCTCGCCGCCTTTTCGGACATTGACCTGCCGTTACTGTGGACGGTGACGCAGGATGAAGTCGCCAAATCTGGTTTTCCGCAGGCGCAGGATTTTCTTTCAAAGCTGCCCGCCCAATTTGAAGCAAAGACCAAGTTGAAATGGGACGCCGTCCTCAACTCCATCGGTGGCGAAGCTGGTTTCGCCCTCACGCTCGATGAATCCAACACCATTCCTATTCCGTTGCCCGGCGCGGCGCTGACGATTCCCCAACCCGGCCTGCTGCTCGTGCTCAAGGTCAATGACGACACTCTTTTTAACCGCATTGACGAAGCGTTGAAATCCAACGAGTCCGTCATCAGCGTCAATCAAACCGGCCTCAAAATGCGGACGATGCCGATGCCGCTGCCATTCATCGGCGAGTTGCGCCCGACGACAGCGAGCAGCGGCGGTTATCTGTTTATCGCCTCCTCCGACGCGCTGGTGAACGAAGCCCTCGCTGTGAAAAGTGGCAAATCGCCCGGCCTCAAAAGCACGGACGAATTCAAACATCTTTCCAAAAATATTCCTGACCAAGGCAACCAGTTCACCTTCATGAGCGAACGTTTTGGGCGCATTCTGTTTCAGGTTCAGCAACAAGCCATGAGCGGCCAGATGGCGAAAGGCGGCAACGCGGCACAGTCGCAGTGGATGCAATCCTTCTTCCGCACCAAGCCGGCCTTCGCCTATTCCGTCGGCATGAACACCGCGCAAGGTTGTTTGACCATCGGCAACAGCAGCCAGAGTTTTGCGAACATGGTTTTGATTCCCGCCGCCTTTGTGCCCGCGATGATGGCAAGCATCGCCATTCCCAACTTCGTCAAAGCCCGCAGCACCTCGCAGCAAAACGCCTGCATCAATAATCTCCGCCAGCTTGACGCCGCCAAAAATCAATGGGCGCTGGAGAATAATAAAAAGACCGGCGATGCCTGCACCGCCGAAGATCTCAAGCCCTACATCCGGCTCATCAAAGGACAGCTTCCGAAATGTCCGGCGGGCGGCACTTACATCATCGGACCGATTGGCGAAACGCCCAAGTGCAGCGTTCCCGGCCATGTGCTGCCGTGAGGTGAATTAATTCGCCAACAGACAGATTTGCACGCTGCGCTTGGAGCCACACCCCGGCAAGCAGGTCAGATTTCGAAATTCGGCTTGTCCTGTTTCGCCTCTTTCACGCGGCCAAACGAAAGTTTTTCCCAGACACGTTCGTGGAAATAATACAGCGCGATCTTCGTGAAGAATTCGACGCTCATAATGCCCAAGGCCAATTTTAATTTGCCCGTGATAAAAAATGAAATGATCAATGTGTCAATGCTGCCCGTGATGCGCCACGAAACGCCTTTGATCAAGCTGCGGTAATGTTTGTCGGCCATGCGCGAAACGATAGTCAGGCGCGCGGCAGAGTCAAACAAAGTTCAAATGGAATAATCGTCCGAGAAGACTTTTACATTCTTCAATTCCACAAAAACCTCTTCGCCCGGCTTCGGCGCCAATTCCTGAAACAGTTCCTTGCTCAATTGCACGGTAAAAATTTCGCCGCTGTCCAACCGCTTCAATTCCAGATTTGCCACCGGCCCGGCGGCGTTGGAACGCACAACGAGCGCGGCCAGCGCCGGACCACTCGCGTTACGCGTCACGCGGATGTCGTGCGGGCGCACGAACGCGACGGCATGGGAATCCTGCTCGCCCGCCGCATCCGGCGCGGCAAATTCGGTTCCACCAATGACCATCGCGCCGTCTTTCACGCGCCCGCTGAACAGATTTACGTTGCCGAGAAAATCATAAACGAACGGCGATGCGGGCTTATCGTAAATTTCTTCCGGCGTGCCAATCTGCTCAATCTTGCCGTCGCGCAAAATCGCCACGCGGTCGGAAACTTCCAACGCCTCTTCCTGATCGTGCGTCACAAACAAAGTCGTGACATGAATCTCGTCGTGCAACTGGCGCAGCCAGCGGCGCAATTCTTTTCGCACTTTCGCGTCGAGCGCGCCGAACGGTTCGTCGAGCAGCAACACTTTCGGCTCAACCGCGAGCGCACGCGCGAGCGCAACACGTTGGCGTTGTCCGCCGGAAAGCTGCGAAGGAAAGCGCTTCGCCTGCGGTTCAAGTTGGATGAGACGTAAAAGTTTTTCCACGCGCGCGCGAATTTCATTTTCCGGCGGGCGCGTCGTTTTCGGGCGCACGCGCAAACCGAACGCGATGTTTTCAAACACGGTCATGTGCCGGAACAGCGCGTAATGTTGAAAGGCAAATCCCGCTTTGCGCTCGCTTGCGGGAATCTGCGTCACGTCTTCGCCGTAAAATAAAACCTGCGCTTCGCCTGTGTTATCAGGGAATTCCAAGCCCGCGATGGTGCGGAGCAAAGTCGTTTTGCCGGAACCGGATGGACCGAGCAGCGCGACGAGTTCACCGGATTCGACTTTGAGACTCACATTGTCGAGCGCGGTGAAACCCCCGAATTTTTTCGTGACATTTTTGACTTCAACACTCATTTGGAAGTTTCCTGTTTGGCTTGCTGATGTTCCACCCACGTTTTTATGCCGAGCGTGATGAGCGCGAGAAACGCCAGCAATGACGCCACCGCAAATGCGCCGGTGAAATTGTAGTCATCATACAACGCCTCGATGTGCAGCGGAATCGTATTCGTCTGCCCGCGAATTTTTCCGCTGACGACCGACACCGCGCCGAATTCGCCCATCGCGCGCGCGTTGCACAAAATCACACCGTAGATCAAACCCCATTTGATGTTGGGCAGCGTCACGCGCCAAAAAGTTTGCCAACCGCTCGCGCCCAGCACGCGCGCGGCTTCTTCTTCGCTGCGGCCTTGCGCTTGCATGAGCGGAATCAATTCGCGCGCGACAAACGGAACCGTGACAAAAATCGTCGCCAAAACAATTCCCGGCACGGCGAAAATAATTTTGATGTTGTGTTCGTTCAGCCAGTTCGCCAGCCACGGAAATTTTGGATTGTCCGCGTTCAAATAAAGTCCGAGCCAGCCTTGCGCGCCAAAAACCAAAACGTAAATTAAGCCTGCAATCACAGGCGAAACGGAGAACGGCAGGTCAATCAACGTGAGCAAAATGTTTTTGCCGCGAAAATCAAATTTCGCAATCGCCCAAGCGGCGCAGACGCCGAAGACGCAGTTGAGCGGAACGGAAATTAAAGCGGCAAGCAGCGTCAGTTTGATGGCGCTCCACGCGTTCGGATCGCGCAAAGTTTCAAAATAAAATCCGATTCCTTTTGCGAACGCTTCCATGAACACAAACACGAGCGGCAAAAATAAAAACAGACTTAAAAAAACCAGCGCGACGCCGATGAGCGTGCGGCGCACGAACGGCGGTTCGCTCGTCGTGCGGCGTTGCACGACCGAATATTGCACATGAAAAGTGGCGGCGGCGGGCGTCATGCGAGGTTGTTCGTGTTGTAACGATTCGTCCACCATTGCAGCACATTGATGGTCAGCAACAGCACGAACGAGACGACGAGCATCACGGCGGCGATGGCGGTGGCCTTGCCATAATCAAACATATCGAGTTCGCCCATGATGAGGACGGGCGTGATTTGCGTTTTCATCGGAATGTTGCCCGCGATGAAAATGACCGAGCCGTATTCGCCGAGCGCACGCGCGAATGCGAGCGCGAAACCGGTGAGCAGCGCGGGCGTGAGCATCGGCAAAATCACGCGATAGAAAACCTGCCAGCGATTCGCGCCGAGACTGGACGCGGCTTCTTCCAATTCGGGATCGAGGTCTTCGAGAATCGGTTGAACTGTCCGCACAATAAACGGCAATCCGATAAATGTGAGCGCGATGAAAATTCCGAGTTGCGTGTTCGCAACTTTGATTCCCAGCGGTTCGAGCAAGTGACCAATCCAACCATTTTTTGAGTAGAGTGTCGCCAGCGTAATTCCCGCCACGGCGGTCGGCAATGCGAACGGCAAATCCACCAGCGCATCCACAATTTTTTTTCCGAAAAAATCATAACGCACTAAAACCCACGCCACGACTAGGCCAAATGCGGCATTGACCAGCGCGGCCAAGAACGATGCGCCGAATGTCAGGCGATATGAAGCCATGGCCGTCGCCATCGTGATCGTGTGCCAAAATTCCGGCCACGTCAGCGTGGAGGCTTTCCAAAAAACCGCCGCGAGCGGAATCAGCACGATGAGGCCAAGATAAAAAAGCGTGAAGCCGAGCGTCAATTTGAAGCCCGGCAGCACGCGAATTTTTCTGGCCTTGATGCGTTCTTTCGCCACGGTTTAGAGGTTCGGAGCGTAGGCAATGAATTTATTGTATTCGAGCAAAATTGTCTGGAGCGCGGACACAAAAGCCAGTTCCTTCAAATACTCCGGCGGCGCGGCGGGCGTCTCCAAAATAATTTCAAACGGGCGCGGGCGGATTTTCGGCGGCGCGTTCAAAATGCCTTTGTAACTTTCGCGGATAATGCCGTTGCGCGCAGGAAACCCATCAATGACGGGACGTTCGTCACGCGGCAGAAATTTTTCCGCCGCCGCGAGCGCTGGTTCAATTAGATTTTTTGTCAAAGTCGCGCCGTGGGCGAAACCGTAAAAACCGTCGCTCGTATCGTCGGTGTGCAGCGA
>DATCFH010000091.1:0-19569 GCA_036509625.1 Verrucomicrobiia bacterium
CGAGGACAATACGAGTTGCGATTTCAATGTGCGTAGTCCGCACAACGATTTTTTGCTACACTACTGATGACTCACGTTATATTTTCCGTCCATGCCTCCAACATCAAAGAAAAAAAATCCGGCAGCGGTTGCGCTTGGCAAACTTGGCGCTTCAAAAGGCGGCAAGGCTCGCGCCAAAAAACTTTCTGCAAAACGCAGAAAGGAGATCGCTCGCAATGCCATTAACGCACGGTGGAAAAAGTATCGTGCCGAGAAATAATTATTTATTTTACCATATACTTGCCCGCCCATGTATATGGGTGTATGATTAGACCGTGCCGTTATGACAAAATTATTTCTCTACGCTCGCAAATCCACCGATGTTGAGGACAAGCAAGTCCTCTCCATTGACGCGCAAATCAATGAATTGCGCGAGTTTGCCGAGCGCGAAAAACTCACGATTGCCGACGAACTGATTGAAAAGCAGTCCGCTAAAATACCCGGCAGACCGATTTTCAACGCGATGTTGGAGCGTTTAGAGGCCGGAGAAGCGGATGGAATTCTCGCTTGGCACGCAACAGCGTGGACGGCGGGCGCATCATCTACCTCCTTGATACCGGAAAAATCAAGTCGCTCAAATTTCTCCGTTCGTGGTTTGAAAATACCCCACAGGGAAAGCTTATGCTTCACAATGATTTTGGATTCAGCAAATACTACGTTGACGCGCTTTCAGAGAACACCAAGCGCGGCTTGCGCGAAAAAGTCCGCCGAGGCGAGTATCCCGGTCGCGCGCCTTTTGGCTATTTGAATGATTCCCGCGTCAAACGCATTAGCGTGGATCGGTCGCGCTCCCCGATTGTGAAAGAAGCTTTTGAGCGTTATGCGACCGGCACGGAAACACTCGACAGCTTGCGGCACGTTTTCGGCAAACTCGGCGTGCGAACATCAACGGGTAAATTGGTCGGGCCTACCTTCATTTCCGCCATTCTGTCCAACCCTATTTACTACGGCCATTTTAGCTATACCGGCGAGGTGCATGAAGGCAAGCACGAGCCAATTATTTCCAAGAAATTGTTCGACGCCGTTGAAGCCGTTCTTAACCGCCGCTGGCGCTATTCGCCTTCGGAAAACAAAGACGAGCCAAAAGCATTTCTTGGCCTTTTGCGTTGTGGCGACTGTGGCATGGGTATTACCTGCGAAGTCCAGAAAGGCCACATCTACTACCGTTGCACCAAGAAAAATAAATTGAAATGGTGCAACCAGCCCTACATTCGCGAAGAAGACCTGAACATTCAAATTTCCGACCTGTTGAAACCGTATTCGCTACCGGCAGATTGGGCGGATCAAATGCTGACACGGGTTAAGGAAGAAAAGAAACAGAACGCCCAATCCGGTGCGCTCATGGCCGGACAAAAGCGCGGGGAGATTGAAAAAATCAATCTCCGTCTCCAAAAACTTCTGGACTCATTCTTGGACGAATTGATTGACCGCGAAACTTATGTCGCGGAGAAGTCCAAGGGAATGAGCCAGAAAAAATCTTTGGAAGAGCAAAGCACCGCGCTTTTGAAAGGCCGAGCCGATTGGCTCGAACCGTTCCAAAGTTGGATAATAACCGCTAGAAACGCGGGTGAAATCGCTGTTTCAGGTTCTCTTCAAGAGAAGAGGGTTCTCGCTCAAAAAGTGTTTGGCTCGAACCTTGTCCTCGACTGCAAAATAGCCCGTGGTTCTTGTGTCAAACCGTGGTCACTACTCGTCGAATTTAATCAAACTGGTGGATTGGAGCGGGTGAAGGGAATCGAACCCTCGTCTCAGCCTTGGGAAGGCCACATTCTACCATTGAACCACACCCGCCGACACCGACTCTGAAAGTTTTAGCAGACCACCGCGCGGCTCGCAACTGCTTTGCCAGACTAAACCACCGTCTCCAATTTTCCAATCGCTTCGCGCAGGCGCGCGGCGATGGCTTCCAACCGTTTCGGCGCGGTGATTTTTCCGTCCACGATGTCGCTCACATAAAAACTGTCAATCGCCGCGCCGCGCTCGGTCACGATGCGCGCGGCGGCGATGTCCAGATTCAATTCCGTGAACGTCTGCGAAATCGTGTAAAGCAATCCCAACCGATCTTCCGTTTCAATTTCAATCAACGTCCGCTCGTCCGAAACGTCGTTGTCGAAATAAATCTGCGTCGGCATCCGCTCGCCAAAATAGGCCGAGTAGCTGGAGCGTGATGCCGTCTGCTGCGCGATGAGCTTGTGGAAATCCACCGTTTCGCCGGTCAAAGTTTCTTCCAGCAATTCGGAAAAATTTTCACGTTGCGCCCGTTCGGCCAGATTGCCGGTGCGGGCGTCGTTCACAAAAAACGTGTCCAGCGCGATGCCGTCCGCGCGCGTGAAAATTTGCGCGGCTAAAATGTTCAGTCCGGCGGCGCTCAACGAGCCGGCGATTTTTCCGAACAGTCCCGCGCGATCCCAAGTGCAGATTTTCACGAGGCTGTAACCGCGATCGCGTTCGTCCAACCACGCCGTGACGGGCGCAAGCGCGCGGTTGTTTTCCGCCAGCAACCGGTGCATGAAACGGTGGGCCAATTCTACGTCGTCATGGATTTGCGCGGGCGTGTGAATCTCAAAATACCGTTGCGGCAATTGGCTAAAATGCGCGTCCAACTCCTCGTCGGTGATGTGGCGGGACAACAGTTCACGCACCAAATCGCGCGCTTCTTCGCGCGCTTTTTCCGAGGCGCGACGAAATTCCGTGCCGCCGGTGAGCAGCGTCATCACTCGCGAATGAATCTGCCACAACAGTGAATCCTTAAAACCGCTCCACAATTTATCGCTCGTGCCCTGCGAATCGGCGAAGGTGAGCAGCGTGAGCAAATTTAATTTTTCCGGCGTGCCTATTTGCCACGCCACGTTGCGAATGACGGTCGCGTCGTCGAGGTCGCGCCGCTGCGAAACCGTGGCCAAGAGCAAATGGTTTTCGACGAGAAACCGAACTATCTCCGCCGCCGCCGGATCGAGTTGCAGCCGTTTGGCTGCGCGCATCGCCAGCGAGGCGCCGACTTCGGCGTGCTGGCCTTTTTCATGCGGCGCGGCCTTGCCAACATCGTGCAACAAGAGCGCGAGGCAAAGCAGTCCGGGACGTTCGAGACTTTGAAAAATCGGCGCGTAAGATCGATAGGGCGGCTCTTTCGCTTCCCAAATTTTGTCGAGCTGTTCGAGACAGACGAGCGTGTGTTCGTCCGCCGCGTATTGGTGATAAAATTCGTGCTGCACGAGACACGTCAGCTTGCCGAATTCGGGAATATATTTACCAAGAAAATTCACCTCGTGCATCGCGCGCAAAATGTGTGCCACCTCGCCGCGACGTTCGAGAATCGTCATGAACGTTTCGCGCACGTGCTCGTCGTTCAAAAACTCGCGGTTCACAAGCGCAAGCTGGTTACGGATAAGTTGCGCCAAATCGGGATGTAACGTCAGACGCCGTTGCTGGGCGTGGAGAAAAACGCGCATCAACCGACGCGGCGAATCGCGGAAAATGCGATTGTTCACCGCGCGAATTTCGCCAGCCACGAATATAAATCCATCCACGGCCTCGGGCATTTTGCGCGGCGCAGCACCGGGCAACAGCCGTCGCAACCGTGCGATTCGCCCGGTCTGTTGCGGCGAAAGCAATGCCATGCGCTGCTCCAGCGTGCGCGTGGTAAGATAGACATTCCGCATGTGGACGTAGAGGTCGCGCATGAATTTCTCGATGCGCTTGCTCGGCGAACGGTCGGTGTAACCCAGATTGGTCGCAATCGCCGGCTGCAAATTTTTCCCCAAAACGTCCTGCTGACGATTGGTGTTGTAATGCAGCTCCGTCCGCACGCGCAGCAAAAATTCATACGCGGCATCGAGCTGTTTGCGTTCCGCCTCGCTGACAAATTCCTGCGTCTGCAAATCCCGCACCGTGCGCGTGCGATACTTGAAAAACGCCATCCACAAAAGATTTTGGAAATCGCGCAGACCGCCGCAACCGTTCTTCACATTCGGCTCCTGCATGCACGCGGAGTTGCCAAATTTCGCGCGGCGTGTGGCCTGATCTTCGAGACGTGCGGCAATGTATTTTTCCTCGTAGCCGAGGACACATTTTTGCACGACCGTCTTTTGAAATTTCGCGAACAAGTTTTCACTGCCCGCAATCAGCCGCGATTCAATCATCGAAGTCTTCGACTGCATATCGGAGTTCGCCACCTTCACACAATCATCAAGATTCCGAACCGAGTAACCCACCTTCAGTCCGATGTCCCACAGCGGATACAGCACACCGTCAATCAACTTGGCGAGCATCGGCAGCGGCTTGGTTCCGGCCACCTGACCTTCATGCAAAAACATGAAATCAATGTCGCTGTGCGGATTTAATTCCGCGCGACCAAAACCGCCGATGGCCACCAGCGCAATCGGCGGAAATTCCTTTTTTGACTGTGCCGGCAAATTTTCTTTCGCCGTCTCCCACAGATGTCGCAGCAGCGCGTCGAGAATCTCCGCGCGCGCGCGGCAAATTTCTTTGCCGTCCGCGCCCGCGCGATGCAGCAGCTTCAAACGGTGTGACTCGACTTTGAGAAAATTTTTGTAGCGCGCGAGCTTTTCCGCCGCGTTGGCGTTGGGCGAAAACGAAAGGCGCGCTTCGGCGGCGGCCACAATTTTTTTGGACAAGTCCTGCACGGGCGCAAAAGTTAATGTTTTGAAACCGCCGCCGCCAGCGAAACCTTGTCGCCCGCGCGGGGTTAGATAAACTTCCGCGACGATGCCCGACCAAGCCGATCCCGATGCCGTGCTGATGCTGCGTGTGAAACGCGGCGACCGCGCGGCGTTCGCGACGCTGGTCGAGAAATACAAACAGCCGCTCTTCAACTTTGTTTTCCGCACCTTGCGTGACGAAACCGAAACCGAAGACGTCGCACAAAATACGTTTCTCCAAGTCTGGAAATCCCGCGCCCGCTACCAGCGCACCGCCAAATTTACCACCTGGCTTTTCACCATCGCGCGCAATCTTTGCCTCAACGAAATCCGCCGGCGTTCACGTCATCCCGCCGAATCCCTCGAAGAAACCCACCCCGAACACGACGACCAGCCGTCGCGCCAATACGAGGACAAAAAAATATTTTTGCCCACCGAAAATGTTTTGCACGGCGAACTCGCCAAAAAAATTGAAGAAGCTTTGGCCGAACTTCCCGAAAACCAGCGCACCGCGATTCTCTTGTGCCGACAGGACGAAGTGAGCTACGAAGAAATTGCGGAGATACTTGGCTGCTCGCTTTCCGCGACCAAATCCGTCATCCATCGCGGCCGCGAAACGCTCAAGGAAAAATTAAAACCGTATCTCCAAACCGGCGACTGGGACATTTGAGTGGAGCGCGGCTGTGTCGCAGACCAGCCGCAGCAATGTGAATTTTACTGCGGCTGACGCTTCGCGCACAGCCGCGCTCCGCAAAACACTTCCCGTCACCAATCCTTGACCGGACGATTCGGATCGCGCGGTTTGTCTTGCGGCTTTAATTGTAAAATCTGCTCATTGCCTTTCTGTGCGTCCAGCAAACGCTTCGCTTCTTCCTTCGTCATTTCACCCGGCTTGACCGGCTGGCCTTCGCCAGTTTGATTTTCCGGTTTGTCGCCGTCCTTTTTTTCATCCGCCGGCTTCGGCTGTTCCTGTTGTTTCTGCTGCTCGTCTTTTTTCTGGCCGGACTGATCTTTCTTTTGCTCATCCTGCTTCTGCTGGTCTTGTGAATTTTGCGATTGCTGGTTCTGTTGCTGCTTTTTTTGATCGTCCGACTTCTGTTGCTGCGATTGATTTTTTTGTTGCTGCTGTTGATTCTGCTGCTGTTGTTGCTGTTTTTTTTGCTTCAACAATTCCTCCAGCTTTTTCAACTTCTCGTCATCCGGATAAGTTTTTAATCCCATTTCCACCCGCTCCAACGCGGCGGGAATGTTGTTGGAAATATAAGCCTGCGCGCCACTGTTGAAAAAATCAGCAGCGGGCGCAAGCTGCGCGCACAATTTTTGCGCGCACAAAAACAACGCCAGACTAAGGCTGATGCGGAGTCGCGATGTCATCAATGTCCTTCAATTTTTTGGTGAATGTTTCAAACTGTTTCGTGGCGATTTTATATTTCTGCGTCAGCGACTGCATGATTTCAAACGCCGTGTGAAATTCCGCGCGCTGCACCGCCGTGTCCGCGCTGGTTTTCGCCGAACGCAACGCCGCTTTGATCGCGCGCACCTGCTCCGCCGCGCCCTGCGCAAAACGATAATTAAAAATCGCGTCTGCGTCGTTCGTGTTCAGCATCACCGCGCGCTCGTAAATTTTCGCCGCCGCGTCAAAACCTTGTTCCAAGCCGTCCAAATCCTGCGCCTGTTTTGCTTTTTGAAACTGCACGTTGCCAAGATTGTAAAACGCCTGTTGTTGCAATTTCAAATCCGGCGACAGCGTGACCTGCTGAAAAAGAGTTTGCGCGAGGTCAAAATTCGTCGCCCGAAACGCCGCGTCGCCCGCGTTGAAAACCAAACGCAAATCATTCGTTTTCACTTCCGCCAGCTTGGAAAATTCCGCCAGCGCGTTCGTGAAATTTCCCGATTTGTAATCACGCAACGCGCTCGTCGGCGACGCGTTTGCGACGGCTGGCAGCAGCAAAATCGTAAACAACGCCGTCGCCACCGCAGCAGCTTTGGACTTGGTGGCCGTCCGCAAGGACCGTTCCGGCAAAAGGAATTCCGCAATCAAAAGTAAAATTGCCGCCGCCAGCGGCCACTGAAATTGCTCATGATAACGGCGCACGGTTTTTTCTTTGCTTTCAGATTTTGGCAACGGCGCCAAACCGCGTTCGTAAAGCGTGCTGATCGTGTCCGCGCCGCGCAACGGCAGATAAAATCCGCCCGTCGTCGTGGCGATCTGCTGCAGCAATTGTTCGTTCAATTTTGTTTTTACCACCTGCCCTTTTTCATCGCGAATGTAATCAGTGCTGCCATCCGCGCCGGCAATCGTCACCAAAGTTCCTTCCGCCGAACCGATGCCGATGGTGAAAATTTTCAAGCCTTCTTTCGCTGCGCGCTGCGCCGCCTCAAGCGCGCCTTCGTCGTTGTCATCACCGTCGGTGAGGAGCACGAGCGCGCGATGATTACCTTTTTCCTTAAACGCTTCGAGCGTCGTGTCAATCGCCGCCGCGAGCGCCGTGCCGCCTTGCGGAATGGAATTCACGTCGAGCGCCTGCACGCTTTGCTGAAACGCCGTGTCGTCAATCGTCAGCGGACATTCCAAAAACGCCTCACCTGCGAACGCCACGAGTCCGAGCCGATCGGCCTTCGCCGTCTGCATCAGTTCGAGTGCGGCGAGCTTCGCGCGCGCGAGGCGATTCGGCGCGATGTCCGTCGCGAGCATGGATTTCGACGTGTCCACCGCGACTACAATGTCCAAACCCGTTTGCGAAACTTCTTCCAAATCAAATCCGTATTGCGGGCGCGCACTCGCGATGATTAAAAATGCCACCGCCAAAATCACCAATGAATACCGCCATTTTCTGCGCGCCATAGAAATGCCGACGGTCAACTGCGCCAGCAAACGCGGCTCGACAAAGTGCGTGAGCAATTTTTGTTTTACGCGTTCGCTCCACCAAAAAAACAACGCCAGCGCCGGTGGAATCACCAGCAACAGCCAAAGCAGATGTAAGTTCTCGAAGCGCATCTTCAAATCGTAAATCGTAAATTTCACGGCAACCTCCGAAACACAGTTTGCGCCAGCACAAATTCCAGCAGCAAAATCGTCAGCCCCGCCGCGACGAACCACGGAAATAGTTCCTTGTATTCCGTGTATTTTTTCACGCTCGCCTCGGTTTTTTCCAGCTTGTCAATTTCGTTGTAAATCTGCTGGAATTTTTCCGCGTTATCCGCGCGATAATATTTTCCGCCGGTTTTGTCCGCGATTTTTTGCAGCGTGGCTTCATCCACATCCACCGGCACATTTTGGTAGCCGACTTTTTGGCCGCCCATAAATACCGGCATCGGCGCGCTGCCTTGTTCGCCGATGCCGACAGTGTAAACTTTTACTTTCACCGCCGCCGCCGCTTCCGCCGCGAGCAACGGGTCGAGCTTGCCGGAATTATTTTGTCCGTCCGTCGCGAGAATGACGATTTTGCTTTTCGCTTTCAGATCGCGCAAGCGGTTCACTGCCGTGCCCAGGCCGTCGCCAATCGCAGTTGAATTTTGATCAATCGCGCCGATTTCCAAGCGATCCAGATTCTCCTGCAAAAAATCGTGGTCGAGCGAAAGCGGCGTGGCGATGTAAGCCTGCGTTGCAAAAACGACGAGGCCAATGCGGTCGTTCGGACGCTTATCAATGAAATTTTTCAACACCGAACGCGCCATGTTAAAACGATTCACGCGCTCGCCCTTCACCACAAAATCTTCCGAGATCATGCTGCCCGACATGTCGAGCGCGATGACAATGTCAACGCCGCTCGCTTTCACTTCCGTCGTGCTTTTGGACAAACGCGGTTGCGCGAGCGCGATGATAAAAATCGCCAGCGCCAGCCAGCGCAACGCCGCGAGAAAATTTCCTGCGTGCGAACGGCGCGCGCGCGTCAAGCCTTCCACCAATTTCACCGACGAATATAAAAACGCCGGTGGCGAGCCGCGCTTGCCTTTCAACCATGCGAGCAATGGCAAAAGCAACAGCAGCAATAGCAAATATGGATGAGCAAAAGTCATTTACGATTTACGATTTGTTCCGATTCGCTGCCATTTGAAATTTCATTCGGCTGGGTTTCTTCCACGAGTTTTACCGCCGAGCCGTGCAACTCGCGCAATTCATTTTCGCCCGGCTCGTATTTGGCGAATTTCACCAAATCGCAGCTTGCGAGAAAATTTCCGAGACTGTCTTTTTGTTCGGGCAACAGTAATTTCGTTCCGCCCAGTTCGCGCAGAAATTCTTCCGTCGTCCGCTCTGGCGCGCGAAACTCAAACCGTTCCTCCAAATAAATCCGCGCCGTGTCCGACACCGCGACGACAAATGGTTTCGGCTGCGAAATCAAAGCGAGCGCTTCGTCCAGTTTTTGTTTCGCGCGAACGTGCGCGGGAATCGGCGGCACAAAGGTGATTTGCGAACGCCGTTTTTGCCACCATTTCCAAAACGCGAATAAAATCAATGCAACCGTCAGCGCGCCCAATGTCCACCACAGCCATTCCAGACCGCTCGAAATTTCAATCGGCGGCTTGATGTCGCGGATGTCGTTCGCAGTCTGTGATGTTGAATTCGTAATCATGTTCAAAACTCACGCAAAGTCGCAAAGACGCAAAGGTTCGTCGGCTTGGCGGCTTGGCGGCTTGGCGTGAGACAGAATTATTTTCATCCGCGCAGCCTCCGTTTTTCGCGCGTCTCGAAAAATTTTCCGAGCGTCGCCGAATACGTTTCATTCGTGCGCAGTTGGATGGAATCAATTCCCGACGAACGAAATTGTTTTGCCAAATCCGCAATCTGCTTTTGCTGGCGCAACGCAAAAAAATCGCGGCGCGTTTTGTTGCCGGTGTTCACTTCCAAAATTTCGCCCGTCTCCGCGTCTTCTAAAATTAAACGCCCGAGCGCGGGCAATTCCAACTCATGTTTATCCGTAATCTGCACGGCCACAACATCGTGCTTGCGATTGGTCACGCGCAACGAGGTTTGCAGATTTTTTGACATCGCCCCGGAACTTTCCGTTGAAAGAAAATCGGAAATGACCACGGCAATCGCCTTGTGCGATTGCACGCGCAGCAAAAAATCCAGCGCCACTTTTAGATTCGTCCCGCGCCGTTTCGGTTCAAAAAATAAAACTTCGCGGATGACGCGCAGCACATGGCTGCGGCCTTTGCGCGGCGGAATGAATTTCTCCACCTCGTCGCTGAAAAGGATGAGTCCGACCTTGTCGTTGTTGCGGATGGCGGAGAAGGCGAGCACCGAAGCAATTTCCGCCGCGAGTTCGCGCTTGGACTGATCGCGCGAGCCGAACAAACCGGAGCCGCTCACGTCCACGACGAGCATGAGCGTGAGTTCGCGTTCCTCGACGAACTTCTTGATGAACGGATGATTCATCCGCGCGGTGACGTTCCAGTCGATCGCGCGCACGTCGTCGCCGGGCTGGTATTCGCGCACCTCGTCGAAGTTCATGCCCTGGCCCTTGAAGACGGAATGGTATTGGCCCGCGAGCGTTTCGGTCACGATGCGGTTGGTGCGCAGCTCGATCTGCCGGATTTTTTTGAGAATCTCGCGGGGAATCATGGGGAAATGGCGAATGGCGAATGGCGAATTTTCAATTGCGCGTTTTGTTCAACGGAGTAAATTAACCGCATGAGCAGGACTGAAATCCTCGAAGAACTGCGCCGGATGCCCGAACCGGAGCGACGCGAACTCGTCGAAACCATTGATTTGGAATTTGGCGATTTCAACGACGAACTCACGCCCGAACAAATCGCCGAACTCGAACGCCGCGCCGCCGATGCCCGCGCAAATCCCGGACGCGGCATCCCTTGGGAAACGCTCCGCGCTGAAATGTTCGCCCGATATGGTGTCAAGCAATGAGCTTTGGTCTCATCATTGAGGCCGATGTCCGTGAAGAAATGCGCGATGCGGGCGATTGGTATGAATCGCGTGAAACTGGCGTTGGCGGACGGTTTGCAGTAGCCGTTGACCAATACCTTCAACAAATTCTTTCTGATCCGTTTCGTTATCCCAAAGCCGGGCCAACCACTCACAAGGCAAAAATCCTTGGATGGCCTTATTCGATTTTTTTTACAATTCTGGAAGAGCAGCGGCTGGTGAAAATAATCGCCGTCTGGCAGGGAAACCAAGACCCCGCCGAACTGCGGCGACGGCTGAAATGAAAAGCCCGCGAGCGTTTCGGTCACGAGGCGGTTCGTGCGCAGCTCGATCTGCCGGATTTTTTTGAGAATCTCGTGGGGAATCATGGGAATCAATCTGGTTCAATTGCCACTTCGTTGTTTATCAAATCCTGTATCGCGTAGATAAACCAACTTTCTTCTGGATTTGAATCTCCGCCAACCAACAGTGTCGGCAAACCATTTTCAAATTGTGCGGTCGCTCGGTGCATCATGGTTTGTCGAATAGCTCCAAGTTGATCCATCTCTGACATCATGTCTGCGTGTTTCAGCCCACATTTAGTCGCGTGCAATCGGTTTATCACGTCGGCCCGAAACTTCATCCACCATTTGTAATCAGGCACAGATTTCTTTCCTATTTTCTTATCGGCAAATTTTAGCCCAACACCAATTTTGTAGAACTCTTCTTTGCCAAATCGTTCGTCAGCGGCAAAAAATTCCGCGCGGCCTGTGAACTTGAATGCTTGGAGTGACTTCAAGAAACAATCTGCCGCAGTTGCTCCGTAATCTGAAGCCTCTGGCAAAACTTCAAAGGTAAACGTGTAGCCATAGTGCTCATCCAACAATGGCACTAATAGGCTCAACCAATCTCTCAACAGGCGACGCAAATGACGCAAATCTTTATAGCAGTGATGACGAAAATGTCTGTAGTTGAAAGGAATTTCGTGGCCGTGTCGGAGTAAAATTGTTTTTTCAGGTGCTCGCTTGATCCCGTGACAGTAGCCAATTTCGTATGCGACGCTTAAGGAGTCGCCCGTATCATCAATAACTACCAGCGGCGATTTTTCCAAGTAGTTGCAAACTTCCTCAACTACTGGACCGGAAGATTTGATTTGATCAGCCCGAACTGGATCGAACCCGGCTTCTTTTAAGATTTCACTTATTATCGAATACCGCTTGTCTTTCCAGTGGTCGCCATCAAACTTCATCGCGACAAAGGCGGTGTTTTTTTTCATGCGAGAAATTTAGCTTGGCGTTTTGCTCACGGCACAGGCAGTTCATCAAAGATTTTCTGGATAACCGTTTCACTGGTTTTTTCCTCGGCCTCGGCTTCGTAGGTGATGGCCACGCGGTGGCGCAGCACGTCCATGCCGATGCTTTTCACGTCCTGCGGCGTGACGTAGCCGCGGCCTTTCAGGAACGCGTAGGCCTTGGCCGCCAGCGTCAGCGCGATGGTCGCACGCGGCGACGCGCCAAGCTGGATGAAATCCTTCACCGCGATCTTGTAATGGTCCGGATCGCGCGTGGCGCAGACGAGGTCCACGATGTAATCCTTCACCTTGTCGTCCACGTAAATGTCGTTGATGATTTCGCGCGCCTTGAGGATTTGCTGCGGCGTGACGACGGCGCTACAGGTGGGCGTGCCGGACGTTTTCGCCATCGCTTCCAAAATCTGCCGCTCTTCCGCGCGCGTCGGATAGCCGATTTTTAATTTCAACATGAAACGATCCACCTGCGCTTCGGGCAACGGATACGTTCCTTCCTGTTCAATCGGATTTTGCGTGGCGAGCACGAGGAACGGTTCCTCCAATTTGTAAGTCTGGTCGCCAATGGTGACTTGTTTTTCCTGCATCGCTTCGAGCAGCGCGCTTTGCACCTTGGCGGGCGCGCGATTGATTTCGTCGGCAAGGACGAGGTTCGCAAAAACCGGGCCTTTGCGCGTGGTAAAGCCGCCGGATTGCGGATTGTAAATCTGCGTGCCGACAACGTCGGCGGGCAGCATGTCCGGCGTGAATTGCAGGCGCGAAAATTTCACACTGATGCACGCGGCCATGGATTTCACGGCGAGCGTTTTCGCCAGACCGGGGACGCCTTCGAGCAAAACATGGCCGTTGGCCAGCAGGCCGATGACGAGCCGCTCGGTCAGATAACTCTGACCGACGATGACCTTGCCGAGTTCGTTAAACAGCGGATGCGTAAAGGCGCTCGCTTCCTTGACCGCTTCGTTGATGGCATTGATTCCTGTGTTCATGTTTTAATTCATTTTTACGTGGACGACATTCTGACAAAAAATTTCTGGCTGCGTTCAAACGAACTGCCTTCACGCACCGGGCAAAACCATCACCTGTTTTTGATTTAGCCAGCCGGTTTTTCCCGCAGCGCTGGCGACTTGCACCCAGCCGTCGCGCCGATCCAAAACGGAAAGCTCCGCGCCATCGCGCGCGGTGAATGCGCTTTGCGCGTCGTCAAACGGCCCGCTGCGCGCGGTCACATTGTCGGTGATGACCACGGCGGTTGCCGCTGAAAAATGATTCGCGGCTTGAACGCCCAGCACGGCGGCAGAGAAAATTGTGAGTGCGACCAAAATCCGCGTGACAGTCTTTAATTTCGGAACCAGCGGCGGATGGATTTGCCGCACAGCCAAGAGCGCAAACGTCAGCCAGAATAAAACCGCCGTCAATACGGCACTTTCGTTCAGCGTCAGCGAACCAAACCAGTTCTGCCAGAAACTTTCGCGCGCCGTCGCGCCCCGGACTTGATTACGAACAAAGGCAAGGTTGGCGCGCATTTCGGTGTCGCGCGGCGCGAGCAACTCCGCCTGCCGATACGCGGCAATGGCCTTGCCCAAATGACCGGACTTGAATTCCGCGTTGCCAGCATTGAACAAAAGCGACGGCGATTGCGCGCCGGTTGAAAGAATTTTTTCGTAAGCACCGGCTGCGTCGGAAAATTTTCCTTCGGCGTAAAATTTATTGGCCGCTGAAAAATCCGTGGCCACGTCCGCCGCAAAAATATTTCCGGCAAAAATCAGCGCGACTAGCAAAATCAAAATCCTGTAGGAGACGACGTGAGGAGTCTCACAATTTCTTTCAGTTTGAGACTCGTCACCTCGTCTCCTACAAACTTTAGAAAAGCGCGTTTTCATGCTTTCACCTCCTGAAGTTCGCCGACGGTTTTTTCAAATTGCGCGGCGACGGAATTCAATTCACTCGTGCCGCGCACGGGCGCGTAGCGCGCCTGATTGCAAAGTTGAAACAGTTCGTGCAAACCCTCACGCGCGGCGGCGGGCGCGCCGCGCAACAAAGCGTGCTCATCAATCACATTTTCCGTGATGGCCGTCGCCGGGCAATCCAGCCGTTCGCCAAGTTGTTCCTGCAACAAACGGAACAGCAGCGCGAAAAATTCTTCAGATTTGTTTTCAGCGGCATATTTTCGCAAGTCGGTAATGCCATTTTGCACCAGTTTCGCCACGGCGATTTTCCGGCGCAAACGCGGATTGTTCGCGAGGTTGTCCGTGCGCTTGCGCCAGACAAACGCGGCGAGAAAGGCCAGCACCGGCAAACTTTGCACCGCGAGAAATGTTGGCGACGAAATCAACGGCGCACTGGGTTTGGCTACCGTTCCAGGATTTTCTTGAATTGGCAAAATGTCCTGTGGTGACGCGGGGTTTTCCGTGTTTTGATTTTTTGCGTCCGCCATGGTCGGCAGCACGGTGGCGCCCGCTGAATGCACAATCAACGGCGTCGCCGGTTGCGTGAGCGTGTGATATTTGCCGTCTTCAGGATTAAAAAATGAAAACGTCAACGCGGGCAGTTCGTGCACGTCGGAATTTTGCGGCGAGACGATTTGCTCAAATGTTTTTGTGCCTTGAAAACCAAACGGATCGCTGGTCTCCAGTTTGCTCGTGGGCGGAAATGTTTTGAAATTTTGCCACGCATTCTGCGCGGGCAACACCAGCGAATCCAGCGCGCCGCTGCCGGAAATCTGCACGCGCACAGTGATGGGATCGCCGACGGTCAGCGTGGTCGGTCCGGCAGTCGCAGTCATCATGAAATTACCGACCGCGCCGTTGAAATTCGCCGGTTGATTTTCTGGCGGCAGCGGCAGCGACTGGACGTGAGCCGCGTCCGTGGCGAGCGCAACTTGCCGTTGTTCGCCTTGATTAAACATCCGAAAAAGCGGATTGCCGCCCTGATTATCCGAAGGCAACACAACGACGGCATTGGCGGTGAACGGTCCCAGCGCGAGCGTGCCCGTGCGGACGGCGGTGAGCGGAACAGCCAATGGAATCACAGTATAATTATGATTGCCGATTTGCACGCGACGACGCTGATTGGGCAATTCCGCCAGCTTGCCCACGCTAAAACCATCGGCGGGCGAACTGTTCGGTTGAAAGCTGGCCAAACTCTGCACGTCCTCGCGCAAATAAATTTCCAACCGCGCGATGACGGTTTCGCCAACGTAAATTTTCGGCTTCGGAAAAATTAATTTCATGAACGCGACCTCGTTGCCGGAGTTCACTACATCGGGAGTTGGCGCGGTGGCGACGGCCACGGTCAATTTCAACGGCGTGCTGGTGAGCGATTGGCCGTTCACATCCGCCGTCAGCGCGGGAATCGTGAACTCGCCCGCCTGCGTCGCGGTCACGTTGAAAGTCACGGTGACGTTGATGCTGCTCACGCCATTGATGTTGTTGATAAATTGTGACTGGCCGCCCTGTGTGATTTGCAATCCCGCCACGCCCGGCAGCGGAATCGTGCGCGGCTGCGCGCCCTCGAACGCGAGCGAGAGCGTCGCGGTTTCGCCCACCATAATCGTGTCGCGGTCAAGCGACGCGGTGAACGTCGCCGCGAATGCCGTGCCGCAAAATAGCGCCACGGCGAGCAACCAACTTATTATTTTAAGTTTCAACCACATTTTTGTCCCGCCAAAATATGACAGATAAAGGCCGCAAATGTTCACGATTTTTTTGTCGGACGAAAGTGTAAAATCATTTGCCGCCGCCAAGCTGACCAAGCATTATTTCCGTATGACCATCGCGAAATTATTTTCCATCGTCGCCGCCGCCGTTTTGCTCGCCACCAATTTGCCCGCGCAGACGCCAACGCACACCTTCGCCATCGGCACGAATGATTTTCTCCTCGACGGCGCGCGGTTTCAAATTCGCTGCGGCGAAATTCACGCCGCGCGCGTGCCAAAGGAATATTGGCGGCAGCGTTTGCAAATGGCCAAGGCGATGGGTTTGAACACGGTTTGCGCGTATCTGTTTTGGAATTTGCACGAGCCGAAGCCCGGCGAATTTAATTGGAGCGGTCAGGCGGACGATGCGGAATTTTGCCGCATCGCGCAGGAAGAAGGTCTGTGGGTCATCCTGCGGCCCGGCCCGTATGCGTGCGCCGAATGGGAAATGGGCGGCACGCCGTGGTGGCTGTTAAAGGCGGATGACGTGAAACTTCGCAGCCGCGATCCGCGCTATCTCGACGCCGCGAAAAGTTATCTGAAAGAAGTCGGCCGCGTGCTCGGCCCGCTGCAAATCACGCACGGCGGCAATATCATCATGGCGCAAGTTGAGAACGAATACGGCTTCTTCGGCAAGGACACGCAATATGTGGACGCATTGAGAAAAGCCTTGGTGGACGCGGGTTTTGACATTCCGCTCTTCCAATGCAATCCGCCGTCGGTGATGAAAAACGGTTTGCTCACAAACCTGTTTCAAGCGGGAAATTTCGGCAGCGACGTAAAAAATAATTTTGCGAAGGTGCGAAAAATCCAGCCGGTCGGCCCGCTGATTTGCAGCGAATTTTATCCCGGCTGGTTCGACACCTGGGGTCAGCCGCATCACCTCGGCAAGCCGGAAAATTATCTACCCAACTTGAAGCTCATGCTCGACATGGATGCGTCGTTCAGCATTTACATGGCGCACGGCGGGACGACTTTTGGTTTGTGGTCGGGCTGCGACCGGCCGTTCAAGCCGGACACTTCGAGTTACGACTATGACGCGCCCATCAGCGAAGCTGGCGGGGCGACGCCGAAATTTTTTGCGACGCGCAAGTTGCTTTCCAAATATCTTTTGCCCGGTGAAAAATTACCGGAACCGCCCGCGCAAATTCCAGTCATCGCTTTTGCGCCGGTGGAATTGAATGAAGTTGCGCCGATTTTTGACAATCTGCCGGCGGCGATCAAAGACGTAACGCCGCGCAACATGGAAGCTTACGACCAGGGTTACGGCTGCATTTTGTATCGCACGAAAATTCCGGCGGGCGGGGCCACGACGCTCGAAGCGGCGGCGATTCATGATTTTGGCTATGTGTTCATTGATGGAAAACGCGTCGGCATTTTGGATCGCCGCAGCGCGAATGCAAAAATTTCTTTGCCCGCGCGCGAAAAGGAAGCGCAACTCGACATCCTCGTCGAGCCGATGGGGCGCATTAATTTTGGGTCGGAAATGGCCGACCGCAAAGGCCTCATCGCGCCGGTGAAACTCGGCGGTGAAGTTTTGAAGAACTGGGAAATTTTTAATCTGCCGCTGGATGACAAGATGATCGCCGGATTGAAGTTCCAGCCTTTGTCATCGCTCGTAAATATTGATCACCGGCTAGGCTCAAATGAAATCGCGGCAGCATTTAAGGAACACTCGCCCGCCTTCTGGCGCGGCACTTTTAATTTGGAAAAAGCTGGCGACACGTTTCTTGATTTGCGCGGCTGGGGCAAAGGCGATTTGTGGGTGAACGGACATTGCCTCGGTCGTTACTGGAACATCGGCCCGACGCAAACGGCTTACGCGCCCGGCTGCTGGCTGCACGCAGGCGAAAATGAAATTGTCATTCTGGATTTGCTCGGCTCGGACAACCACACCATTGCCGGTTTGGAAAAACCAATTCTCGACGAACTGCGTCCGGAAAAAGATTTTCAGCAGGCGCATCGTCCGGCGGTGAAATTAAATCTGGAATCCACCGCGCCCGCGCACACGGGCACATTCGCGCCGGGCGCAGACACGCAGGAAATAAAATTCGCCGCGCCGACGAGTGGAAAATTCTTTTGCCTCGAAGCGCTGGATTCGCAGGACGGTCAGCCTTACGCCGCCGTCGCGGAACTGGATTTGCTCGACGCCAGCGGCAACGCCATCAGTCACAACGGCTGGACGATCGCGTATGTGGACAGCGAGGAACGCGAGAAGGAAGACGGCTCGGCGGAGAACGCGATTGACGGACAGACGGCGAATTTCTGGCACACGCAATGGGGCAGCGCGTCGCCCGTTTATCCGCACGAACTGATTTTGAACCTCGGAAAATCGCAGACGGTTTCCGGCTTCCGCTACGTTCCACGTCAAGGCGACGGCGGCGGGCGCATCAAGGATTACCGCATTTTAATTGGTGATAATCTGGTGCAGCCAAAATAAATTAGTTTTTTTCTCAAAGCCCGGACGCAAGCCACCAACCGTCGCCAGCCGATTTGCGGTTTGACCGGCGACAGCATGATTGCTAGTATTTTCATCCGTTTCCAAACGGTTTTATGCGACATACCATTTCTGTTCTCGTGGAAAATAAGTTCGGCGTGCTCACGCGCGTGGCCGGATTGTTCAGCGGCCGTGGCTACAACATTGACACGCTCAACGTCGGCCCGACGCACGACCCGAAATTGTCGCGCATGACCATCGTCACGACGGGCGACGAAGCAACACTGGAACAAATCGTCAAGCAATTGAACAAATTGCCGAACGTGCTCAAGGTGCAAAATTTCAGCGCGGGCGAATACGTTGACCGCGAACTCGTTCTCGTGAAAGTCGCGGTGGATTCCAAGTCGCGCGCCGAGGTGATGCAGATCACGGACATTTTCCGCGCGAAAATCGTGGATGTGCAGCCGAAGTCGCTCACCATCGAAATCACTGGTAACGACAGCAAAGTGGAAAAATTTCTCGACCTGATGAATTCTTTCGGCGTGCAGGAAATCACGCGCACGGGCAAGGCGGCGTTGCCGCGCAAATAAATTTAACCCAACCAAAAAATAATTTTATGGCAAAAGTCTATACCGACAAAGACGCCGATCTCGGCGTGTTCAAAAACAAAACGCTGGCAATCCTCGGCTTCGGCTCGCAGGGGCACGCGCATGCGCTCAACCTCAAAGACAGCGGCCTCAAAGTCATTATCGGACTTTACGAAGGCAGCAAATCCATCGCCGTCGCGAAGGAAAAAGGTTTCAAGGTTGTCACGACTGCAGAAGCCGTGAAGCTGGCCGACGTCATCATGGTCGCGCTGCCCGACACCAAGCAGGCCGCCGCTTACTTGAAAGACATTGAGCCGAATTTGACCAAGGGCAAAACGCTCGTCTTCTCACACGGTTTCTCGATCCATTTCAAGACCATCGTTCCGCCGAAAAATATCAACGTCATCATGGTCGCGCCGAAAGGTCCCGGCCACACTGTTCGCCGCCAATACGTCGAAGGCAAAGGCGTTCCGTCACTCATCGCCGTGTATCAAAATCCCGGCAAAGATGCGAAAAAAATTGCGCTCGCCTGGGCCAAAGGCATCGGCGGCACGCGCGCCGGCGTTCTCGAAACTGATTTCAAGGAAGAGACCGAAACGGATTTGTTCGGTGAACAGACCGTGCTTTGCGGCGGTGCGAGCGCGCTCGTGCAGGCTGGATTTGAAGTGCTGGTCGAAGCCGGTTACTCGCCGGAAATGGCTTACTTCGAATGCTTGCATGAATTGAAATTGATCGCTGATTTGATGAATGAATCCGGCATCAGCGGTATGCGTTTCTCGATTTCCGAAACCGCCAAGTGGGGCGATGTGAGCGTCGGTCCGAAGATCATTGATGCCAGCGTGAAGAAACGCATGGCGGCGGCGTTGAAAGATATTCAGAACGGCAAGTTCGCGAAAGATTGGGTCAACGAATACAAAGGCGGCTACAAACGCTACAACGCGCTGCTCAAAAAAGGCGAACAGCATCCGATTGAAAAGACCGGCGC
>DATCFH010000092.1:0-9598 GCA_036509625.1 Verrucomicrobiia bacterium
CGCATTCATAAGTCACATCCTTTCCAGCCAGAGCGCCGCGCCTTGTCCGCCACCGATGCACAGCGAGACCAGCGCACGTCTGGCGTTGCGCCGTTTTAATTCCTTCAACGCCGTCAGCACCAGCCGCGCGCCGGTCGCGCCAACCGGATGACCAAGCGCGATGGAACCGCCGTTGACATTTAATTTCGCCGAGGAAATTTCACCGAGCGGTTCGTGGCGATGAAGCTGGTCGCGCGCAAATTCTTGCGAAGCCGCGCATTTGATGACGGCCAAAACCTGCGCGGCAAACGCCTCGTTAATTTCAATGATGTCCGCATCCGCCAGCGTAAGTTTGGTTTGTTCTTCCGCCCGCGCGATGGCGAAAACCGGCCCGAGTCCCATCCGCGCGGGATCGCAACCGGCGTAAGCGTAACCGGTCAAAACTCCGAGCGGCGCAAAACGCAATTCTTTCGCGCGCGACTCGCTCATCACGAGCAAGGCGACCGCGCCATCGGTTATTTGCGAAGCGTTGCCGGCGGTGACCGTGCCGTTTCTGCGGTCAAACTGTGGTTTTAATTCGGCGAGCGCATCGAACGACTGGTTTTCGCGGATGCCGTTGTCTTGCGTGACAACTTTTCCGTCCGCTTGAAAGACCGGGCAGATTTCATCGGCCAATTTGTCCCGCGCGGCGGCGGCGCGACGATGAGATTGCAACGCGAACGCGTCCTGCACGGCGCGGCTGATTTCAAATTCGCGCGCCAAGATTTCAGCGGTCTCGCCCATGTTGAGATTGCAAACCGGATCAGTCAGGCCAAGCATCAAACCGATGCGCGGCTTAAAATCCGATGGACGAAACGCGGCAAAGGCTTTTGCGCGCTGTATAAAACTTTTTGCCCGCGCGAGCTGGGTGAATTTTTTTGCGGCGGACGCATTGAACAGCAGCGGAATGTTCGACATACTTTCCGTTCCGCCGACGACAAAAATCTTTCCACGACCGGCGAGCATTTTTTCATGCGCCTGCGTCAGCGCTTCAAAACCGGAAGCGCAGTTACGATGGACGGTGACAGCGGGAACAGATTTTGGAATGCCCGCGCGCAACGCGATGACGCGCGCGACATTCATCGCGTCCGCCGGTTGCGCCACGCAGCCAAAAATAACTTCATCAATCAGCGCGGGATCAATGTCCGTGCGCGTCAGCAGCGCGCTGACGGCGATGCGGCCAAGCTCGTCCGCGCCGAGACCCGCGAGTTCCGTCCCCATTTTACAAAATGGAGTGCGGATTCCGTCAACAATAACAAGGCGTTCATTGCTCATAACGATTTTGCCAGTTCGGGTTTCGTTTTAATTTCCGGTGCGCCGTCGTTGGGGCGCGGACGATGATCCACAACTTTTTGCTCCTTCATCACCACGCCGACGCCCTGCAAACGGCGCATTTCTGCGGCGTCGTGAAAAATAATTTTGTTCGGATGAACTTCCGTCTGGCTGTAAAAACGCTCGCGCAGTTCGCGTGTGAGTTGCGGGTCGCTGGTGTTGTCGGTTTTGGAAATGTGCAGCACAAGTTCATCGAGGTCAAACGGATCGTCGCCCGCCTTTTTTAATTCCAGTTGCCACGCGCCGATGTGCGGCGCGTCGTCGAGGATATGTTCGAGCTGGTTAAAGTCCACCAGTGTTCCTTTAAGCTTGTCCAAATTCATTTCCCGGATTTCGGACGCGCGGGAAATTTTTCCGACGAGGCGCGGCAAAGTTCTTCCGCAATGTGGACAAGGTTCGTAAGTCAAACCGCCGTCAATAAAATCGCCGGTGCGATAACGCAACACGACCGAGCCGCGCGCGTCGAGCGGCGTGAAAACAATTTCGCCGGGCTGATTTGCAGGAACAGTTTCGCCGGTTTTCGGATCCACGATTTCAATGATGCCGAGGTCGGGATACAAATGATAACCGCCGGTTTCCTGATCGTGCGGGAACGGACATTCGGCCCACGCGAGCTTGCCTTCGGTGAAGCCGTAGATGGCCAGCACGTTGACGTTGCGCGCACCGAGTTTGGCGGCCATGCCGTGCAATTTCCGGCGCAAACCGTCGCTGGTTTTTTCGCCGCCGAGGGCGATAACCTTGAGGTTTTCGCAGCGGACGTTTCCTTCGATGGCCTGTTGGAGCAGGTGATAAACGAACGTCGGCACGCCGGCGATGACGTCAGGATTCAATTTTTTTATCAGCCGCAAGTTGCCTTCCGTGCCGAGGACTTTGCCGCCGCCGGAACTGACCGTCAGCACGCCCGACGAAATTCCGGCCTGATGCGTGAACCAAAACGCGAGGTGCGGCGCGAAGGGAAATGCGTTGAGCATCCGAAATTCCGGCTGTGCGCCGCAGACTTCCATCAGGCGCCGGCTGGCAGAAGCGAGGTTGTCGAGATCATGCCGCGTCAGCAAAAATGCCAGCGGTTCCGTCGAGCGACCGGTGGTGAAAAACATCGAGACGGGACGAAATTCGGCGGACAATTCGGCTTCAACTTTTTTTCGTCCGAGCAGAGCGGCGCGCCAAATTGTTTTGGGCAAACGCGCCAGAATTTTTGCGTCCGGTGAGATGATGAAATTCTTGAAGCGCTGCGGGCTTTCTGGCGTTGGCAGCAAATCAGTTTTTTTTGTGAATGGTAAAAGTTGCAGGTCGTCGAGCGTGCGAAATTTATCTGCATTCAGATTTTTTTCACGGAAGAGTTCGCGGTAGTGCGGCGAAAACGGAATGATGACGGCGCGCAAATACTGCCGCAATTTTTCGGCCTGCAAGCGGCGGATTTCCGTTTCAGGCAATTGCTGCCAGCGGTTCTGGAGCCGGTTGGTGTTCATAAATTGTTCCTTTCGCTTGGACGAGCGACTTGATTTCGTCGAGCTGTTGCAAGGCGATTTCGCGTCCGGCGGCGATGTATTGGCGCGGGTTGCGGAAATCCACCCATCGGTCGTGGCCAACATCGGGGCGCAGAACGACGTTCGCCCGCTGGCAACTGGCCTCAGCCATGCGGATTTGCGCGCCGTGGATGCTGTTCATAAGAATTTCCAAAATATTTCCCTGCGCGAAATAATTGACGTGCTGGTTGAAGGGCAAAAGTTTGCGCGCCAGTTTGAGCGCGCGCCGCGCGGGAGTCTGGGCGACGAGTTCGCGCTGAACTTGCAAACAGGCGCGGATGCGATCGGACGAGGGCATGGCGTTCACGGCGATAATTTTGTGAACGCCCATTTCCTGCAACACGTCCACCGGCAACGGATCCACGATGCCGCCATCCACAAACGATTCCTCGCCGATGCGGACGGGCACGAAAATTCCCGGCACGGCGATGCTGGTGTGAACGGCAGTGGCGACATCACCGCTCGAAAAAACGACGCGGCCAAGCGTGTCGAGATTGGTGGCGAGGACGTGCAATGGCCGCAGCAGGTCGGAGAATTGCACGTCGCCGATGGTTTGCTGGAGGCGTTGTTTGGCCGCGTAGCCGCGCAAAAATCCCTGGCGCGGCGGGAACACGGGATCAATCAGATTCCACAGCGACCATTTGCCTTCCATGTCGCGCGCGAGTTTTTCCAGTTGTGCGCCGTCGCAGCCAAACGCCCAGAGCGCGCCGACATAGGCGCCCATGCTGGCGCCAGCAATCACGTCGGGTTCAATGCCGTTTTCTTCGAGCACTTGAAGCACGCCGACGTGCGAAAACCCCTTGGCCGCGCCCGATGACAGCGCGAGGCCGACGAGACAATTGCCGATGCTGCGCGCAATTCGCCGGATGTCCGCGTTGGACGAGTTGATGAAAAAGTTGTCGTTGGCGGATAACGGGCAGCGGCGGATTAAAAAATGCGGCGCAATTCCGACCTTTTCAATTTGCGTATCGAAGCCGGCGACGTTTTCATTTTCGGTCAGGCAAAGGACGGATTTGAATTCGACGGCGGGTAAATTTTTTAAGGCCGGTTGCAGATCATGCAACCGCAAGTCGAGATGATATAAGTCCTCGGAATTGCGGCGCAGGAAAGCATAAACTGTCCGCGATTGCTGGATGCATTCAAGCAATACCGGCGTTGGCACACGCTCCGTCGGCACGCTCAACAGCACATAGTCGAACCGGCAATGCAAGTTTCGGAGCAGTTCGCCCAAAATTTCCGGAGCGGGTGGCGCGCCGGGGATTTCAATCCGCAATCGCCGGAGTCCGACGGCAATCTCCGGCAGTTCCGTCGGCAAGACAAAGCCGTCATCCAACACGCAGTCGGTGGTTTCTTCGGCGGACGCGACCAGTTGAACCAGCAGCACGGACGCATTCGTTTCCAAATGCAAACGGCGCGCGATATTTTCGGCCAGAATTTTTTCCGGCAGCGAACTGGAAAAAAAAGCCAGCGTGGCAAATTTTCCCTTGGGCGCGTCGAGCGTGAAGGTAAACCGCGTGGTGTCGGAAGTGTCTGAAGCGCCGGTATGGCCGTTTACTTTGGGCGCACTGTCCACCAGATCCCGCAACCGGATGCAGAAAATGGCGCTGTTTTCAGTGGCGACCAGCGTGGTGCCGGGTTGCAAATAACCACCAAAAGTTTCACCGCGTTTGAAGGTGCGAAGAATTTCGGCGTCAGCTTGCCCTGGCAGATTACGTCGCAACTGGCAGCTTCCGCTCAACACCAGAAATGCCCAATCTCTTTGATTATCGTCGCCGACCACCGGTGAATCGGGGGAGAAATGATTGATTTGACCGCGCGGCATCAGCCATCCCAGCGGTGCTTCCGCGAGAAAGGCGAGCGGCCTTTGCCATTCCTGAACTGGTCGTTCGTTTTTCATTTCCGTCGCGACCGGCGACGGACACCCGAACTAAACCGCACCCACCATCCTAGGTTTTCCGGGTGCCGACACCGTGCATTAATTGTTTCATACTCATCATGGCTGCGTTTTTAACGTAGTCCCGAAGCAGCGGGGCGTCAAATCACCACCGGCTTTGCTTCCGCCTTTAATTTGTGCTCCGGCCAAAAGGGTTTGCGGAAGGCGTCGGTAAAATCGTAGCCGTTCTGAAAATCGTCGCGCGTATCTTTTTCCGTGCGCGCGAGCAACCCGATTTCAACCATGTTGAAAACGATTTCGCCAAAGTTCTGGCAGTTGTGGATGCCCCATTCCTCAAACACAGTCACTGCCATCGGCCCAAATTGTTGCAATGCGTATTGCCGCAAGCCGCCCAGTAATTCCTGACCGGTGACGTGGCGAACCTTGCCCAAATTTTCGCGGCCAACGAGCTTTTGCGTGAAGTCGAGCGCCTCGCGCATGAACAAATATGCGTCGCGATGAAAACGACTGTCCGTCGCGAGGATTTGCTCCACCGCTTCGTCGAAATTGACTTCTTGCATATCAGTTTTTAACCGCCTGGCTGCCCGTCGTGGCCGGATGGGCGGCGCGATAATATTTCACCGCGAGGCCCGTGACGAGCAAGCTAATGACGATACAAATAATAAATTGCTCCTGCTTCGTCAGCCAGTTCATGTGGATAATGTAGCTTAAATCGGTTCAACGGCAACCATCGCATTTGCGATTTACGATTTGCGATTTACAAGGCAAACTCGGTGGCGGTCAATCGTAAATCGTAAATCAACAATCATAAATTTGTTATGGCTGCCATCGGCAGATTTTCCAAAGGCGAAGAAATTTTCTATGCCAAAGTCGTGGACGGCGAATTGTTCCGTCTGCACGGCGATGTCTTTGGTGCGCCGTCGTTCGACCGCAAGCCGACGCCGCGCAAAGGCGTGAAGACGCTGGTGCCGGTCGTGCCGAGCAAAATCATCGCCATCGGTTTGAACTACGCCGACCACGTTCGCGAAATGAAACGCGAGTTGCCAAAGGAACCGCTCTTTTGGTTTAAGGCCACAACTTCGCTTTTGCCGGATGGCGGGAAAATTGAAATTCCTTTTCGCGATCATCGCACCGATTTTGAAGCGGAACTCGCCATCGTCATTGGCCGCAAAATCCGCAACGTCACGGCGACGACTGCCGCGCGTTATATTTTTGGTTATACTGCCGCGCAAGACATCAGCGACCGCACGATTCAGAAAGCCGAGTCGCAATGGGCGCGCTGCAAATCATTCGATACTTTTACGCCGCTCGGCCCGTATGTGGAGACACAAATCAATGCGAATGAATTAAGCATCCAACAATTTCAAAATGGCCAGTTGCGCCAGAACTCCAACACGCGCGAACTGATTTTCAAGCCCGCCGAAATTGTCAGTTTTGTTTCCACCAATATGACGTTGCTGCCCGGCGATGTGATTCTCACCGGCACGCCCAGCGGCGTTGGCGCGATTCAATCTGGCGATAAATTGGAGGTGCGGATTCAAGGTCTTGCCTCGCTCACTAACACGGTGAAATAAATCACGTTCGTGCGCTCGATTTTTCGGCGAAAACTCCCTGAAAATACGACGAAAACGAAAGTTTTCACTTCAAGTCAAACGATAGTTATTCACAATTAGTAGTGCCACAATCCGGACTGTGCACAACATATTGTGTTTTCCGCTTTACATAAACCAGCAGCTTTGGTTGGCTAGTCAAAACGGATTATGTATCTCAAGAATCTTACAGTTTTCGGTTTCAAATCCTTCGCGGATAAGACCGCTTTGAACTTTCAGCCCGGCGTCACCGCCATTGTCGGTCCGAACGGCTGCGGCAAATCCAACGTATCCGATGCGATCCGCTGGGTGCTCGGCGAACAATCGGCGAAAGCGTTGCGCGGCGGCGAAATGGCCGATGTTATTTTCAACGGCACGGACGGTCGCAAACCGATGGGCATGGGCGAAGTTTCGCTCACGCTCGGCGGCGTTGGCGAAGAAAGTTTGAAAGCGGCGGGCGTGGAAGTGACTTACGAAGAGGTAACGGTGACGCGCCGGATTTTTCGTGACGGCGGCAGTGAATATTTTCTCAATCGCACGCCGTGTCGCTTGAAAGACATTCAGCAATTTTTCATGGGCACGGGCATCGGGCGCACGAGCTACAGCATTTTGGCGCAAGGCCACATTACGCAGATTCTTTCCAGCAAGCCGGAAGATCGCCGGATGATTTTCGAGGAAGCCGCCGGCATCACGAAATTCAAATCGCAGAAAAAAGAATCGCTCCGCAAACTGGAATACACCGAGCAAAATCTTCTCCGCATCGCCGACACGATCAAGGAAGTGAAGCGGCAAATTGGTTCGCTGCAACGTCAGGCGGGCAAGGCGCAGCGTTATAAAAAAATCTCGCAGGAGCTTCAACATCTGGAAACGCAGCTCGCGCGGCATCAGTTTGACGTGTTTCAAGGCGAGATTTCCGAACGGCAAACGACGGTGGAAAATTTGCGGAACGAAATTGAAACCGGCTCGAACGACGTGCTGCGTTTTGAAAATGAAATTTCCAAATTGCGCGAACTGCTTTCCGAACTCGAACACGAAGTTGCCGCGCAACAACAGCGCGGATTGGAATTGAAGGCCAACATTGACCGCCATGAGAGCCGCATTCAATTCAATGAAGAACGGCTTGCGGAAATCGAATCGCAGAACGCCAAGGCGCTCGCGGAAATCGCGCAGGCCGAGGAACGCTGCCATGCCGCGTCGAGCGAACTGCTTTCCGTCACCGAACGCCTCGCCGTTGCCGAAGCTGCGCTGGAGCAGCACCGCGAAAGTTTGCAGGCGAAGCGCGAAGGCTTGCAGCAGATTGAAAACAGCCAGCGCGAAAATCAGGAAAAATTTCGCACCGCGCAGTCCGTCGCGTTTGCAGCGGCGCAGGATTTGTCGCGCCTCCGCAACGAAATCACCGCGCTGGATTTGCAGAAGCAGGGCAACATTGTCCGGCTCGAAAAACTTTCTGCCGAGAAAATTCAGCTCGAAGTCGAGCGCACCGGACTGGATTTGCGCTTGCAGGAATTTACCGCGAGCGTTGAAGTTGAAAAACTGAATGTTGCGACGACGCGCGGTTCCGTCGAGCAGCGGCAAAATCGTTTGCGCGAGTTGCAGACGGAATTGCAGACGGCCAGCATCGAGCAGGACAAATTTTTGCATCAGCAATCCGACAAGCGGTCGCGCCTGACGGTGCTGGAGCAGCTTGAAGGTTCGCACGAAGGTTTTGATGCGGGCGCGGTCGCGGCTTTGCGCCAGTCGCGTTCCGTCATCGGCTCGCTGGCGGATCGCATTCGCGTGCCGGATCAATTTGTCACCGCCGTGGAAAATGCGCTCGGTCATAACTTGCAACTTGTGCTTACCGAGCAGCCGTCTTCCGCGCAGGAAATCATCGCGGAATTGACCACGAATAAATCCGGTCGCGCGAGTGTTGCTGCGCTTTCCATCCAGCAATACCAAGACGAAAAGCAGCTTTCGTTCATCGGCGAGATGGCACCGGGCGAAAAGAGCGAGGCGGCGCAAGCCGGTTTGTCGAACGGACAAATCGTTCATGCGATGAGCGTGATTCACGCCGAGCCTTCGGTGGAAGCACTTTTGAAATCGCTGCTTGGCCGCACGTTTATTGCCGCCGATCTTTCCACCGCGACCGCGCAAATCCAAAATGGTCACGCGGGTTGTGATTTTGTGACGATGGGCGGGGAGCTGTTGAATCGTCATGGAATTTACACCGGCGGTTATCTGAACAAGGGCGGCAACGGCAAAGCGCCATCGTCCATTCTTGGCCGCAAAAATCAAATTACGGAACTGCAAGCCGAATTGAGCGAGTTGCAAAAGCTCGTCGAAGATGCGAGCCGCAAGCGCGGCGAATTGTTGAGCGAACAGACGGAATTGCAAGCTACGTTGCAACAGGCGCAGACGGAATTGCGCGTGCAGGAAGTGGCGATCGCGACGCGCGAAGGCGAATCCAAGGCGTTGCAAAATTCCAACCGTTTGCTGCACCAGAAAATCGAAACGGTGGTTTTTGAGGTGCAAAGTCTGGCGGCTCAGGAACAAGAAGGTTTGCAGAAACGTGATGCGCTTACTGCGAAGCTGAACGAACTTGAAACGCGTGAACGCAGCGCACAGGAGCAAGTTATCGCGCTGACAACTGAACTGGAAAATTTGCGGCAGCAGCGCGACGCGGCGAATGCGGCGTTGACGGAAAGTAAAGTGGCACTCGCGAGCGACGAACAGTTGGCGTCGTCATTTAAGCAGCAACTCACCGCGCTGGAACAGCGCATCCGCGAACTTACGCAGGTTGTCGAGCAACGCAAAATTGAATGTTCGTCGTTCATTTCCCGTCAGGAGCAGGCGCAGACGGAAATTCAGGAATCGCGCGGCCAGATTGAGCGTTTGCAGCATGAACGCGCGCAGGTCAGCGAGCAGACAGCCGAATTAGTTGGCCGAAAAAATTCGCAGGATGGCGAAATTTCCACGCGCGAAGAAAGTTTACGTTCGCAGCGCGGTCGCTTGACGGAGTTGCAAAATATGCGCGGCGGCATTGAAGTTGAGTTGGCGCAGAAAAATATGTCGGTGCAAAATCTGCGTGAAAAAGTGCAGCAGAAATATCATCTGAATCTCGATGATATCCGCAGCGAGTGCATCACCATCACGCACGCCGATGAAGGCCCGGCGAAGATTGAGACGCTCACGCCGGAGCAGATGGCCGAGAGCGGCGCGGGCACGGATTGGAATTCGGTGCAGCAGCAGGTCGAGTTGTT
>DATCFH010000093.1:0-11446 GCA_036509625.1 Verrucomicrobiia bacterium
GAGAACACGAACAGCTTCCCCGTCACCAACGCGCTGGAAGTGACCTTTGCCTATGCGCCGACGCCGCCGGTGTTGCCGGTGATTGCCGATCAGGTGGTGATTGCGGGGAACACGCTGGTAGTGACGAATACGGCGACGGACGCCAACACCAACGCCGGCGTGCTGGTCTATTACCTGACTAATGCTCCGGCTGGCGTGTATCTGACCAACGATATTTTCACGAACAACATCATCATCTGGCCGACCACGACGAATGACGCGGCGACAAATTATGTCTTCACCACGGTGGTTACCGATACGAACACACTGTTGAGCGCGACGAACAGTTTCATCGTCACGGTGCTGGCGCCGTTGCTGAACGGCCAGCCGGCGACGAACGTGGTCGGCGCGAACAGTATTACTTGGTATGGCATCAACGTGCCGACGAACGCGATTGCGGCGACGAATACGCTGTTGTTTGCGACGGCGCCGGTGAACTTGTGGTTTAGCACGAACGCGCCGCCGACAACGAATACTGCGAATGGCGACTTTGAGCTGCTGACGAATCAGACGGCGGGTGCGAGCGTGATTAGCACGAGCAGCGTGCCGTTGTTGGTGCAAGGCGGGATTTATTATTTGGGTGTGGAGAACACGAACAGCTTCCCCGTCACCAACGCGCTGGAAGTGACCTTTGCCTATGCGCCGACGCCGCCGGTGTTGCCGGTGATTGCCGATCAGGTGGTGATTGCGGGGAACACGCTGACGGTGACGAATACGGCGACGGACACCAATGCCGGAAGTCTGTTTTATTTACTGACCACCGCGCCGCCGAACAGCGCGGCGATTGACACCAACGGAGTCATCACTTGGGTGACAACGACGAATGACGCGGCGACAAATTATGTCTTCACCACGGTGGTTACCGATACGAACACACTGTTGAGCGCGACGAACAGTTTCATCGTCACGGTGCTGACGCCGTTGCTGGACGGCCAGCCGGAGACGAACGTGGTCGGGTCGAACAGTATTACTTGGTATGGCATCAACGTGCCAACCAACGCAATTGCCGCGACCAACTCGCTGCTGTTCGCCTCCGCGCCGGTGAACTTGTGGTTTAGCACGAACGCGCCGCCGAGCATTACGAATGCGGCTGGTGGTGATTTTGAATTGCTGACCAACTTATCCGTCGGCGATGCCGTGATCAGCACCAATACCACACCGCGACTGATTCCCGGTTCAAGGTATTATCTCGGCGTGCAGAACACGAATGCGCTCCCCGTGACCAACGCCGTCAAGGTGACCTTCCTGCTGACGAGCAATGTGCCGCCGGTCTTTTCCATCTTCAGCATCGTCAATACCAACTTCGGCACAACGAACGGCTGGCTCATCACCTGGTTCGCACCGACCAACTATCAATTCCATCTGCAATGGACGCCCGACTTGCTCACGAGTTGGAGCACCTTCAAAGGTGTTATCAGTTTCGACTCATATATTACGGCGACGAACAGCCACTTCAGTTATTTTGACGACGGCTCGCAAACTAGCGGGTTCGGCTCGATGCGCTTCTATCGGTTGCAGCTTTTGAATTCGCCGACGAACACCGCGCCTTATTTTCTGAACGTGTTGTCGAATACGCCGCCGGTTTATCTGAATCCAGCGGTGGCGTTCACCCTTACCAACAATGCGGCGGACTGGGACATTCCCGCGCAAACCCTGACTTATCGCATCACCAATAGTCTGGCCGGAACCAACGGCGCAATCATTAACACCAACACCGGCGTCATTGACTGGATGCCGCTGCCCGCGCAAGGCGGTCAGACCAACATCATCACCACCGTGGTCACCGACAACGGTGTGCCGGCCAAGAGCATTACCAACTCATTTACCGTCTATGTAAATCCGCTTCCCGTCTTCAGCAGCATCACGGTCAACGCCAGCGGTGTGAATTTGCAATGGAGCGCCTGGACCAATGAACAATTTCAAATTGAATGGACGACCAACCTCGCGCCGCCCAACTGGATGCCTTTCACGGACATCATCACCTCGACCAACGGAAATTTCTTCTTCACAGACACCAACGCGCCGCTGTTCATGAAATTTTACCAGCTCATCCTGCTGCCGTAAAAATTTGCGGCGAATAACTCCGGCTTTGCTTTCCGCGCCGCTTGGCGTAGTGTGATTTTTCGTTTCGACGAGAAATTCACAAACATGAGCAAAGAGTTCATCAAGATCGGCGGCGCGCGCGAGCACAACCTCAAAAACCTGACGCTGCAAATTCCGCGCGACAAACTGGTCGTTGTGACCGGCTTGAGCGGCAGCGGCAAATCGTCGCTCGCGTTCGACACGATTTATGCCGAGGGTCAGCGCAAATATGTCGAATCGCTTTCCGCCTACGCGCGCCAATTTCTCGACCAGTTGCAAAAACCCGACGTGGATTTCATCGAAGGTTTATCGCCCGCGATTGCGATTGAGCAACGCAGTTCCGGCAGCAACGCGCGCTCCATCATCGCGACCACGACGGAGATTTACGATTACCTGCGCCTGCTTTACGCGCACATCGGCCAGGCGCATTGCCCGGAAACCGGCGTGCCAATTTCCACGCAAAGCACCAGCGACATCGTGGACAAAATCCTCGCGCTGCCGGCGAAAACAAAAATCATGCTGCTCGCGCCCGTCGTGCGGCGGCAAAAAGGCGAGTTCCGCGACGTGTTTGAAAGATTGGCGCGCGAAGGTTTTGTGCGCGTGCGCGTGGACGGCGAACTGCTTGAGCTTGGCGACGAAAACAAGCGCATCAAACTCGACAAAAAGAAATTCCACAACATCGAAGCCGTCGTTGACCGTTTGGTGATTGACGACAAAATCCGCGTCCGGCTTGGCGATTCCGTCCAGACCGCGCTGCGTTTGGGCGAAGGCGTGATGTTCACGCTCCATCAACTTGAAGTTGGTAGGGCTGACCTGCCGGTCAGCCAGAAGGGCGACCAGCAGGCCGTCCCTACCAAGTCAGTTTGGACGGAAACATTGCACTCGAACAAAATGTGTTCGCCCGCGACCGGCAAAAGTTACGACCCGCCGACGCCGAAACATTTTTCTTTCAACGCGCCCGCCGGGGCGTGTCCGGTTTGCCACGGCCTCGGCCAGAAAATGGTTTTTGACGAGGCGCTCGTCGTGCCGGACATGGACTTGCCGCTTGATGGCGCGATCCAGCCGTGGCGGCGCGCGGGCAAACGGCTCATCATTTATTACAAGGCGATGCTGCGCTCGGTCGCCGCGCATTTCGGCGTCAGCACCGAGACGCCTTACAAAGATTTGCCGGACGATTTCAAAAAAGTTTTGCTCAATGGTTCCGGCGAGGACGACATCGAATTCAAATTTTGGCGCGCGGGCAAAGTCAGCAGTATCACGCGTCCGTTTGAAGGCATTTTGCCAAACCTCGAACGGCTTGCGACCGACAGCGAAAGCGAATTCATCCGCAACCGGCTCAAGGCTTACATGGCGCCGGAATTTTGCGATGCCTGCGGCGGCAAGCGTTTGAAGCCGGAAATTCTGGCCGTGACTTTGGGCGGTGAACAATTTGTTTCCAAACTAAAAACTAAAAGTTCAAAACTAAAAACCCTCAAGATCCCCGGCCTTTCCATCATGGACGTTTGCGGTTTGTCGGTGGAAAAAGCGGATGAATTTTTTGTCGCGCTCAAGCTGACGGAATTCGAGCGAAAAATCGCAGCGGAAATTATCAAAGAAATTCGCGCGCGCCTGGGTTTTCTGAAAAATGTCGGCCTCGGTTATCTCACTTTGGATCGCGAGAGCGGGACGCTTTCTGGCGGCGAAGCACAACGAATTCGTTTGGCGACGCAAATCGGCGCGGCGCTCGTCGGCGTGCTTTATGTTCTCGACGAGCCGAGTATTGGTTTACATCAGCGCGACAATGATCGTCTGCTCGCGACACTGAAAGGCTTGCGCGACTTGGGCAATACCGTTTTGGTCGTCGAGCACGACGCGGACACAATTCGCGCGGCGGATTATATTTTGGATCTCGGTCCGGGCGCGGGCGTTCACGGCGGCGAACTTGTGGCAGCAGGCACGTTGCCGGAAATTCTGGCGGCCAAAAAATCGCTCACGGCGCAATATCTGACGGGCGAATTGGAAATTCCGATTCCCAAAAAACGGCTGCTTCCCACGGAAGAAAAGGGCTGGCTGGAAGTCCTTGGCTGCACGGAAAATAATTTGCAGAACATTGACGTGCGGATTCCGCTCGGCACTTTTACCTGCGTCACCGGCGTCAGCGGTTCGGGCAAATCAACTTTTGTAGATGACATTTTGCGCCGCGCGCTGTTCCGTAAATTTTTTGGCTCGAAAGAAAAGCCCGGTGAACACAAGGCTTTGAAAGGTTTTGAATCGCTCGATAAAGTTATCGTGATTGATCAATCGCCAATTGGCCGGACGCCGCGTTCCAATCCGGCGACTTACACGGGAATGTTCAATCACATCCGCGATTTGTTCGCGAAATTGCCAGCGGCAAAAGTGCGCGGTTACGAACCGGGACGTTTTAGTTTCAATGTCAAAGGTGGACGCTGTGAAAAGTGCGAGGGCGACGGCGTTTTGAAAATTGAAATGAATTTTCTGCCGGCGGTTTATGTGACGTGCGAGGCGTGCAACGGCAAGCGCTACAATCGCGAGACTTTGGAAATCGCCTACAAAGGGAAAAACATTGCGGACGTTTTGGACATGACGGTGGAAGAAGCGGTGACGTTTTTCCGCGCCGTGCCGAAGATTTTTGATCCGCTGTTGACGCTCGCGGAAGTGGGTCTTGGCTATATTCGCCTCGGTCAACAAGCGACGACGTTAAGCGGCGGCGAGGCGCAGCGCGTCAAATTGGCGACGGAACTTTCGCGCCGGGCGACCGGCAAGACGCTTTACATTTTGGACGAGCCGACGACCGGTTTGCATTTTCACGATGTCGCAAAACTGCTCGAAGTTTTGTTTCGCCTGCGCGATGCGGGAAATACTTTGCTTATCATCGAACACAATCTGGACGTGATTAAAACGGCGGACTGGATTATTGACCTCGGCCCGGAAGGCGGCAGCGGCGGCGGAAAAATTGTGGCCGAAGGGCCGCCGGAAAAAATCGTCCACGTTCCCGCAAGTTTCACCGGCCATTATTTGAAAAGTGTTTTGAATTAAACCGCCAAGACGCCAAGGACGCCAAGAAAATGGCTGATTAAAACTGGTGTGGATTTGGAAGTTTAGGTTTGTTCGTTTCAACTTGGCGTTCTTGGCGCCTTGGCGGTTTTCATTCTTCCCGATTTCCCGCTTTTGTCCATGCGCCGCGTCGTTTAGATTCGGCGCATGGCTTTATTGCGGCAATGGCTTTTGATTTTCGGCGTGCTCTTTTTGGGCGGCGCGCAAGTTTTCGCCGCGAGCACGCGCGAGGAACGCGCCTTCGCGACGGCGACGGCGACGTTTCAAGATCAAAACTGGAGTCGCGCGGAAACGGAGTTCGCGCAGTTCGTCCAGCGTTTTCCCGGATCAATGCAGGTGGCGTCAGCGGTGTTGTCGCAGGCGCAGGCGCAATTCAAGCAGGGCAAATATGCCGCCGTCATCGCGTTGCTCACGCCGCGCGTGGCCGGCGCGGGCAGCCTGACGGATTTTTACGCCTACTGGCTTGGCGAGGCGCAATTTGCCCAGGGCGATTTCACCAACGCGGCGGAAACTTTTTCCACGCTTGCAAAAACTTTTCCCGATTCATCGTTGCGGCTGACGGCGACGGTGGAGGCGGCGGCGGCGTATGCCCAATTTCCCGACTGGTCGCGCCACGACGCATTGCTGGAGGCGACGAACGGCGTGTTCGCGCGCGCGGCGCAAGCGGATGCGGACAACGCGCTCATCATCAACGGTCGGTTGTCGCTCGCGCAATCCAAGGTGGCGCAGACGAATTTTGCGGCGGCGGAAACTTTTTTGGAACTACTGAATCCCAAAATGCTCGCGCCGGAACAAGACTGGGAGCGATTGAATTTATTATTTCAAGTGCGGCTCGGCTTGAATGATTTCGACGGCGCACTGGCGGTCACGACCAATCTGATGCAGTCGGCGAAGGACGCTGCGCGGCAGGCCGATACGGTGGCGATGCTGGCGACGGTTTTGGAGAAAAAAAATCTGCCTGCCGCCGCCGTCGGCGTGTGGTCGCAAAATCTGACCAACACCGCGCCGGTGGAACGTCAGCGCGAAGCCGTGCTGAAAATTGCGGCGCTGGCGGCGGCGCAAAATGATTTTACCAACGCGACGGCGGGGTTGGAAAAGTATCTGGCGCAGTTCCCTGATTCGCCGGTGGCGCAACTGGCGCTGCTGACACTGGGCGAACTGCGTTTGAAAGATTTTTTAAGCACGGCGTCCACGAACCAACTGGCGGCGGCGCAGACGAGTTTCGACCAGTTCATCGGCGCGTTCACGAACAGTCCGCTGACGGGCGTCGCGTGTCTGGATCGCGGCTGGTGCAATTGGAACGCCGGAAAATATCCGGAAAGTCTGCTGGATTTTCGCGCGGCGGCGCAGCGGCTGCCGGTCTCGGAAAATCTGGCCGTGGCGAAATTCAAAACGGGCGACGCGCTGTTCATGCTGAAAGATTTTGCGGGCGCGCGGGAAAATTATCAGGCCGTGCGCGACGGCTTTGAAAATTTTCCCGAAGTGAAAAAATCTTTGGGCGACCGCGCGCTCTACCAGATTTTGCGGACGGATCTGGAATTGCAGGACGCCGACGGCGCGGCGGCGGCGATGCGGCAGTTGCTGGAAAAATTTCCGGAAAGCGAGTTTGCGGACAATGGCATGCTGCTGTTGGGCGAAGGGTTTTCCGATTTTTCGTCGCCGACAAATGCGCTGAAAGTTTTTCATGATTTTGCGCAACAGTTTCCCGATTCTCCGCTCCTGCCGCAGGTGGAACTGGCCGTGGCGCGGACGTTTGAGCGTGAGCAAAACTGGCCGGCGGCCATCACGAACTACGAAGGCTGGCTCGCAAAGCATCCGACGAACGAACTGCTGCCGCAGGTGCAATACGCGCTGGGCCACGCCAATTATCAGGCGGGGCGCGAGACGAATGCGTTCCAGCTTTTCACCGCGTTCGTCGCGCGGTTTCCGGCGGACACCAACGCGCCACTCGCGCAATGGTGGGTGGCGGATTCCTTTTACCGCGCCGGAAATTTTGTCGGCGCGGAGACAAACTACGAATTGATTTACCAGACGCCTGCGTGGGGGAATTCCAGCTTGTTTTATCCCGCGAAACTAATGGCGAGTCGCGCCGCCGTGGGGCGGTCGGGTTTTTCGGACGCGCGGGATTATCTCATTAAAATTTTGGCGGACACAAACTGTCCGCCGCCGTTGATGACGCAGGCGATGTTCGCTTACGGCGGCGTGCTGATGCGGCTGGATTCGCCGGACACGAATCATCCATTTGCTAATTTTGAACTGGCGACGAATATCTTTGGGCAAATTTGCGCGGCCAATCCGACGAACGAATTCGGCGCGCTCGCGGGCAATGAACTCGGCGATTGCTATCTGCAACTCGACGCGCTGGACGCGGCGACGAACGCCTACGCGCAAGTCGTCGCTTCGCCGTATGCCGACGTCGGTCTGCGCAATTATGCGCAAGTCGGGCAGGGGCGCGTGTTGGAAAAAAAGGCGGAGGCGTCGTCGCCAGATGCGCGGAAAGCACTGCTTGATCTCGCGTTGAAAAATTATCTCGACGTGTTTGAAACCAGTTACGGAAATGGCTTGGGCGACCACGAATCCGCCGATGCCTTCTGGGTGAAAAAGGCCGGCTTGCAGGCGTTACCGCTGTTGTCGGCGGACAGTTGCCCGACCAATTTTTTCGCGCGGATGGAAGCGCTGTTGCCGCCGTTGAAGGACGCGCTGGAAAAGAAAAAAGCCGCGCTGAAAAACTGATTTGCCGAAGTCGCCCAATTCTTCCACCTTGATAAAGTTGTGATTGGAAATCTCCTTGGTCCCGAACTGAAAGAGCTGATTGAACGGCGTGACTTCACGGAGTTGCGCGGGATTCTTTGCGGTTTTCCACCGGCGGACATCGCGGAAATTTTTTACGATCTGCACCCCGGCGACGAGGCGGTTTTGCTGCGCCTGTTGCCGCGCGAACTTGCCGCCGAGGTTTTTGAATGCCTGCCGCTCGAAGATCAGGAAAGCGCGCTCAAGGCGCTCGGCAGCGAACAGGTCGCGCAAATTCTCAATGACATTTCGCCGGACGACCGCACGGCGTTGCTCGAAGAACTTCCGGCGGCGGTCACGCAAAAGCTGCTTGCGCTCCTGAATCCCGAACAGCGCAAAATCGCGACGGAACTTCTCGGCTATCCTGAAAATTCCATCGGTCGCCGCATGACGCCGGAATACGTCGCCGTGCAGCAGAACTGGACGGTGGCGGAAGTGTTTGCGCAATTGCGCCGCGAAAATCACAAACGCGACACGATGAACCAGCTTTACGTCGTGGACAGCAAGGGGCGGCTCGTGGATTTCGTGCGCCTGCGCGACATCGTGGTTTCGCCGCCGCAGACTTCCGTTTTGGAATTGTTGGAGAACCAGCAAATCTTTTTGCGCGCAACAGACGATCAGGAAACGGCCGTGGCCGCGTTCAAAAAATACGATGTGACGATGCTGCCGGTTGTGGACTCCGGCGATGTGCTGGTCGGCGTCGTGACGGTGGATGATGTCCTCGATGTCGCCGAAAAAGAAGCGACCGAGGACATTCAAAAACTCGGCGGTATGCGCGCGTTGGAATCGGCGTATCTGAAAACGGGAATTTTGGAGATGGTCAAAAAACGCGCGCCATGGCTGGCGGTTCTGTTCGTCGGCGAAATGTTCACGTCGGTGGCGATGCAAAATTACGGCGGCGAAATCCAGGAAGTCGTCGTGCTGGCGTTTTTCGTTCCGCTGATCTTGTCCAGCGGCGGCAATTCCGGGTCGCAGGCCACCTCGCTCATCATCCGCGCGATGGCGTTGAACGATGTTTTGTTGAAAGATTGGTGGAAGGTTTTGCGGCGTGAACTTTTGACCGGTCTTCTGCTCGGTTGTATTTTGGCCAGCGTCGGCATGGCGCGGGTTTTCGTCTGGCAATTTCTGCACCTCGCCGGCCCGGCGGGCTACGGCTCGAATTACGCGATGTTGTCGCTGACGATTGGCGTGAGTCTGGTTTGCGTGGTGTTGTGGGGAAGTTTGGTTGGCGCGATGTTGCCGATGTTTTTGCGTTTGATCCGGCTCGATCCGGCGGTGTGTTCCGCGCCGTTCGTGGCGACGTTGGTGGACGTGACGGGCATCGTGATTTTTTTCAACGTGGCGAAACACATTTTGCACCTTTGAATTTTCCGCGTCACCGGCTTGACGCTGCCGGTCAATCGCTTTAGCCTTGCCATGTTCGGGGAGCCAAATCGCCATCGGGGCGACGCTGAGAGTTTGACGCGCGAGCGCCAATGACCCGTGAACTTGAACCGGATAATGCCGGCGCAAGGAGCCACTGCGTGGCGGCCAATGCGCTGCGCGCTTCTTCCAAGCGCTTTTCGGTTTCAGTTCAAAACCAATTAAAAATTATGATCGCATCCAAAGAATCGTTTGAACCGCACAGCAGCGAGCAACTGCCCAACAGCAAAAAGGTTTTCGTCGCGGGCACGCTGTATCCCGACATTCGTGTGCCGATGCGCGAGATCGAAGTCAGCGACACCAAGTCTTACACCGGCGCAATCGAGAAGAATGCGCCCGTGCGCGTCTATGATTGCAGCGGGCCGTGGGGCGACCCCGCGTTCACCGGCACGTCCGATGAAGGTCTGCCTGCGCTGCGCCGTGAATGGATTTTGAAACGCGGCGATGTGGAGGAATACGACGGTCGCGAAGTGAAGCCGCAGGACAACGGCTATCTTTCCGGCAAACACGCCGAGTTCGCCAGCGCGGCGGAAAAGAATCGGCTCGTGGAATTTCCCGGACTCACCGCGAATCGCCGTCGCACCTTGCGCGCGAAGACGGGCAAAATCGTCACGCAGTTGCAATACGCCCGCGCCGGCATTATCACGCCGGAAATGGAATTCATCGCCATCCGCGAAAACATGGGCCGCGCCCGCATCTCGGACATGGCGAATGACATTATCCGCAACCAGCTCGATAAGCAGCACGCCGGTTCGCAGCAGCTCGCCAGCAATGAGTTCACACCGTCCGTGTTCAAAAAATTTCCGCAGCGCATTCCGAAAGAAATCACACCGGAGTTTGTGCGCGATGAAGTTGCCGCTGGCCGCGCCATCATTCCGGTGAACATCAATCACCCGGAAAACGAACCGATGATCATCGGCCGCAATTTCCTCGTGAAAATAAATTCCAACATCGGCAATAGCGCCGTGGCTTCGAGCATCGAGGAAGAAGTGGAAAAGATGCGTTGGTCAATTAAGTGGGGCGCGGACACCGTCATGGATTTGTCCACCGGCAAGAACATCCACGCCACGCGCGAATGGATTCTCCGCAACTCGCCCGTGCCGATCGGCACTGTGCCGATTTATCAGGCGCTCGAAAAAGTCAACGGCCGCGCCGAAGACCTGACGTGGGAACTTTTCCGTGACACGCTCATCGAACAGGCGGAGCAGGGCGTGGATTACTTCACCATTCACGCCGGCGTGCTGCTGCGTTTCGTGCCGATGACCGCGAGCCGCATGACCGGCATCGTTTCGCGCGGTGGCAGCATCATGGCCAAGTGGTGCCTCGCGCATCACAAAGAGAATTTCCTCTACACGCACTGGGACGACATCTGCGACATCATGGCTGCGTATGACGTTTCGTTCTCCATCGGCGACGGACTGCGCCCCGGCTCGATTGCCGATGCGAATGACCGCGCGCAATTCGGCGAACTCGAAACGCAGGGCGAACTCACCAAACGCGCGTGGGCCAAGGGCGTGCAAGTCATGAACGAAGGCCCCGGCCATGTGCCCATCCACATGATCGAGGAGAACATGGTGAAGCAGCTCGAATGGTGCGGCGAAGCGCCGTTCTACACGCTCGGGCCGCTCACCACCGACATCGCGCCCGGCTACGACCATCTCACCAGCGCGATCGGCGCGGCGATGATCGGCTGGTACGGCTGCGCCATGCTCTGCTACGTCACGCCCAAGGAACACCTCGGCCTCCCGAACAAGAAGGACGTGAAAGACGGCGTCATCACTTACAAGATCGCGGCGCACGCGGCGGACCTGGCCAAAGGCCATCCCGGCGCGCAATACCGCGACAACGCCATTTCCAAGGCGCGCTTTGAATTCCGCTGGGAAGATCAATTCAACCTCGCCCTCGACCCCGTGACCGCGCGCGAGTTCCACGACGAAACGCTGCCGCAGGACGGCGCCAAGACCGCGCACTTCTGCTCCATGTGCGGCCCGCACTTCTGCTCGATGAAGATCACCGAAGACGTCCTTAAATACGCCGCCGAACAAGGCCTCGCCGAGGA
>DATCFH010000094.1:0-3804 GCA_036509625.1 Verrucomicrobiia bacterium
TCTGGCTCGGCGGCGTGACAGCAACGTCGCTGGGATACAATTATGACGAGGGGATTTTTGCGGGCATGGCAAAAGATTTTACGACGGGAAATGTCCATGGCTACCACATGCCCGGCTACGGCACGGTAAAACTTTGGAACGCTCCGTTTCCCTTGTGGATTCAGCCGTATCTCGGCGCGGTGAAAAGCTGGCAACTGATTCCGCTGTTCACTTTTTTTGAACCCAGCGTATTCATCGCACGCATGTCAAACCTCGCGTGGACATTGGTCGGACTGCTGTTCTTCATGCTTTGGGTCTGGAAACTTTTCGGACTCACCGAAGCCATTGCCGGTGGATTATTGCTCGCACTCGACCCGTCATTTTTCTTTCTGGGTCTGCTCGATTGGGGTTCGTTTGTGCCGAGTTTTGTATGTCGATGCGCGGGATTTTTCTTCGTGCTGCTCGCATGGCGAAATCAAAAAATTCGTTATGTTTTTCTCGCGGGCGCGGCGTTCGGCCTCGGTTTTTTTAACAAAGTAGATTTCGGTGTCGTTTTATTTGGCGCAACCCTCGCCGCCGCGTGCGCGTATGCGAAACCAATTTTAATTTCTGTCCGCGCCAAACCAAAATTGGTCGCCATCGCCGCGCTCGGTTTTTTCATCGGCTGCGGGCCAATGACGGTGATGTTTCCGCGCGTTTTCAAATTTGCGCTCGCCAACAATGCGTCGGCGAATCCCGGCGAATTTTCCGAAAAACTTCACGCGCTGACGGCGATGTATGACGGAACTTATTTCTACCGGATGTTGGATGTCGGCGGATTATTCAACAAAATGGCGTCAGTCGCGCCGCCGTTTTGGACGCCGCTGGGAATTGTTTTTATCGCGGCTTTCATTGTGTTGTTGGTGCAAGTTTTCCGCGCGCGCGCGCGCGATGAGGATCGGCGTGTGCGGATTTTTTTACTGCTCGCCGCCGTGCTGACGACGCTCGGCGTGTTCATGCTGCCGCGCGCCGTGCGGATTTACCACGCCGTCCTCGCGCTGCCGTTTGCCCATTTAATTATTGTGGTCGCAGGCGTAAGTTTGTGGCGGAAGTTTTCCGAAACTGGCAGCAAAAAAACTTTTGCGCGCGGAATAATTATTTTTATTTTTACCGCCTTGCTCGCAACGCAAATTTTCGCCGTCGCCAAAACCGAGCAGCTCATTTTCAAAACCCACGGACGCGGTTGGTGGAGCGACGCGCAGGATAAATTTGCCGCGACGGTGAAAGACCGTTCCGACCTCACGCTCGTCAGTCTGGACTGGGGCTTTCACGAGTCGCTGCTGTTTCTCACCGACAAACCAACGCTCGTGGAACCCTTCTGGCACTTGACTGGAACCGATCCCGCGCTCCTGCCGCAAGGGACTAATTTTATTTATCTCGTCCATCCGCCGGAATACAGCCTCTCGCCGTTTGGCGCGACGTTTCTGGATTTTGCCCGCACAAATTCGCGCGCCAAAATCACGGACTGGCGCGACCGCGAAGGGAAGATTGTTTTTTACACCGTGCAATTCACCGCGCCGTAAGAAATTTTACGCCACCGGACGTTCCACCAATTTCACCAGCAACGGAATGCTCGCCTGCGATTGATCGTCCACCCGCACGTCCACGGAATACAAACCGGCTTCCGCAAATTTCAACTGCTGGATGTTGATGATGAAATTGCGTGTAAGAAAATGCGCCTCGTCCGGCAGCGTCACCGGCACGGGCAATTCGATGGCCTGCATGATGGAACGCCCGTCGGCATTGATGAAATTGAGCGCGAGCTTGCGCGTGCCCTCGTCGCCGGGCATGAACGTCGCGCGCAACGCGACGGAACATTGCGGATGCACCGCCGGCATTTGCGGCGCGTAAATCGTGTCGAAAGCGCCGAGCAAATTTAATTTCCCATTATCATCCGTCGCCGCATCGCAGAGAACTGCCACTTGAATGTTCATGGCGAAATTAAGCCATGAATCTCGCAGCTTGGCACGAATTTCTTTTCAACCAACCTTGCCGCTTGACATACATATAAATTCTATGTATCGTGTCCCTATGATTCGCAAAGAACTGGTCGCCGCGTCCGCCGAGCCGCTGATTTTATCGCTGCTCGCGAAAAGTGAGAGCTACGGTTACGCCATCATTCAGGAAGTTAAAGCCCGTTCCGAGGGCAAGCTGAACTGGACCGATGGGATGCTTTATCCCGTTTTGCATCGCATGGAAAACCGCGGCCTCATCAAAGCGCGCTGGGGCGAAAGCGAAACCGGACGCAAACGGAAATACTACGCGCTCAAAAAAGACGGCAAAGTCGCAATGGCCAAACATCACGAACAATGGTCGCTGGTTCACGCGGTTTTGGCTGGATTAAAACAGGAAAAGTATGTTTGACCTCGAACAAAAAATTTCCGACTGGCGCGCGCAAATGCTCGCCGCCGGAATCAAATCGCCCGTGCCGCTGGAGGAATTAGAGATTCATCTGCGCGACGAAATTGAGCGGCAGAAATCAGGATTGAGCGAGCAAATGGCGTTTGAAATTTCCACCCAACAAATCGGTCAACCCAAAACGCTCGACTGCGAATTCAAAAAAAGTGAAAGGACATTTATGAAACGAAACGCTCAAATCAGCGCCGGAGTTATCGGTATCTTGGCGGGCGTCGGATTGATGGTTCCGGGATTCATTCAATTGCGGAATGAATTAGCCGTGGCCGATGACAAGCTCACCTTGTTCTTGCTCGGCTGGGCTTTGATTGGCATGTCGGCGGTTTCCCTCCAGCGGCTCATCCGCCCCAAGCTGTTCAAGGGAGAATTTGAACAAGTCAAAATGACGCCGCTGAAACAGACGCTTAAAATCGGGGCGGGCATGGTCGTCACCTTGATCAGCTTGGCGTTCCTGATGCCACCGACCGCGCAAGCTGCGCGTGAAGGTTCAATGCGATTTGAAGATTTGGCTTTTCTGGTGTTGGGCATCACCCTGCTTATCACCGGTGCGCTGGTCGCGTTCTGCCCATACAAAAAACGCGCGGCTTAACTGCGAGCGGCCAGAAAAATTTTCAATTCCTCTGCCGCTTTGCCGCCGAAGCCGGAAACTTCCGCGAGCTGTTCGAGCGTCGCCATTTTCAATCGTTGCACCGAACCGAATTTTTTCAGCAGCGCCTTTTTGCGCCGCTCGCCGATGCCGGGAAATTCGTCCAGCACGCTCTCGGAAATCTTCTTGAGCCGCAATTGCGCGTTGTAGCTGTTCGCCACGCGATGACATTCATCGCGCAAACGCTGCAACAATTTCACCACCGGATGATCCAGTCCCAATCGCAGCGGCAAACTTTTTTCCGGCAGATAAATTTCCTCGAACTCTTTTGCCAGACCGATGACGGGGATTTTTTCGAGGCCGAGCTTTTTTAATTCCGCGCACGCCATGCCCAACTGACCTTTGCCGCCATCAATCAAAATCAAATCCGGAATCGGTTTAGCTTCGCGTTTCAATCGCGAGTAACGCCGATGGACGACTTCCGCCATGCTGGCAAAATCATCCTGACCGGTGACGGTCTTGATTTTGAAGCGACGATAATTCGCGCGGTCAGGCCGACCGTTTTTGAAACTGACGAGCGACGCGACAGCAAACGTGCCGCTGATATTTGAAATATCAAAACCTTCAATCCGTATCGGCGGCGCAGACAAATTTAGAATCTTCGCAAGCTCGATCAAATCGTTTTCAGGATTGATTGAAAGCGGTAATGTGTAAGGAATACGGGCAAATTTTTCCGTTTTCTTCCAGGTGTCATTCAGGTCGCGGATGAGGTCGCGCAGGTCGGC
>DATCFH010000095.1:0-13286 GCA_036509625.1 Verrucomicrobiia bacterium
CGGCGACCGAATCCGAAATGAAGGAAAAGAAAATGCGCGTGGAAGACGCGTTGCACGCAACCCGCGCGGCGGTCGAAGAAGGCATCGTCGCCGGTGGTGGTGTGGCGCTCATCCGCTGCATCCCGGCCATCGAAGCCGTCAAAACCTCCAATGAAGACGAGGCGATTGGCGTCGGCATCGTCAAGCGCGCCGTCGAAGCTCCGCTCCGTTCGCTCGCCGCGAACGCCGGCGAAGAAGGCAGCGTCATCGTTGACAAAGTCCGCAAGGCCAAGGGCAATGAAGGTTACAACGTCGCGACTGGCGTTTACGAAGACCTCGTGAAAGCCGGCGTCGTTGACCCGAAGAAGGTCACGCGCTCGGCCTTGCAGAACGCGGCGTCTATCGCTGGTCTGTTGCTCACGACCGAATGCCTCATCACCGACATGCCGGAAAAAGAAAAACCGGCGGCCGGCGGTCACGGCCACGGTGGCGGCATGGGTGACATGGGCGGCATGGGCGGATACTAAGCCAACCGATAATTCGAGGAACCGAGAAATTCAGAACGCGGCGGGAAGAAATTCCCGCCGCGTTTTTTTATTTTGCCACAGAGGCACAGAGAACCCAGGGGTGGAAAAAGAATTTTCTCTGTGCGCTCGGTGACTCTGTGGCAATTTCTTAATTTGACCGAATGAAGGAATTAGCCGATGATACGACTGCCAAATCGGATGGGGGCGCACTGGTTTCGACCATGTGAACACGCCAGAGGCGGCATGCCGAGGACGATGCGTTGGCCTCGTAAATCATTCGCATCAAAACTAAAAAGCTAACGAAGAACTAGCCCTCGCGGCCTAATCGCCGCGACGTTTGTCACTGGACACCTGCTACGGTGAACGAACGAAACAGCAGGCATGATTGACGGCGGAGACCGCGCGTTGTCAGTCGAGATCTTATCATGCGGACTAGGCAGTGCGACTCGAGTTCCGGCGCCATCGCATAGCAGAAAAAATTACCGGGAATAAGCATGTAGTCGCGGCTGGTAGGTTGACTTGGGACGCGGGTTCAATTCCCGCCGCCTCCACCATTCCGAATTTCGTTCGGCTTCGGACGTGGCGCGAAGGGTTTCTACGCCGGTCGCCTTCCGCATTATTTCCAGTCTGAAAATAAAAAAACGCCCCGCCGGTTTCAGCGGGGCGTTTGCGGGTTTGAGAATTAAGAATTACTTCGTGGTGTCCGGCGCCGGGGTGGCGGCGGTGGCTTCAGCCGATTTCTTTTTGCCTTTCATCGGAAAAGCTTTGGCCCAAGCCGCCTTGTCGTCGGCGGTCATGGCGGACTTCTCGGTCTTATCGAGCTTGCCGTCCTTGTTGGTGTCGTATTTTGCCAGCATTTCGGTCATGACCGTCTGTTGTTCAGCGGTCAGTTTGTGCTTTTTAGGTGCGGTGTCTTGCGCTTGAACCGTAATGGTGGCGGCGCAGCAAAGCGCGACGGCGGCGAGGATTAGTTTCTTCATATCAATAATGTTTTGGTTGTTGTTTATATTGGACTACGAAAAGGCAGACGCCGCCGCCGGAGGCCGGTTACAAGGTTTTTACTAATTCCGCCAGACTGACCTGAAAAGGCAGAAACTGAAATTGCTACGCGACCGGAATTTATCGTAACTTGTCGGTTACCAATGCGGTCTGCATGGGCGGATTTAACTATTTATTTTATGCCGGAAAAAACCAGCGGTGGGTGGTGGAAATGGATTGGGCTCGCGCTTATGCTCGCGCTGGGCGCGGGCGCGTATTTTTATTTCCGCCACGGTGGCGGCGATGCGTTGAATTTCAACACCGTCGCGGTGACGCGCGGCGAACTCACGGCGACGGTCACGGCCACCGGCACGTTGAATCCGGTCGTGAATGTCACCGTGGGCAGTCAGGTTTCTGGCCGCATCAGCAAGTTGTATGTGGATTACAATTCGCCGGTGACGAAAGGCGAAGTGCTCGCGGAAATTGATCCTTCGACTTATCAGGCCGCCGCTGAACAGGCCAATGCTGACCTTGCGAACGCAAAGGCAAACTTGGAATTGCAGCAGGTTCAATTTGACCGCAGCAGTGAGCTGTTCACGAACAAGCTGATCTCCGGTTCGGATTACGACATCGCGCTCGCGACGCTGCACGAGGCTGAGGCGATGGTGAAAATCAAACAGGCGTCGGTGAGCAATTCGCAGGTGAACCTCGACTATTGCAAAATCGTTTCGCCCGTGGATGGTGTGGTGATTTCGCGCGCGGTGGAACTCGGCCAGACGGTTGCCTCCAGTTTTAACACGCCGACGATTTTTCAAATCGCGAACGACCTGACGAAAATGCAGATTGATTCCAACGTGGCCGAGGCCGATGTCGGTGGCGTGGTCGAGGGACAGAGCGTGGATTTCACGGTGGACGCATATCCGACGCGCACGTTTCACGGCGAGGTGACGCAGGTGCGTAATTCGCCCATCACCGTCAACAACGTCGTCACCTACGACACCGTCATCAGCGTGACCAATGCGGATTACAAATTGAAACCCGGCATGACGGCGAACGTCTCCGTCATCACCGCGCAGCGGGAAGACGCCTTGAAAATCCCCAATGTCGCGCTGCGTTTCCGTCCGCCGGATGGCGCGGTGGTTTTGACTAACGCCATCGGCGGCGTGGTGCAAACCAATGAAGTTACGACTGGCAAAGCGCAACATAAAAACAAAGGCGGACATGGTTTGCACACGGTTTATATCCTCGCGGGCAGCGCGCGCGCGCCGCAGTTGAAGCCGATGCAGATTAAGACCGGCATCACCGATGGCATTTTCACCGAGATTGTGGATGGCTTGAAGGAAGGCGATAAAGTCGTTTCCAGTGTCGCGCAAAGTGATTCTCAAAATTCTGCGGCCGGCTCGTCCAGTCCATTTGGCGGCAGATTCTCACACCACTAAAACAAAGTTAGAAGGAAAAATGAAGAACGCAGAAACCGACCTCGCGCCGCGAACAAAAATGTTTGCGCGGCGGGTGATTCGACTTCATGACGCGCGGCAACGGCTGACTTCCTTCTGCCTTCTATGAACGCCGTCATCAAGCTCGCGGACATCCACAAGATTTACCATACGGGTGAAGTGGATGTTCACGCCGTGCGCGGCGTCTCGCTCGACATCCAGCCGGGCGAATTTGTGGCGATCATGGGTTCGAGCGGCTCCGGCAAAAGCACGTTGATGAACATGATCGGCTGCCTCGACCGGCCGACGAATGGAAATTATTTTCTCGATGGCCTGGACGTTTCCACGCTCGACCGCGACCGGCGCGCAAAAATTCGCAACGACAAAATCGGCTTTGTTTTCCAGGGTTTTAACCTGCTCTCGCGCACAACCGCGCTGGAAAATGTCGAGATGCCGATGCTTTACAACCACCAGCGCGTGCCATCGCACGAGCAAAAAGAGCGCGCCGAAAAATCTTTGCGCCTCGTCGGTCTGGCCGACCGCGCCGACCATAAACCCAACCAGCTTTCCGGCGGCCAGCAGCAGCGCGTCGCCATCGCGCGTGCGCTCGTCAACCAGCCGTCGCTGTTGCTCGCGGACGAACCGACGGGAAATTTGGACAGCCAGACGAGCATCGAAATCATGGGCGTGTTTCAAAAACTGAATGACGCTGGCATCACCATCATCATGGTCACGCACGAACTCGACGTGGCGCGTTACACGAAGCGCATGATTATTTTGCGCGACGGAAAAATTGTGACGGATGAAAAAGTCACCGACCGTTTTAGCGCAGAAAACGAATTAAAAAATCTGCGTGAAGCGCAACAAGCCGTGAAGCTGGCATGAAATTTTTGGCTCCATTCAAACTTGCCGCACGCGCATTGCGCCGGAACAAAATGCGTTCGCTGCTGACGATGCTCGGCGTCATCATCGGCGTCGGTTCGGTCATCGCGTCGGTCAGCATCACGACGGGCGCGACGAAGCAAGTCGAAGATAAAGTCGCGAGCCTCGGTCAAAACATCGTCACGGTTTTTTCCGGTAATTTCAGCAGCGGCGGCATGAAAGGCGGTTGGGGCAGCGCGCCGACCTTGACGGTGAAAGATGCTTTGGCCATTAAAAATGAAGTCGCCAATGTTGTCGCCGTCAGCCCGGAAGTCCGTGACCGCGAGCAGATTTTGGCGGACGGTCAGAACTGGAACACGCAGGTCATCGGCGAGTCGCCGGACTATCCGCAGATTCGCGACTGGAATATCGCCAGCGGCGCGATGTTCACCGATGGCGACGTGCGCGCCTTGGCAAAAGTCGCCGTCATCGGCAAAACCGTCGTGGATCAATTATTCGTCAACGACGATCCGATTGGACAAACTTTGATTGTGCGTAACATCCCGTTCAAAGTTGTCGGTGTGTTGGAGTCGAAAGGATTTAATTTATTCGGTCAAGATCAGGACGACGTGGTGATTATTCCCTACACGAGCCACATGAGGCGCATCACGAGCCGGAATTTTGTGAACTCCATCATGGTGCAGGCCGCAAGCAAAGACACCATCAACCAAGTTCAGGCCGACATTGACACGCTTTTGCGTGACCGCCACAAAAGTGCGGAGCCGGATTTTACCGTGCGTAGCCAGCTTGAACTGATGCAGATGGCGACCTCGACTTCGCGCATCATGTCCGTGCTGCTCGGCGCGATTGCGAGCGTGTCGCTCGTGGTCGGCGGCATCGGCATCATGAACATCATGCTCGTCAGCGTCACCGAGCGGACGCGCGAAATCGGCATCCGCATGGCCGTCGGCGCGCGTGCGCGCGACATCCTGATTCAATTTTTAATTGAAGCCGTCACCTTGAGCGCGTTCGGCGGAATTTTAGGAATCGCGCTCGGCATGGGCGCAGCAACCATCACCTCGCACTTCACCGGTTGGCCGACGTTGACGCCGTTTGCTTGGATTGGAATCGCCTGTGTTTCCAGCGCCGCCATCGGCATCGTGTCCGGATTTTATCCCGCGTGGAAAGCTTCGCGGCTCGACCCGATTGAAGCTTTGCGCTACGAATAATCTCGTAGGAGCCGACGTGAGGAGGCTCAAATTAGTTGGCAATTACCGGTTTCAAATTAGAAACTCCTCACGTCGTTTCCTACAAAATTGAAAACTGAAATCCTTCCAACGCACACGCCGGAGCTTTTTCAAAAAGCCGTCCGCCGCGCCGCCGAACTATTGCGCGCCGGCGAAGTCGTCGCGCTGCCGACGGAAACCGTTTACGGCCTCGCCGCGAATGCGCTGGATGAAAAAGCCGTCGCCAAAATTTTCCAAATCAAAGGGCGTCCCGCAAATAATCCCATCATCGTCCACGTCGCCGGAAATGAAATGGCGCGCGATTGCGTAAAAGATTTTTCCGAACTGGCAGAGAAATTTTCAAAAGCGTTTTGGCCTGGCCCGCTGACTTTGGTTTTGCCGCGCGCGGGAAAAATTTCCGATGCGGTTACCGCTGGTGGCGAAACGGTTGGTGTGCGCTGGCCGAGTCATCCGTTCATGCAGGCCGTCATTCGCGAATGTGGTTTTCCGCTGGCCGCGCCGAGCGCCAATTTGTCCAACCAGATTTCGCCGACGAATGCGGAACACGTCCGCGCGCAGCTTGACGGAAAAATTTCCTTGATCGTGGACGGCGGACAGTCGCAAGTTGGAATCGAATCCACGGTTTTAGATTTGTCGGTGAATCCGCCGCGCGTTTTGCGTCCCGGCATGATTCACGCCGAGTCGCTGGCGGCGGTTGGCGGCGAGGTCCAAAGTCCAAAGTCCAAAGTCCAAAGTTCCGACACGGCTTTGCGGAGTCCGGGTTTGTTGGCGAAGCATTATTCACCGAAGGCAAAACTGGTGATTTTGGATTGGTGCGACGACGCGGGTTTGCGTTCGCAACTTTCAACCTTCAACTTTCAACTTTCAACTGTTCACGTCATCGCGCACACGAAAATTCCGGCGGGCGAAATTTTTGCGGACGTGAGCGTGATGCCGCACGATGCGGCGGCGTTTGCGCGCGCGCTTTACGCGGAGCTGCACCGTTGCGATGCTGCGGGCGCGCAGTTGATTGTTGTGGAAGCGCTGCCGGATGCGCCGGAATGGTCGGGCATCGCCGACCGGTTGAAACGCGCAGCGGCCTGATTCTATTGGGATTTCCAGCGTTGCCGGTCGGTGAAGAAAAAGCCGGTGCTTAAGGTTTTTGAAACGTTTAATGGAAAATGTTTCAAATAACTATTTTGGTTTTCTTCGGCAAACTGGCCGCGCGACAATGCGTCAGCGTAGCCTGATTGCCTGCGGCCATCTTCCAGAATCAAATTGTAGATGAAACGTCCCCAGCTATTTTCATCGCTGCGCACGGTTTCGGAGACGGCTTTTTTATCCATGAAATCGGTCGTGAAATAGATTCCTTTGATCGGCTTCAAGTAGTCGTTGATGGCATAAAAATCAGGCTGGAGGTTGAGGGTGAGCCAGACGCATGGGTGGTCGCCATACCACGCGACCGCCCAAGGGATGTCACTCATCATAAGTTCATCGGGATGCATCCAACTGGCGACCTTCTGGATTTCCGGCGGATAATACGGCGGATAAGCCACGGGGGAAATTTTGGGCGGCAGCAGGCTGGTGATGAGCGGCTGGCAGGCAATGAGCAGCATTAAGACGATGATGGCGAGGCGGATTTGCGGCGAAGGCGTCTTCATCTGGTTCAGCAATGTCAGGAAAAAAACGATGCCAAAAATTGCCGCCAGCGGCGCGAGTAGCACAAGCAGGTTTTCTGAATTGATTTCGGGCGACATGGCGGAAAGCTGTGTTTTGCCGAGCGCCTGCACCACACTGAAAACTCCGACACAAATCATCGTGAAATAGCGCATCCGTCGGGCGGCGATATTACGCAGTCCCAACAAAAGCCCGGCAAAAAAGAGCGTGGCCACCCAATTGCCACCGATGCGCAAGAGATCGTTCTGCAAAATGAATCGCAGGTTTTCCAGTAACTTTCTTATGTAAGGCCGGAGCCAGTAAATCAGGGTCGGGTCGGGATTTATGGATTGCGACAACTGCGAGCCGGGATAGGCAAAAGTTCCTTCAGCAATCGCATAACCGGCAGTGCCAAACAGCGTGCCGCTTACTTCGAGATTGCGAATAATCCACGGCGTCACCGCGAGCACGAATGTCAGAATCGCCGCAACCGCCAAGCTCGGTCGTCGCACGCCGCCAAAGAGCATGAGAAAAATTGCGACCGGAATAATCGCCCCGCCAAACGCATAACGCGTTAGCATTCCCATCCCCACCAGCAAACCAGCCGTGACCGTCAACATGAATAGTTTTTGCACCGGTGGTTTTTCGGTGCGGCCAAGTTCTTCAATTTTTATCAAAACCAAAACCAGACCCAAAAAAATCACCAGCAACAACAATGTTGACTGGCCGGATACGCTAAATTTCCACAATAAATCCGCGCCCAGCGTCAGCAGCGCCGCCAGCCAGGCAACCTCAATATCAAACAATTTTCTTGCGATGAGAAATGTCAGCGCAACGCTCACTAGCAACAAAATCTGGTTCATGATGGCGATGCGAAATTCCGTCTGATAACGCAGGAACCTGCCGCCTTCCGACCAAAAAGGCTTGCGCGTTTCCACCGTCCAATTGGGTTTCCAAAACTCCATCAAGCCCGCCAGCACCGTTGGATATACCGGCGGATTGGCGAGGTCGGGATGCGCGCCATTAAGCTGCGCAAAGTCCGCCGCATTGGTCGCCGATATTTTTTGGTTGTGCTTCTGGAGGAGATAAATGCTGACCGGCCGGATGAAATCGGTCGTGTAGCCTTTGCCGTCCGCCATGTTACGTGCCACCTGTGCCGCGTCCATCGCCTCCACGGAATTGAATCCGCGATACGCGCTCAAGTCGTAAAGCACCGCCAGCCCGATGACCGCCACCGCCAGCGGCAACAATCGTAGCCAGCGCGAAAACTGCCCCACTTCGAGCGCATGAATGAAGCGCTGAATCTGTTCTGAATTTGCCATGATTAAAATCCTTCCAAGTGATACTCGTGCAGCTTCCGGTGAAACGTCCGCCGGCTCATGCCGATTTTTTGCGCCGCGCGCGTGCGATTGCCGTTCGTCTCTTTCAACGCGCGCACAATCAATTGTTGCTCCGCGTCTTTTACCGTCACCGCTTTGCTTTGAAATAGTTTTACCGCGCCGCCGGAACTTTCGCCGCGCACCGACGGCGGCAAATCGCGCAACGCAATCCGTTCACCCCGGCTCAAAACCACCGCGTGTTCGATCGCCGTCCGTAACTCGCGCACATTGCCCGGCCACGAAAAATTCATCAACGCTTCGAGCGCCTCCGCCGTGAAATCGTTCACCGCCTTGCCGTTTTCCTTGGCGAACTCGCGCAGAAAACTTTGCGCCAGCAACGGAATGTCGCCCGTCCGCGCGCGCAACGGCGGCAGTTCAATTTCCACGACGCGCAGACGAAAAAATAAATCTTCGCGAAATTTTCCGGTCTTGACCAGTTCTTCCAAATTTTTATTGGTCGCCGCGACGAGGCGCACATCGGCGGTCAAAGTCTTGTTCGAGCCGACGCGCTCAAAAGTCCGTTCGCCCAAAAATCGCAGCAGCTTCACTTGAATCGTCGCGTCAATCTCGCCGATCTCGTCGAGAAAAAGTGTGCCGCCCTGCGCCTGTTCAAAACGGCCGATGCGCCGTTCGTGCGCGCCTGTGAACGCGCCGCGCTCGTGACCGAACAATTCGCTTTCGAGCAACGTCGCCGCGAGCGCCGCGCAATGCACCGTCACGAATGGTTGCTTTGCGCGCGGACTCAATTGGTGAATCGCTTTCGCCACAAGTTCCTTGCCCGTGCCGCTTTCGCCGCCAATCAAAACCGTTACGCGCGTGGGCGCGACTTGCTGGACGACTTCAAAAATCTCCGTCATCACCGGCGATTTGCCGATGATGTTTTCCAGTCCAAATTTGGAATCGAGTTGTTTGCGTAATGAAACATTTTCCACTTCCAGATTTTGCTGTTTCAACGCACGCGCAATCCGCATTTCCAATTCGTCAATCTGCAAACGGCCTTTGGCGATGTAATCATCCGCGCCGCGTTTCATTGCATCCACCGCTAATTCTTCCGAACCGTAAGCCGTCATCAAAATACAAATCGGCGGTTTGGGCAGCGACTTCGCGCGCGAAATTAATTTCATTCCGTCCTCATTCGGCAGCCGAAAATCCGTCAGCATCACGTCAAAATTTTCGCCTTCGAGCAATTCCATCGCCGCCTGCGCGTCCTCGGCGATGTAAACGTCGTAGCGTTCTTCGAGCGCCGCGCGCAACCCTTCGCGCGTCGTCTTCTCGTCATCCACAATGAGCAGGGTCGGTTTCATATTAACCACAGATGGACACAGATAAACACAGATGGAATTTCATAACATGATGCGTTTGATTTCAACTTTCGGGTTGCCAAAATTGATCAAGAGACAAACGTGAAGTCCGGTGGCTTTCAAATAATTTAAGCATTGCGCCAGTAAGTCGGCGATAAATTCGCCGACAATCGCACCTTCATATTTCACATTGATGGGGTGCTGTTGAACAACGAGCAAACCATTCTTGCGAATCTCAATCGCCAGCGCGTTCTCATAAACCTTTTCAAGAAATCCGCTGCCCAAAGTATTGCCAATCTTGTAAGCCGTCCCAATCATCACCTCGGTGATTTTGTTTGTTTCCCATCTGTGGTTATCTGTGTCCATCTGTGGTTAATTAGTTTTTATTTTCCAGCAGCCGTGGTTTGCGTTCGTGCAACGGCAGCCACACGCGAAAAGTCGTGCCGCGACCAACGTGGCTTTCCAATTCAATGCGACCGTTGTGCGCGCGGACAATTCTTTGGACAATCATCAAACCAAGGCCGCTGCCTTTTTTCTTCGTCGTATAAAACGGCTCGAAAATGCGGTTGATCTGCTCCTGCGGAATGCCGCCGCCCGTGTCCGCGACACTGAACCAGACGTTGTCGGAATTTTCGCCAGTCTGTAAAGTTAGCGTGCCGCCGGTCGTCATCGCCTGCGTGGCGTTCTTCACGAGGTTCACCAAAACTTGCTGCAACTGCGTCGCGTCCACCGGCGTTGTCGTCAGGTGGCGCGCCAGTTTTGTTTTCACCGTCACGCCGCGATTTTCAATTTCCGGGCGCAGCAGTTCCAAAGTTTTTTCAACAACATTATTTAACGACGCCATTTTTAATTGCACCGGCGCAGGACGGATCGCGCCGAGAAATTGCGTGACGATGTAATCCAGCCGGTGAATTTCACCTTTCGCCACGTCGAGATACTGCTCTAATTTTTTGGCAGCTTCGGCAGTATCCGTCGGCACATGACGTGCGGCGCGTGCGGAAGTTTTCTTGTCACTCGCCACCCGCCACTCGTCACTTTTAAGTTTCTTCACCTCGCGCTCCATCAGTTGCAAATGAATGTGCAGTGCGTTAAGTGGATTCCCGATTTCATGCGCGACGCTCGCGGCCAAAAGTGTGAGCGCCTGGATGCGTTCGCTTTCGATGGCCTCGAACGTTTTTTGCCGCGCCTCGGTCGCGTCGTGCAAAATCAGCGCGACGCCGGAACTGCCGATGGCTTCGCCGTCGAGCGGCGCGGCGTAAAGCCGGAGAAAACGCGGACGCGGATAATGGATTTCAAATTCGTGCCGCGTGACGTGCGCGCCGCCGTCGTGATCTGCGCGGGAAATTTTTGCCCAATCCACCTCCGGTAAAATGTCCGCAATCCGCAAATCTTCCGCGTCCGGCGGCAAGCCGATGAGCCGCGCGACGGCCTGATTAAAATAAAGCACGCGCCCATTTTCGTCCGCCACCAGCACGCCATCTTCAATCGTGTTGAAAAGTGTTTCGAGAAAACTGCGTTCGCGCGCGAGGCGTTGGACGACGGTCTGCAACCCTTCCGTGTCGAGCCGTCCGATGCGGCCAAGCACTTTGTCGAGGAAACTGGATTTGGTTGCAGCCATTGGAGAAAGTCAGTCTTTCAGAGTGGCAAAATGGCACAATGCGAAAGTTCGTCAAGCCAAAGAAAATTGGTTTGTGGCACAGTGCAAAATAATTGAAGAACGAATTCAAACCGCGAACCGCGCGAAAAACCCGGTAAAATTTATTTCGTCACCGGTATTGCGAGGTGCTGCAACGTCGCGGCAGCCACCGACCATTTTGGCTGAAAGCGCGGGCTGGCGAGATAATCCAGCAGGCTCGTGCGGAATTGCCGGCGCACGGGATCGTGTTCCAGATCATTTTCCAAATCTATGCTGCAAACAAAAATTTTTCCTTTGCCAACTTTCGCCTCGAAGGCGAGCGCGAGTTTGCGATTCGTCGTCCAGTCGTCAATCACTTGCACGCTCGGCAGCAAGCCTGCTGGAAAATCATCCAAAATCATCGGCTGCGCGCGATGCACGAGATACCACCATTGCCAGTTGCTAAAATCGTCCGTTGGAAATTCTGCGAACAATGGCTTTTGCGAATCGCAGAGAATTCCCAGCGTCGTCGGCGCCTGCCGTTTCGTCCACGCCGTGTTCCAGAAAATGCTGCTGAAACCAAATTTCACCGGCCGCGCGGAATCGTTGCGGACATTTTCCGGCGGCAGCAGCCACAAAACGGTTCCGCCGGAATCCAACACTGCGAGCGCGGCGGCGTTCAGTTCATGGAAAACCGTTACGTCCACTGGCGCTTTCGGCGCGGATGGCGCGGGATAAACCCACACATCCCAATCGTTCTGAATTTTCGTGCCGGCAAAACTCGCAACCAGTTTGTAACGCGCGGGTGCGGGGATTTTTTGCAAATTGAAATTCACCGTGCCGAGTTTGATGCCATTGTCCACCGGCACATTGCGCCGGTCAAAAATCTGCGACGCGACTACGCGCCCGTCGTCAGCGACCAGTTCGCAATACGGCGTCGCATTCGTGAGCGTCGTCGCGCCAAAATTCGCCACTTCCAAATTTGCCGACAACGTTTCATCTGTTGTGAACACGCGTTTTTCCAAGCGCGCAAGCGGCACGACGGCGTTGCAGAAACGGCTGAATTGCGCGGCGGTGACGTAACCTTTGTCGTCCCAAAACGCATCGAGCACGCCGACGGGCGCCGTGCCTTGGCCGGGAAAATCGGTGAGGCCGAGCAGTTCAAAACCGCCCATGCCCGGCGTGCGCAAAGCGGATTCAATCTCTTCCTTGTAGCACAGCGTCTGCAATTTTCCGGACGCATACAAAAACCATTCTGCTTCGTCGCTCATGCCGTGTGCAGCGAGCGAGTCGCGGAAAATTTCCAGATTGCCCGGCTTCAAATAGCCTTTGTATTTTTTGATCTCCGCAAAATCTGGATACGCGCACCACTGGCCGATTTCGTGGCTGATGACCGGCACGTCGCGCGCAGAAATAAAATCACCGTAGTCCGCCGTCGTCGCGGGCGGCTGTGCGTTGAGGCGCGACGCGTTCGTTCCGTGCTGGATGCGCGGCGCCGACAACACTTGAAAATCATTGCCCGGCAATTCCGGCCAGCCGCTCGCGCCCGTCCAGAGCCGGCGCGCGTCGCGCAATTTGAAATGCGCGACATATTCCGTGAGAAATTTGCCGTAATTTCTGCCGCGCGGTTCGTTGCCGTAAGCCATCAGCACGAAGCTCGGATGGTTGCCGTAAGTTTTCAGGATGCGTTCGGTTTCGTCATAAACCCAGGCATCCACGGGCTTGCCATCGCCGAGCGTCGTGCTGTGATTCGCCCAGGAACCGGCTTCGACTTGAAAATAAAAGCCCAATTTATCCGCCGCCGCAAACGCCGCTTCCGGCGGACACCACGAATGAAAACGAAACAGATTTAGTCCGTGCGCCTTCGCGATGGTGATGATGCGCAGCCACGAAGCCACGTCCGTCGGCGGATGGCCGGTCAGCGGAAACACACAGCATTCCAGCGTGCCGCGAAAAAAAGTTTTGCGTCCGTTCACCAAAAACTGTGTTTCTTGCGTCGAGATTTCGCGGAGGCCGAAACTTGTGCTGCGCGTCGCGTCGTTAAGTTTTGCGGTCAGGTGATGAACTGCCGGATGAAATTCATCCCAGTTCGTCGCGTTGTCGCCCAAGGGAATTTCGCCGGTGAAAGTTCCGCCGTTCGTCGTCCAATCTGCGACAATCGACTGCGCGAGTTTTCCGTCCACATAGAAAAGCATTCCCGCTTCGCCGTTCGCGCCAGACGAATTACCAATGGTTCCCGTCACCGTCGCTGAATGCGTGGCGATGTGCGGATAGACCTGCAAATCTTCGATCCACACACGCGGCGTCGCGCGCAGTGAAAGGTCGCCG
>DATCFH010000096.1:0-15761 GCA_036509625.1 Verrucomicrobiia bacterium
TTCGGCGACAAATACGGCGACACGGTGCGCGTCGTCCAGATCGGCGGCGAGGCGAATAAATTAAACGGTTATTCGATGGAACTTTGCGGCGGCACGCACGCGCGCGCGACCGGCGAGATTGGCTTGTTCCGCATCGTCAGCGAAGCGGCGGTGGCCGCGGGCGTTCGCCGTATCGAAGCCGTGGCCGGTCTGACCGCTTACGGCTTGGCGAATGAGCAGTTGCAACTCATCCGCAGCATCGCGGGTAAAATCAATTCACCCGTCGGCGAGTTGGAAAAGAAAGTGGAAGCCTTGCTCGCGCATCAAAAAGAATTGGAGAAGTCCTTGCGGACGGCCAATCAAAAAGAAGCCGCAGGCAGTGCCAAAGATTTGATGATACGCGCTGAAACCATCAACGGTGTTCCCGCCATCATCGCCAATCTCGGCGCGAATGACGGCGACACGTTGCAGACGATTGTGGATTCGTTGAAGTCGCAATTCAAAGGCGTGATTGTTCTCGGCGGCGCGAGCAATGGCGCGGTTTCATTGATCGCCGCCGTGACTTCTGATTTCACCGCGAAAGTCCATGCCGGAAAAATCATCCAGACGATTGCCCCAATTGTCGGCGGCAAAGGCGGCGGCAAGCCGGACAACGCGCGCGGCGGTGGCAAGGACGCGGGTAAGCTGGATGAGGCGTTGGCGAAAGCAAAGGACTTGCTCGGTTAAGTTTTTCGGCGCACAGTTGAGCCATGCTTGCGGATGAGCAAACCAGTCCAGAACAGTTCGCCATTTTCCGGCGCATGACGCCGGAGCAGCGGTGGCGCGCGGCGAATCGTCTTTACTGGACTTGCCGCCGACACAAGGCCGCCTTTCTGCACAGCCAGCATCCTGACTGGCCGGAGCAGCAAGTTGCAGATGAAGTTCGCCGCATCTTCTCCCATGTCCGAACCTGATTTAATCGAGCTGTTTGTTTTTCCGCTGAATCGGTTGGGCATTCGTTATCTGGTCAGCGGCAGCGTGGCGGCGATGCTCTACGGTGAACCGCGCGTGACGCATGATGTTGATTTGATTGTTTTTCTACGCGCCGATGAGATTCCTCAACTCGCCAAAATTTTCCCCGCTCCGGAATTTTATTTGCCGCCCGCCGATGTGATTCTTGCCGAGATGGCGCGCGAACGGCGCGGACACTTCAACATCATCCACGCGGACTCCGGCCTGAAGGCTGATTTTTATCTGGCGAACCGTGATGAGTTGCACGCGTGGGCGTTTCGCAATGCAAAGCAGTATTCAATCGGTGAAAGCACGGTCAAACTTGCACCGCCGGAATATGTCATCGTCCGCAAGCTGGAATATTTTCGCGCGGGCGGTTCGGAAAAACATCTGCGAGACATCCGCGCAATGCTGGCGGTATCGGGCGAGCAGATAAATCGAATTGCGTTGGACGAATTGATTCAACAGCGCGGTTTGCAGGCCGAATGGTTGAAAGCTTCAGTTTAATTTCTTACAACCGCGCCACGAGCAGTTCGCGCTGGAAAATCAATTCCTTCGGCAGGTGCGAATAAATTTTCATGAACAATTCGTCCTGTTGCAAAAGTTCGCGCCGCCAGTCGTCGTAATTGATGGTTTGCACGCGGTCGAATTTCTCCGGCGAATAATCGGCGAGGCCGGTGAGGTCGAAATCTTTCGCATAGGGAACCCAGCCGAGCGGCGTCTCGACGGCGTTGGCCTGACCGTTGCAGCGGGCGACAATCCATTTGAGCACGCGCATATTTTCGCCGAAGCCGGGCCAGAGAAAAGTGCCGTCGGCATCTTTACGAAACCAGTTCACATGAAAAATGCGCGGCGTAAATTTGATTAACTTCCGCATCACAATCCAATGGCGGAAATAATCGCCCATGTCGTAACCGCAGAAAGGCAGCATGGCCATTGGGTCGCGGCGCACTTGCCCGTGGCCGCCGACCGCAGCGGCGGTCATTTCCGAACCCATCGTTGCGCCGATATAAACGCCATGAATCCAGTTGAACGCCTGATACACGAGCGGCATCGTGTCCGCGCGGCGACCGCCAAAAATGATCGCGCTAATCGGAACGCCGTTCGGGTCATTCGCGAGCGGATCGAGCGAAGGATTGTTTTTCATCGGCGCGGCGAAACGCGAATTTGCGTGCGCGGCTTTTTCTTTTGAGTCCGGTGTCCACTTATTTCCGCGCCAATCCAAACATTCTTTGGGCACGTCGCCGTCTTTGCCTTCCCACCAGACATCGCCATCCGGCGTGAGCGCGACGTTGGTGAAAATCGTGTCGCGGCGAATGGTTTGAACCGCCGTCGGATTCGATTTTGAATTTGTTCCCGGCACGACGCCAAAATAACCGGCTTCGGGATTGATGGCGTAAAGCCGTCCGTCCGCGCCGGGTTTCATCCACGCGATGTCGTCGCCGACTGTCCAGATTTTCCAGCCCTTGAAATGCGCGGGCGGAACCATCATGGCAAAATTTGTTTTGCCGCACGCGCTCGGAAACGCTGCGGCCACATAGGTTTTCTCACCCGTCGGCGATTCGACACCGAGGATCAACATATGTTCCGCCATCCAACCTTCATTGCGTCCGAGATACGAACCGATGCGGAGCGCGAGACATTTTTTGCCGAGCAAAACATTGCCGCCGTAATTTGAGCCGACGGAAATAACGGCGTTGTCCTGCGGAAAATGCGCGATGAAACGGCGGTCGGGATTCACGTCCAACATACAGTGCAGGCCGCGATTAAAATCTTCGCTGTCGCCAAGTTGCTCGTAGGCGACCTGACCCATGCGCGCCATAATCCGCATACTTAATACGACGTAAATGGAATCCGTCAGCTCGATGCCGACTTTCGTGAGCGGCGAACCGAGCGGTCCCATCAAGTAAGGCACGACATACATCGTGCGACCTTTCATGGCGCCGTTGCACAACGCGCCGAGCTTGGCATACATTGCCTTCGGAGCCATCCAATTGTTCGTCGGGCCGGCTTCTTCCTGCATCGGCGTGCAGATAAAAGTGCATTGCTCCACGCGCGCGACGTCGTTGGCATTCGAGCGGTGATAATAACAGCCGGGCAACTTTTCCTGATTCAACTTCACCAAAATGCCCGCATCCACGGCTTCGGCGGTGAGTAAATCTTTTTCCGTCTCCGAACCGTCGCACCAGAAAACTTTATCTGGCTGGCAAACTTTGGCCTGCGCCTCGATCCAGCGAATGACCGCCGGATTTTCTGTGTTACGATTTCCAAACGTGCGATTGCTCATGGTTAAATTCCTTTGGTGAATGACTGTCTGCATTTAAGTAAAACCAATTCCTCCTGCCGAAGCTTTGCAGATTTTGGCGAAGTTTCAACCAATTTGGCCATGTCCCGATTTGAACGGAGCGCGGCCCAGCCGCGTTCCACAATTATTCCTTCGCGCGTGAATTGTTCTTGTGTTAAAAAATAGGCGATGAGTTCAGGTCACAAACATCGGCACGAGGAACCGGCGCAAGCCTGCTTGGCGCGTTGTGTCACCGACACGTTTTCGGAAGAGCCGACGCTGGAAGCGGTGACGATTGACGCCGCGCAGCAGAAAATTTCCGTCGCCACGCTCGGTCGCGCCGACGTGGAAAAACTCACGCGAAAAATTTCCGCAAAAATCTCGTCCGCGCAAAAATCCACGGCCAGCGAAAGCTGCTCGCTATTTTCCGGCAAATCCGATTGTTCCATCTGCGACTCGCCGTTGTCCGCGAACGAACAAAAACTCATCACCATCCGCCGCGAGGCCACGGCCACGACCATCGCGCGCGTCACTTGTCCGACTGCGCCGAAATTCTGGCGCTGGCGCGACATTCCGTTTCCTAAAATCGCGCCGCGCGAAATGGAGATTCCCGACGACGATCATCCCATTGACGAATGGAAAGGCCAGCTCGTTCTGGCCGTCGCGTGCGGTATTTTCGGCCTGCTCGCCGCGTTCGTCGTGCCGGTGGAATTCAAAGTGTTCGCGTATGCCGCCGCGTATCTGGCGGGCGCATTTTTTGCCGCCGAAGAAGTTTTGGAACGGTTGCACAAACGCATTCTCGACGTGCATTTTCTCATGCTCGCCGTCGCGTTCGGCGCGGCCAGCATCGGCGCGTGGCCGGAAGGCGCGACGCTGCTCTTTCTGTTTTCATTCTCCGGCGCGCTCGAACATTACGCCTTTGGCCGCACGCAAAAAGAAATTCGTTCCCTCTTTCGCGACGCGCCAAAAACCGCCACGTTGATTGACGCCAGTGGCAATGAAACGGAAATCGCCGTCGAGAAAATCCGCACCGGCGCGCGCTTGCTCATCAAGCCCGGCGCGCAATTTCCCGTGGATGCGGAAATCGCCAAAGGCAATACCGCCGCTGACGAATCCAATCTCACTGGCGAAGCCGCGCCCGTGGAAAAAATCATCGGCGACACTGCGCTGGCTGGCACACTCAATTTGTGGGGCGCGGTCGAAGTTATCGTTTTGCGACCGGCGGCGGAAAGCTCGCTGCAAAAAATCATCACGCTCATCCGCGAGGCGCAGCATCAGAAAGCGCCCGCGCAGGTGTTCGCCGACAAGTTCAGCACCTATTACACCTACGGCGTTTTAGGACTTTCGCTCGCGATGTTTTTCGTGTGGTGGCTTGGTTTCAAGCTCGCGCCGTTCACGTCCGCCATTGAGGAACACAGCGCGTTTTATCGCACGATGACGCTGCTCGTCGTGTCGTCGCCGTGCGCGCTGGTATTGTCCATTCCGTCGGCGGTGCTGGCGGCGATTGCGTGGGCGGCGCGGCACGGAATTTTATTTCGCGGCGGCGCGGCGGTGGAAAAACTGGCCGAGATCAATGTCGTTGCGCTCGACAAAACCGGCACGCTAACGACTGGCGAACTACGCGTAGAGCAGGTGGAAAGTTTTCCGCCCGGACGCGAAAACGAAATCGCGCAGCTCGCGTATTCGCTGGAAAAATTGTCCACGCATCCGCTCGCCCGCGCCATTACGCGCCACGGCAAACAGCAAAATCTGGCGACGCACGAATTTTCCCAATTTGAATCCGTCACTGGCCAGGGCTTGAAAGCGAAACGCGATGGCAAAGAAATTTTTCTCGGCAAACGCGACTGGGTTGAAAGTGAAGCGGCGCGGCAGCTCCGCCCTGCCAATAATGATGACGGTAGGGCTGCGCTGCCGCGCAGCCCAATTCAAACTGAAGTCGGCACATCCGAAGTTTGGATCGCCAGCGACGATTTGATTGGCCGCGTCGTGTTGCGCGACGACATCCGTCCGCAATCGGCGGAGGTGATGGCACAATTGCACGCACACGGGCTGCATATCGTTGTGCTGACCGGCGACCGCCAAGCTGCCGCCGAACATCTGCGGACGGAATTAAAACTCGACGACGTGCGCGCGGAACTCAAGCCGGAGCAAAAAGTTGCCGCCATAAAAGAATTTACCGCTGCCGGAAAAAAGGTCGCGATGGTGGGCGACGGCGTGAATGATGCGCCGAGTCTGGCCGTGGCGCACATCGGCGTGGCGATGGGCGCGCGCGGGGCGGACGCCGCGTTGGAGCAGGCGGATGTGGTGCTGATGAATGACAAGCTGGAAAACTTTCTTGCCGCGTTCCGTTTGAGCCATCGCGCGCGGAACATCATCCGGCAAAATCTTTTCATCTCGCTCGGCACGGTGGTGGTGCTGGTGACGTTCGCGATGCTCGGCAAAATTCCACTGACCATCGGCGTGGTCGGCCACGAAGGCAGCACGGTCATCGTGGTGATGAACAGCCTGCGGCTGCTCTTTGGCGGCGGGAAAAATGTTTAAGCCACAGATTTACACGGATGAAACACAGATGGGAAATTGCCAAGAAACAAAGTCGCTGACAAAAATTCAATTCGCGATTAAACGATTCGGTTTGCCGGAAGTCTTGCTCTGCCGAATCTGTGTTTCATCTGTGAAAATCTGTGGCTAGGTCTTCGGCGGCGCGGTGCTTTTGCGTTCCACAAATTCGGCGGCAAGGCGTTTTAATTGGATGGGTTCGCCGCGAATCAGCTTCATCATCGTTTCCATCGCCGTGACGCCGAGCCGATATTTCGGCTGGCTGACAGTGGTGAGCGGCACGCGATAAAATTCCGCCGTCAAAATATTTCCAAAGCCGACGATGGAAACGTCGCCGGGAATCTTGATGCCTTGTTGCAATAAAGTTTCCGCGCAGCCGATGGCCACAAGATCGCTTACGGCCATGATGGCGGTGGGCTCGACGCCTTCATTGAGCATCTGCAACGCGGCTTTCGTGCCGTCCTCAATGGTGTTGCCGGATTGAAAAACAAGTTTGTCGTCCACCTCGATGTTCGCTTCGCGCAGGGCGCGGCGATAACCCTCGAAGCGTTCGTGCGCCCACGGCGCGGCGGGCGGGCCGGTGAGATAGGCAATTTTTTTGTGGCCGAGCGCGAGCAGATGTTTTGCGGCGTTGTAGCTGGCGACGAGTTCCTCGATTTCGATGGCGGGAAAATTTTTGCAGAACGGCGCGGGCGAACCGAGCAAAACGGTGGGCGTGTTGCGCGCAATAATTTCCTGATAAATTCGCGCCTCATTCTCGTAGCGATAAACGGGAACAATAAAAAGTCCGTCCACACGGCGCGAAAGCAGACGGCGCAAACAGGCGTCCTCGCGTTCAGGTTTGTTGTAAGTGTGACAGATGAGGAGGTCGTAACCGAGTTCGTGCGCGCGTTCCTCAATGGCGAAAACGATGCGCGCGTAAATGGGATTCGTCGTGGACGGAATGACGAGGCCGAAAAGTTTGGTGGTCTTGGTGCGGAGGCCTTGCGCGCTGGAATCGGGAACGTAACCCATGTCCGCCGCGAGTTTTTTGATTTTAGCCTTGGTGGCGGCGGAAACATCCGGCTCGTCGCGCAAGGCTTTCGAGACGGTCATCACGGAGACGCCAACGATTTGGGCAATGTCTTTTAAGCGGACCATGTTTAGAAGGATGAAGTAAGAATGGTGAATGATGAAGTGGGAAAAATCGCCGACGTCTTTGCTTTCAATTCATAATTCATAATTCTTCCTTCAACATTCACAGGTAGGTTCCGCGCCAATGTAATTTTCGGCGCAGGGCTTCGAGAAATGAACTGTTCGCCAAACGCAGGAGCCGCACGGAATGGCGGCTGCGGCGGATGGTGATTTCGTCATTCGCGGCAAGTTCACCGACAATCTGGCCGTCGGCATTAAGGAACGCGGGCGGCATGGTGTTGATGGCTTTCACGCGCACCGTCGCGGATAGCGGCAAAATGATGGAGCGATTTGAAAGTGCGTGTGGACAAATTGGCGTGAGCGCAAAAACTTCTGCGGTCGGCAAAACCACCGCACCGCCCGCCGCGAGCGAATACGCGGTCGAGCCGGTCGGCGAACTGACAATCAATCCGTCGCAACGGTAGCGCGTGACGAGATCGCCATTCACCGTCACGTCGAGCGCGATGAGACGCGAAACCGCGCCGCGCGTGACCACGATGTCGTTGAGCGCAGTCGCGGTAAGTTTTTTTCCGTGGCAAACGCCGGTGGCTTCGATGAGTGCGCGGGATTCAAATTTGAATTCGCCCGCCCAAACCAGTTTCAGTGCGTCCGCAAGTTTGTCGGATGGAACGGCGGTAAGAAAACCGAGGCTGCCGATGTTGACGCCGAGCATCGGCGTTTTGGAACCGGCGATTTGTCGCGCGGTGTGGAGCATCGTGCCGTCGCCGCCAAAAACGAGAATCAAATCCACCTCGCGTGCGAGCGCGGCGGCGTTGGGCGCGGTCGGGCATTTTAATTTGGTGAGTTGCGCGGTGATTTCGTCGCAGACAATTTTGCGGCCGGTGCGCTGGATGAGTTGCGCGGCGGTGCGGACGCTGGCGGCGCAGGCGGATTTGCCCGCGTTGCCGACGAGGCCGATGCGTTGGAAATGGTCAGCGGACTTTTTCAATCAATGCCAAAAATTCTTTGTTGCCAGCGGGGCCGAGCAGGGGAGATTCAACCACACCGCGCCAGCAAAGGCCAGCCTGCGCGGACACAAAATCTTGCAGCTCCGCCAGCACGCGGTCGTGAATGGCGGGATCAGTAATGACGCCGCGACCTTTGTCGGCTTCGGCTTTGCCGGCTTCAAACTGCGGCTTGATTAAAGCGACAATTTTTCCATCCGGCTGCAACAGCGGCACGGCGGACGGCAGGATTTTCTTGAGCGAAATAAAGGAGCAATCCACGACGACCAAATCGGCGGGCGCGGGAAAACTTTCCGGCTTGAGAAAACGCGCGTTGGTTTTTTCCATCACGACAACGCGTTTGTCACTACGCAACTTCCACGCGAGCTGGCCTTGCCCGACATCCACCGCAAAAACTTTGGCCGCGCCGTGTTGCAACAGGCAATCGGTGAAGCCGCCGGTGGACGCGCCTAAATCAATGGCGACAAGCGATTCCACATTTAATTGAAAATGTTCGAGCGCGTGTTCCAGTTTGTGGCCGCCGCGTGAAACAAATTTTTCCGGCGTGTCCACGGTGATTTCATCGGCGGGCTTGACGCTGTCGCTGGCTTTTTTCGCAGGATGGCCGTTGACGCGGATTTGCCCGGCAATAATCAGGCGTTTGGCGCGTTCGCGGCTGTCGCAAAGGGCGCGCTCGACGAGCGCTTGATCCAGACGGGTCACGCTCAAAACCGGGTGCCGCTGGAGAAAACGCGGTTTTGGATTTCGCGAAAGCTGTGGAGAAAAGTGTCGTTGTCGGCGACGGCTTTTTCGACAAGCTGTTTCATCAGGAACATTTCGGAACTGTTGATGACGGCGTGGACGCTGTTCTTGAACGCTTCCATCGGCGTAAACGTCTGGAAGGAATTGCCGATGAGCAAAACGGTGGCGTGGCGGCGCTGGTTGACGGACATGTTTTGCAACGCCTTGAGCGTGAGGTTTTCGTCGGGCGTGTTCGCGCCGAACAGTTCTTCGACGATGACGACCTGATAGCGCGCCTGACTGAAGCGGAGCAGAAAATCACTGTGCGTCGCGGCGGTGTGAACTTTGTAACCGAGTTCGTTCAACGCGACCTTGCAGGTGTCCAGCCATTCCGGCGTGGAAAAAGCAATCAACGCGGGCTTGTCCTCGCTGCCGACAAAATCAAAGGTGCCGTTCATCGTATTTTCAAGACGGGTGGCGCGGGCACAGCCTCGCCGGTGCCGGTTTTAAGATTTTTCATGCGGAGCGTGTTGGCGCTGGCACTCATTTCGCCGCGCGCTTTTTTCGTGTTGTCAATGCCGCGCGAAAGGACGCTGCGCTTGGTGCAATAGAGCAGGGCGGTTTCCTCGGTGATGATGCCGGCTTCGTAGGCGTCGAGGCAGGCGTTGTCAAACGTGCGCCAGCCAAAGGGATAATTGGCCTCGATGATTTCGTAAAAACTTTTGCCCTCGCTTTCACCCATGCGAATGGTTTCCTGCGTGCGCAAGTTGGAACCCATCAGCTCAATCAGCGCAAAACGTCCGCCGCCAACTTTGGGCGCGAGCCGCTGGCTGGCGACCCAGCGCAGCGAATCGGAAAGCCGCGTCCGCACCTGCTCCTGTTCGTCCGGCTCGAACATGCCGAGGATGCGGTTGATGGTTTCGCCGGCATTAATCGTGTGCAACGTGCTTAAAACCAAATGGCCGGTTTCCGCCGCGCTCAACGCGATTTTCACCGTGTCGCGGTCGCGCATTTCGCCAACGAGAATCACCTTCGGCGCCTGCCGCAACGCCGCGCGCAGGCCGCTGGCGTAAGTGTCGAAATCCAAACCGAGTTCACGCTGATTGAACGTCGCTTTCTGATGCTTGTGCAGATACTCGACCGGATCCTCCAGCGTGACGATGTGCACCGGCTTGGTGCGGTTAATTTCGTCCAGAATGGCCGCGAGCGTGGTGGATTTGCCGGAGCCAGTCGCGCCGGTGATTAGAATAAGGCCGGTTTTTTCCTTGGGAATTTCCGTGAAGATTTCCGGGAATTTTAACTGTTGCAACGTCGGCACCGCCGCGTTCAACTGCCGGCAGACGATGGAAAAACTGCCGCGTTGGGAAAAAATATTTACGCGGAAACGCGCCTGGTCGGACAGCGAATAGGACGCGTCGCACGAGCCGTGCCGCAGTAAATCTTCGATGTGCCAGAGATTGTCGCCGATAATGTTCATCACAATCGTTTCGATCTGAAACGCCGTGAGTTTTTCGATGGGCGGATCAAAAATTACCGGTTTGAGTTCGCCGTAAGCTTCTACTTGCGGCGGGCGATCCACGGTAAAAAGCAAATCAGAAACCTCCGGCTGCGAAGCCAGCATCGTCGTCAAAAGTTGATCCAGCTCCGGGCGGCGCATATTTAGAAGACAGAAGGCAGAAGGATGAAGGATGAAGTGGCGCGACTTTTTGTGGCGACCGATTTGGTTTTCACTTCTGCATTCATAATTCCAACTTCATAATTTCCGTCACATCGTGTCGTCATCTTCCGGCGGATGCGCGAGCAGCGCGCGGAATTTTTTCTTGTCGAGCGCTTTGTCGTAAGCGTCTTCCGGCGTAATACGTTTCATGCGGACGTGTTCCATGATGTGATCGTCCAACTGCTGGTTGCCAAATTTCTTGCCGACCTGAATCATGCCCTGAATCTGATGCGTCTTGCCTTCGCGCACGAGGTTCGCCACGGCGGTGTTGAACACCAAAACTTCAAACGCCGCCACGCGACCTTTTTTGTCCGAGCGTTTGAACAATGTCTGCGCCACGACGCCTTTTAACGCTTCCGAAAGCGTCTGGCGAATCTTGTTCTGCTGGTCGGCGGGAAAAACGTCAATGATACGATCCACCGTCTTGGCCGCGCTCTGCGTGTGCAGCGTGCCGAAAACCAAGTGACCCGTCGCCGCCGCCGTGATCGCGAGTTCGATGGTTTCCAAATCGCGCATTTCGCCGACGAGAATGATGTCCGGGTCTTCGCGCAACGCGCCGCGCAAACCGGACGCGAACGACTTCGTGTGCACGCCGACTTCGCGATGATTTACGAGGCAGTTTTTGCTCTCGTGAACAAATTCAATCGGGTCTTCCAACGTGATGATGTGATCTTTGCGATTGCGATTGCAGTAATCCACCACCGCCGCGAGTGTCGTGGATTTGCCGGAGCCAGTCGGCCCGGTCACGACGACGAGGCCGCGATGGAGCATCGCAAATTTTTTGAAGACCGACGGCAACGGCGCTTCGAGTTTTTCAAAATCCTCGAACGACAGCACGCGGCTGGGAATCTGGCGGAACACCGCGCTGACGCCATTTTTTTGGTTGAAGAAATTGACGCGGAAGCGCGAGATATTGGGGATTTCGTAGCCAAAATCCACGTCGCCGGTTTCCTCGAACTGTTTGATTTTGTAATCCGGCGCGATTTCGTAGAGCATCGCCTTGAGCACGTCGTTTTCGAGCGGCGGATAATCCACGCGCTGGAGTTCGCCGTGGATGCGCATCATGGGCGGATTGCCAGAGGCCATGTGAAGGTCAGAAGCCTTCTGCTCAAACATCAGGTTGAAAAATGCGTCAATTTTAGCCATAAGTCCTCTCTCGTGAAACGACACTAGCCAAAGCCATGCCGCACTGCAAGCAATGAAAATGCCGACCGACGCCATCCGCGAAGAAATTCTTAAAAGCGGCGTAATTCCCTTTGCGCGCTTCATGGAACTCGCGCTTTATTGTCCAGAAACGGGCTATTATGAGACAAATAAAGACAATGTCGGACGCGGCGGCGACTTCATTACCAGCGTCAGCACCGGCAGGCTGTTTGGCGAACTACTGGCATTCCAGTTTGCGGAATGGCTGGAGGAATTGCGAATTGCAAATTGCGAATTGCAAATTGTCGAAGCGGGCGCGCATGATGGCAAACTGGCGGCAGACGTTTTGAACTGGCTGAAAAATCACCGGCCAAAACTTTTTTCCGAAATCGAATACGTCATCATCGAACCATCCTTACGCCGGCAGGAATGGCAGCGGAACACGCTTAAATCATTTGCGCCGCGCGTAAATTGGTTTTCCAGTTTTGAAAACTTAAAACTTAAAACTAAAAATTCAAAACTCTCCGGCATTATTTTCAGCAACGAACTGCTCGACGCCTTTCCCGTCCGCCGCCTCGGTTGGGACGCGAAAGCAAAAAATTGGTTTGAGTGGGGCGTCGCGCTGGATGGCGAAAAATTTGCGTGGGTAAAAATTTCGCCGATGGATTTGCCATCTGCCATCTGCCATCTGCCATCTGCTTTTCTGTCCGTCCTGCCCGATAATTATACCAGCGAAATTTCCCCCGCCGCCGAAAATTGGTGGCGCGAAGCTGCCGAAATTTTGTCGTCCGGCAAACTGCTGGCGATTGATTACGGCTTTAATTCCGACGAACAGTTTTCGCCCGCGCGACTTAAAGGAACCCTGCGCGCCTATCATCGCCATCACGTCAGCGACGATTTGTTGGCGCATCCCGGTGAACAGGATTTGACCGCGCACGTCAACTTTTCCGCGATTCAAAAAGTCGGCGAGGAAGTTGGATTGAAAACGGAAAATTATTGCACCCAACCGCAATTTTTGACGCGCATTTTACAAAAGGCCGTGAAAGAAAAACCCTTTGCCAATTTGGACGCAAAACAAGTGCGCCAATTTCAGACGCTCACGCATCCTGAACATCTTGGCCGCGCGTTCCGCGTGCTGGTGCAATCGCGAACGTAACGCTACAATTACCGCATGGGCGCATTTTCTGTCAGCATCGAAAAAGAAAATCAGCTCGCGCAACGCATGGCCGCGCTCGGCGTGCGCGAGGCGGAGATTGAAGAAAGTTTTGTGCGCTCCGGCGGTCACGGCGGCCAAAATGTGAACAAAGTTTCCACCTGCGTCATGCTGATTCATCGTCCGACCGGCGTGTCGGTGAAATGTCAGGAGACGCGGCAGCAGGGATTGAATCGCTTCATCGCGCGGCGTTTATTGCTCGATAAAATTGAAGAACGGAAGAATGGTTTTGTCGCCGCGCAACGTGCCGAGATCGAAAAAATCCGCCGCCAGAAGCGCAAGCGTTCGCGGCGCGCCAAAAATAAAATGCTCGCGGACAAGTCGCATCACGCCGGCAAAAAAGCCGCGCGCCGTTCGGTCGCGTCGGAGTAAAGATAATCGGAGATATGTTGCCAGTTAAGTTTGGCCGTCTGTTACGTTGGCGTTCTATGAACATAATGATCGAGAACGCCGACAGCCACGAATACCTCGCCGGCGACAATCTCTGGACAAAAAATGCCGCCGAAGGAAAACATTTTCCGCGCACCGGTGCGGCGTTTGACGTGGCGAAAAAAGAAGCGATCGGCAAGTTCAATATCGTCGGCTACGTCACGGAAACGAGGCAGTTCATCAACTTGAATCACGGTCGTGGTCGCGGTGCAGCGGATACGGCGACGGCTTAATTTCCCGCTAGGGTTTTGAGTTGTCGGCGGAAATCAAAGCTGGACAGGCCGCTGGGTTATGCTTTGATTGATTATTCCTTTAATCAGAACTGGAACCCGTTATGCCGTTGAAGTTTTTAGGTAAGGTGCTGTTTCCGCGTCAGGCCGCGTGGCAGCAAAAAAAGCAGACCAAGATTATTCTTTGGGTCATCTTGATTGCCGTGCTTTTTGCCGCTGGCGTGGTCGCCATCATGCTCTTCCAGAATTCTAGAAGATAAGCGCCGCGCCGTTGGCGTTCCGTCCGCAGCCGTCAGTTTCAAACTACCGCTTCTTGTTCCTCGACATTTTCCTTTTTCAATTCATCCAGCGCGCGGAAACGGCTCGCGGCAAAACCGGCTTCCACGCCAAGATTATTGGTCGGATTGTAAAGACTGACCAGCAACAGCGATTGCTCCAGCACGCGGCGATGATCCATGATGAGTTCATCTGCGCGCACACCCACGCGCACGGCGCGGACGACATAAATCGTCTCCAGCACCGGCAATTGCAAATAGAGTTGCTTGACCGTCTCCGGCCACTTGTCATCCACCAAAACTACTTTTTGTCCGACGTTGAACATTTTTATTTTTAATAAGGCAGCGGAAATTTCGCCGTCAAGGCGCGCACGCGGTCGCGGACTTTGTGTGCGGCATCCACGTTTTTGATGTCCATCAACACTTCGGAAATCATGTCCGCAATCGCCGCCATTTCCGCTTCCTTCATGCCGCGCGTCGTGCACGCGGGCGTTCCCAGACGAATTCCGCTGGCTTGAAACGGCGAGCGCGTCTCGAATGGAATCGTATTTTTGTTCGTCGTAATTCCCGCTTCATCCAAAGCAATTTGGCAATCTTTGCCGGTAATGCCTTTCGCGCCCACGTCCACGAGCATGAGATGATTGTCCGTGCCGCCGCTGACGAGGCGATAGCCATTGCGCTTCATTCCATCGGCAAGCGCGGCGGCGTTTTTCACAATTTGCTGCTGATACGTTTTGAAACTCGGCTGCAACGCTTCGTGGAAACAAACGGCCTTGGCCGCGATGACGTGTTCCAGCGGGCCGCCTTGAATGCCGGGGAAAATGTTTGAATCAATTTCCTTCGCGTATTTTTCGCGCGTCAAAATCAAGCCACCGCGCGGGCCGCGCAATGTTTTATGCGTCGTCGTTGTCACGAAATCCGCGTGTTCCATCGGACTCGGATGAATTCCGGCGGCAACCAAACCGGCGATGTGCGCGATGTCCGCAAGCAGATACGCGCCGACCTCCCGCGCGATTTCGCCCATGCGCTTGAAATCAATGATGCGCGGATACGCACTCGCGCCGATGGTAATCATCTTCGGCTTGTGTTCGCGCGCCATCGTCGCGATTTGGTCGTAATCAATCCGCTCGGTTTCCTTGCTCACGCCGTAGTGAACGATTTCAAAAAACTTGCCGGAGAAATTCGCCTTGTTGCCGTGCGTCAAATGTCCGCCGTGGCTCAAATCCATCGTCAGCATCTTGTCGCCCGGTTTCAGCACGGAAAAATAAACCGCCATGTTCGCGCCGCTGCCGGAATGCGGCTGGACGTTGGCGTGTTCCGCGCCGAAAAGTTTTTTTGCACGGTCAATCGCGAGCTGCTCAATCGTGTCAATGTTCTCGCAGCCGCCATACCAGCGTTTCTTCGGATAACCTTCGGCGTATTTATTCGTCAGCACGGAGCCTTGCGCTTCCATGATGGCAGGCGAAACAAAATTTTCCGACGCGATCAATTCAATATTTTCCTGCTGGCGCGTGCGTTCGTGGTCAATCGCCGTGGCGATTTCGGGATCAACATTTACCAGGCGCAAATTTGCGGCGGCGAACTTTGAGTCCATTTTCAACACGCGCCGTTCATGGCGTCCGCCTTCGAACTTCGCCTTGATGAACGCTTCAAGAATTTTTTTACCAAGTTCGGCGGAAGTTTTTTTACCGCTTAAACAAAGGACATTTACGTCATTGTGCTGGCGCATGAGCGTCGCGGTTTCCACATCTTCGGCCACGCCCGCGCGGACGCCGGTCACTTTGTTCGCCGTGATGCAGATGCCGACGCCGCTGGTGCAAACGAGCAGGCCGAGTTCGGCTTTGCCATCTGCCACAGCTTGCGCGACCGGTTTGGCGAAGTCCGGATAATCGTCCGCCGGATCTTTGGTCGTCGCGCCAAAATCGCTGACCGTCAGGCCGCGTTCGCGCAGAAAAGCCTTGAGCGATTCCTTGAGTTCCAGCCCGCCGTGATCCGCGCCGAGCGCAAAATTGATGACGGCCGAGGACGATTCATTTTGATTTTTCGACAGGAAGTTGTGTTGTTCCATAAATTTCAAAAGCGTGACG
>DATCFH010000097.1:0-5235 GCA_036509625.1 Verrucomicrobiia bacterium
GGATTTCCATCCTCGGCGGCGATATACTTCTGAAAATGACAAATGATTTGGATTTGCTGCGGCAGTTTGCGCGGGAAAATTCGCAGGACGCCTTCACGGAAATCGTCCGGCGTCATGTGAACCTCGTTTATTCCGCCGCGCTACGACAAGTTCGCTCGCCGCAACTGGCCGAGGAAATCGCGCAATCCGTTTTCGCCGACCTCGCGCGCAACGCCAGCAAATTAAAGCCGGATACGATTTTAACAGCATGGCTTTATTCAGTTACGCGCTGGACGGCGATTGACGTAATCCGCAAAGAATCGCGCCGCCAGTTGCGCGAACAAATCGCCGTGGAGATGAGTGACATGAATGCAACCACCAACGACTGGACGCAAATCGAGCCGTTGCTCGACGACGCGATGGCCGCGCTCGATGAAACCGACCGCGCCGCGATTCTGCTCCGCTATTTTGAAAACAAAAACCTGCGTGAAGTCGGCGAGCAATTGAAAATTTCCGATGACACCGCGCAAAAGCGCGTGAGTCGCGCTGTGGAAAAATTACGCGAATTTTTCTCCAAACAAAAAATCTCAATTGGCGCAAGTGGACTGGCAGTTTTAATTTCCGCCAACGCCGTGCAAGCCGCGCCGATTGGATTAGCGTCCACAATTTCCGCCGCCGCTATTTTAGCCGGAACTGCCATTTCCACTTCAACCGTAATTACCGCCACCAAAACTATTGCCATGACTACTTTTCAAAAAACTTTTGCCGCCGCCGCGCTGACCGCCGCGATTGGAACTGGAATTTTTGAAGCACATCAAAATTCTCAATTGCGCGAGCAGGTTCAAAATTTGCAACAAACGCAAAACGAGCAACTCGCGAAGTTGCAACGCGAGCGAGACGACGCGACCAATCAATTGGTTTCGTTGTTCGCGGAAAACGCGCAATTAAAATCCAATTCCAATGAAAATGAACTTTTGAAATTGCGCGGAGAGATTGGTCTGCTCAAACAAAGTGTGAATCATTATTCTAATCAGGTAGATCAACTCTCCAGACCATACGGCCTTCTGCCGGAAGAAATTCCGCCAGTTTATGGCGGCAGTGTGCCAGACACGGGACACGCTTATGCCAAGCTGGTCGAAAAACTTGCCGCTGGACAGTTGACACCGGCGGAAGAATTTAACCTTCTCAAAGCTTGGCCATATTTAAAAAAACGCTTTGACACAGGAGATCAATTTGCTTTCTTCCAGTCTGAATACTTGGCTGAGATTTTGGATTTGAAAGATGATAGTATTAAATCGCAGCTACGTCAGATTCTGGAAAAGGCGGAAGATAATAGCTACGCGCACGGTCTTCGCTGGGCAACCATGCCTGACGAAGAACTCCAGCATTATCCTACTGTTATCACAGACATAGATAAAATTCGCCAGCAGTGGAACGAACTAAATCAAAAGACCGTCGAAACGATTTCAGGGTTGCTTACGGATGAACAGCGTCAAATTTTTCTTTCTGGTTTCAACGATGTTCTGGATTTTGATCCGCGTTTGAAATCTTCGCCAGGAGCCGTCACGAATAATCCCAAGTTCCAGAATTTGACGGTGCAAGAAATTGTCGCCGCCTATGAAGCATTGCTGCCAAAATATACTCAAGGAACCCCGCTTGAATATAAACCGTAAAATCTTTTGACGTTGTTAAAACGCCTTCGCCGCGATGTCGCTGCGGAACTGCGCGCCGTCAAAATGAATTTTCTCCATGGCGGCGCAGGCGGCTTGACGGGTTGGCGTGGCTGTCTTAATCTGTCTTACATGAGAGCAACTTTGACCATCAGCCTGCCGCCGCTGCTGCGCCGCGATGTTTCCCGCGCCGCCAAAGGCCAGCACATGACCGAAAGCGAATTTGTGCGGGACGCCTTGCGCCGCCGCCTGGCGCTGGATCGTTTTTATTCGCTGCGGGAACGCGCCGTGGCGCAGGCGCAGGCACAGGGCATTTACACGGACGAAGATGTTTTCAAAATCGTCTCGTGAGAGTTGTTTTTGACACGAACGTTCTGGTCTCGGCGTTCACTTCCATCGGCCTTTGCCATCAGGCTTACGAACGCGCATTGACGCGGACGGACATCATCATCGCCCACCGGCTGCTGGACGAATTGCATCGCACACTGGTTGGGAAAATGAAAATTGAAAAGTCCTTGGCCGATGAAATTCTCGCCGAACTGGCGGATGAATTGGAAGTCATCAAACCCCTCCCATTGTCCAAACCCATTTGCCGCGACAAGGACGATGACTGGGTGCTGGCCACTGCCCTGACCGGCCACGGTGAAATCATTGTGAGCGGCGATAAAGACCTGCTCGTGCTGAAACAATTTCAGGGAATCAAAATTCTCTCGCCCCGCCAGTTCATCGAGTTTATGGACGCACAAAAGTAATTTGCTCCATCGCCTTCGCCGCGATGTCGCGGCGGAACTGCGCGCCGTCAAAATGGATTTTTTCCACGGCGGCATACGCGGCGGCTTGCGCGGTTTTCAAATCTTTACCCAACGCCGTCACACCCAAAACGCGACCACCATTCGTCACGATTTGCCCGTCCTTAAAGGCTGTTCCCGCATGGAAAACTTTCGTGTGCGGCAGCGCATTCGCCGCGTCGAGACCGGCAATGATTTTTTCTTTTGCGTAATTTCCTGGATAACCGCCGCTCGCCATCACCACGCACACACTCGCGAGCGGACTCCACTTCAATTCATGTTTTGCCAACGTGCCGCTCGCGCTGGCGTCGAGCAATTCCACCAAATCGTTTTCCAAACGCGTCAGATAAACCTGCGTTTCGGGATCACCAAAGCGGGCGTTGAATTCCAAGATTTTCGGGCCGTTCTTCGTGAGCATCACGCCGGGATAAAGCAGACCGCGATAATCAATACCTTCCGCCACGCAGCCGCGCATGAACGGTTCGAGAACGCGCGCGGCGGTTTCGGCGAGTTGCGCGTCATTCAAAAATGGCGTCGGCGAATATGTTCCCATGCCGCCAGTGTTCAAACCTAAATCGCCGTCGAGCGCGCGTTTGTGATCCTGCGAAGTCGGAAAAAATTTCGCCGTCGTGCCATCGCACAACGCGTGCAACGAAACTTCAATGCCTTCAAGAAATTCCTGGATGACCACGCTTGCACCTGCGCTACCAAAGGCTTTGCCCACCATAATCTCGTCCACGGCTTTCTCGGCTTCGGTTTGATTCGTGCAAATCAAAACACCTTTGCCGAGCGCGAGTCCGTCGGCTTTCACCACGCATTTACCGCCGAGCGTCGCGCAGAATTTCTTTGCGGCGACAACATCGGAGAAAGTTCCGGCAGCGGCGGTCGGAATGCCATATTTCTCCATGAATTTTTGGGAAAAAACTTTGGAAGATTCAAACTGCGCGGCTTTCTGGTTCACACCCCAAATCTTCAAGCCGTGTTTCTGAAATAAATCAACAATGCCAAGCGCGAGCGGATTATCCGGCCCGACCACGACCAAGTCTGTTTTCTTTTCCTGCGCGAACGCGAGCAGCTTCGGCAAATCTTCGGCGGAAAGGTTCACGCACTCGACGAGTGAAGAATTTTTCGCGAGCTGTTCCTGCGCGATGCCCGCGTTGCCGGGCGCGCACCACATCTGCGCGACGTGCGGCGATTGCGCGAGTTTCCAGACGAGGGCGTGTTCGCGTCCGCCCGAACCGATGACAAGGATTTTCATTTTATGAACCGCAGATTACGCAGATTTTGCGGATTGAAAATTAAATTCTATTGCAGATTAGCGTTCAGAATTTTGATTTCACCTTTTGCCAGATTCAATTCCACCACTTTGCCGCCATAATGCACCGTGCATTTTCCATCGCCACTAATATTTTTCACGGTCGCGGAAATCAACTTTCCATTTCCCCACGCTTCAGAAATTTCGTAGCCGCCGCGCGCGCGCAGGCCGGAAATTTTTCCATCCGGCCACGCTTGCGGCAGCGCGGGCAGCAATTCAATTTCGCCGTTTTGTGATTGCACCAACATTTCCGCAATGGCCGCCGTGCCACCAAAATTGCCGTCAATCTGGAACGGCGGATGCGCGTCAAACAGATTCGCATAACAACCGCCGCTCCATTGCGAGCCGTTGGGATTTTTGCCCGCCGCCGGCTTGATAAGATTTTGCAGCATCACGAACGCATGGTCGCCATCGTGCAACCGCGCCCACATACCCATGCGAAACGCCGTCGCCCAGCCGGTGCTGAAATCACCGCGCGCGATTAAAGTTTTTTTCGCCGCCGCCGCGAGCGCGGGCGTGGCCGCGAGCGAAATTTCATTGCCCGGATAAAGTCCCCACAAATGCGACGTGTGCCGGTGATGCGGATCTTGCTCCGGGTATTCCTGCAACCATTCCATCACGCGCCCGTCGCTGCCGATCTGCGTCGGCGGCAACCGGTCGCGCTTCGCTTTCAACTCTGCGGCGAAATTTTTATCTGTGCCAAGAATTTCCGAACTCTCGATGCACGCGCCAAACAGAAAACGCAGCAACTGATTGTCCATCGTCGGCCCAAGGCAAATGTGTGCGGGCTTGCCGTCCGGCATGAGAAACGCATTCTCCGGCGAATTCGCTGGCGCGGTCACGAGCCAGTTGTTTGTTGGATACGCGATGAGCATATCGCAATAAAATTCCGCCGAACCGCGCAACACCGGATAAATTTGTTTCAAATAATTTGTGTCGCCGGTGAACTTCCAGTGTTCCCACAAATTTTGACAGAGCCACGCGCTGTCGCTCGCCGTCGCGCCCCACGCCGCGCTTTCGCCGGGCGAAGTGAAGTCCCACGCGTTCGCCAAAACGTGCGCCACCCAGCCGCGCGCGTTGTAATAATTCTTCGCCGTCCGCTCACCCGGTCCCACCATGGACTCGATGTAACCGAACAGCGGCTCGTTCAATTCCGTCAGATTGCAAACTTCCGCCGGCCAGTAAATCATCTGCAAATTGATGTTCAAATGGTAGTCCGCGCTCCACGGCGGCGAAACCGTGTCCGCCCAAAGCCCCTGTAAATTCGCGGGCATTCCGCCGGGGCGCGACGACGAAATCAGAAGATAACGGCCAAAATTAAAATACAAAACCGCGAGCGCCGGATCGTTTTTCAAATTCATCGCCGCGATGCGTTGCGGCGTCGGCTTGGTGGAAATGTCTGAATTTGTTTCCGGCAATTCGAGCTTCACGCGATTGTAAAAACTCTGGTAATCCGCAACGTGCGCGGAGAAAAGTTTGGAAT
>DATCFH010000098.1:0-8149 GCA_036509625.1 Verrucomicrobiia bacterium
CGCTAAAACAAGGACTCTACGATCCGCAGTTCGAGCACGATGCGTGCGGGCTGGGCTTCGTCGTCAACATGAAGGGCAGGCAGTCGCACCAACTGGTCAGCGACGCGCTCCAAATTCTCGTCAACCTCGACCATCGCGGCGCGGTCGGTTGCGAACCGAACACCGGCGACGGCGCGGGCATTCTCATTCAAGTGCCGCACGATTTTTTTGTGACCGAAGCCGCGCGCCTCGGTTTCAAACTTCCGGCGGTCGGCGAATACGGCGTGGGCCAAATGTTTTTGCCGCCGAACCCCGTCGAACGTGAAGCGATTAAAAACGAATTTGCCAAAATCATTTCCGCCGAAGGTCAGACGTTGCTCGGCTGGCGCGATGTGCCGGTGAATAATTCTTCGCTCGGCAAAACAGCGGTGTCCGCCGAGCCGTTCATGGCGCAGGTTTTTGTCGGCAAAAATTCCGCTCTGAAAGATGAAGCGGCGTTTGAAAGAAAACTTTATGTCATCCGCAAAGTTGCGGAACAGACGATTCGTTACGGCAATAAATTTGCCGGTGGCAAATGGTTTTACGTTTCCAGTTTGTCGGCGCGCACCTTGACCTACAAAGGCATGTTGATGTCCGAGCAGGTGGAAAAGTATTACGACGATTTGCGGAATCCCGCCGTGACCACGGCCATCGCGCTCGTGCATTCGCGTTTTTCCACGAACACTTTTCCGAGCTGGGATCGCGCGCATCCGAACCGCTGCATCGCGCATAACGGCGAAATCAACACGCTGCGCGGCAATGTGAATTGGATGAAGGCGCGACAGGCGTTGTTCACGAGCAAAATTTTCGGCGACGACCTGAAAAAAATTCTGCCGGTCATCAACACCGACGGCAGCGACTCGGCGCAATTTGATAATTGCGTCGAGCTTTTGACTTTGGCCGGACGCGATTTGCCGCACGCGATGATGATGATGATTCCCGAGCCGTGGGAAAATCACGAGAGCATGGACGCGGAACGCCGCGCGTTTTACGAATTTCATTCCTGCCTGATGGAACCGTGGGACGGGCCGGCCTCAATGGCGTTCACGGACGGAAAATTTATCGGCGCGTGTCTTGACCGGAACGGTCTGCGCCCGTCGCGTTATTACGTCACGAAAGACGACGTGGTAATTATGGCGTCGGAAGCAGGCGTGTTGCCGGTCGCGCCGGAACGCATCGCGGTCAAAGGCCGTTTGCAACCGGGCAAAATGTTTTTGGTAAGCCTCGAAGAAGGCCGCATCATCGCGGACGAGGAACTGAAGAAAAAATATTCTTCCGCGCAGCCGTATGGCAAATGGCTGGAAGAAAATCACATTCTCCTGAAAAATTTGCCGGAGCCGCCGCACTTGCACGAAGACGATCACACGTCCATTTTGCAACGGCAGCAGGCGTTTGGTTACACGTTTGAAGATTTGCGTTTCATCGTCGGCCCGATGGCGCGCGACGGCATACAGCCGCTCGGCTCAATGGGCACGGACACGCCGCTCGCCGTTTTGTCGGAGAAACCGCAGTTGCTTTACAACTATTTCAAACAGCTTTTCGCGCAGGTCACAAACCCGCCGATTGATCCCATCCGCGAGGAAATTATCACTTCGACGGAAATCATGGTCGGCGGCGAAGGCAATCTGCTCGAACCGACGCCGCAAAGCGCGCGACTCATTAAAATGCACTATCCGATTCTCACAAATGAGGAATTGGAAAAGCTGCGCCACATCAATCGTCCCGGTTTCAAAACTGTCACACTGCCGATTTTGTTCAAGGTCGCCGACGGCGCGAAAGGTCTCGCGCACGCGCTCGACGTTGTTTTTCACGCCGCCGACAAAGCCATTGTTGATGGCGCAAATATCATTGTGCTTTCCGATCGCGGCGTGAGCGCGACACTCGCGCCGATTCCCGCGCTGCTCGCGATTTCCGGTTTGCATCATCATCTCATCCGCAGCGGCACGCGCACGAAAATCGGTTTGATTCTCGAATCTGGCGAACCACGCGAAGTGCATCATTTCTCCGTTTTGATTGGCTACGGCTGCACGGCCATCAATCCGTATCTCGCTTACGAGACGATTGCGGATTTGATGCGCGAAAAACTTTTGGCGGAAACCGACCATAAAGTTGCCGTCAAAAAATTCATCAAAGCCGCCGTCAAAGGCGTTGTCAAAACGATGGCGAAGATGGGCATCTCGACGATTCAAAGTTATCACGGCGCGCAAATCTTTGAAGCCATCGGCATCAACAGCGAAGTCGTGGAAAAATATTTCACTTGGACGCCGTCGCGCATTCAAGGCATCGGTTTGGAAGTCATCGGTGAAGAAGCGCTCGCGCGTCATAGCCGCGCGTTCCCGCGCGAATCGGTCAACACGGAACTCGACGCGGGCGGCCAATATCAATGGCGCGACGGCGGCGAACAGCATTTGTTTAATCCGCAGACGATTCACAAATTGCAGACCGCGTGCCGCCTCGGCAGCGAAAAAATTTATCGCGAATACGCGGACATTATTAACGACCGCGCGAAATCGCTTTGCACGTTGCGCGGATTGTTGGATTTCAAATTTGCGGAAACGGCGATTCCAATTGAAGAAGTCGAATCCGTTGAAAGCATCGTCAAGCGCTTCAAAACCGGCGCGATGAGTTACGGCTCCATTTCCAAGGAGGCGCACGAAACGCTCGCCATCGCGATGAATCGGATCGGCGGAAAATCCAACACTGGCGAAGGTGGCGAAGATCCGGCGCGTTATACTTTGGAAGCCAACGGCGACTCGAAAAATTCCGCCATCAAGCAGGTTGCGAGCGGACGTTTCGGTGTCACGAGCAACTATTTAATTCATGCGAACGAGCTGCAAATTAAATTGTCGCAAGGCGCAAAACCCGGCGAAGGCGGTGAATTGCCCGGCAAAAAAGTTTATCCGCCCATCGCCAAAACGCGCGGCACGACGGCTGGTGTCGGATTGATTTCGCCGCCGCCGCATCATGATATTTACTCCATCGAAGATTTGGCGGAGTTGATTCACGATTTGAAAAATTCCAATCGCGACGCGCGCATCAGCGTGAAACTCGTTGCCGAAGTCGGTGTCGGCACGGTCGCGGCGGGCGTGGCGAAAGCGCACGCGGACGTGGTTTTGATTTCCGGCCACGACGGCGGCACGGGCGCGTCGCCGTTGTCTTCCATCAAACACGCGGGCGGGCCGTGGGAACTTGGTTTGGCAGAAACGCATCAAACATTGGTGCTAAATAATCTTCGCAGTCGCATTTATGTCGAGGCGGACGGCCAATTAAAAACTGGCCGCGACGTGGCCGTGGCCGCATTGCTTGGCGCAGAAGAATTTGGTTTTGCCACTGCGCCGCTCGTCGTCATGGGTTGCATCATGATGCGCGTTTGTCATCTGAACACCTGCCCCGTCGGCGTTGCGACGCAAGATCCGAAATTGCGCAAACGTTTCACCGGCGAGCCGGAACACGTCGTAAATTTCATGCGCTTCATCGCGCTGGAACTCCGCGAAATCATGGCGAAACTTGGCTTCCGCAAACTGGAAGACATGGTTGGCCGCACGGACAAATTGATTCCGTGGAAGGCGATTGAACATTGGAAAGCCAGCGGCATTGACATCTCGCCGATTTTACACCGACCAGAAATGGGCGCGGAAGTCGGACGTTTCCGTTCGCAAGATCAGGATCACGGTTTGGAAAAATCCTTGGACGTGACCAAGCTTTTGGACATCTGCAAACCGGCGATTGAACGCGGCGAAAAAGTTCGCGCGGAACTTTCCATCAAGAATGTGGATCGCGTGGTCGGCACGATTGTTGGCAGCGAAATCACCAAGCAACACGGACCGAATGGCTTGCCGGAAGACACGGTGCTTTTGAAATTCAACGGCAGCGCCGGACAAAGTTTTGGCGCGTTCATGCCGAAGGGAATGACGCACGAACTCGAAGGCGACGCGAACGATTATTTCGGCAAAGGCTTGAGCGGCGGAAAATTAATTGTGTATCCGCCGAAAGGTTCAACCTTCACTGCCGAAGAAAATATCATCATCGGCAACGTGGCGCTCTACGGCGCGACGGCGGGCGAAATTTTTGTGCGCGGCATGGCGGGCGAACGCTTCGGCGTCCGCAACTCCGGCGTCAACGCGGTCGTCGAAGGCGTGGGCGATCACGGCTGCGAATACATGACCGGCGGACGCGTGATTATTCTTGGAAAAACCGGACGCAATTTTGCGGCGGGTATGAGCGGTGGCGTAGCTTACGTTCTGGACGAAGCCGGCGATTTTGCGACGCGCTGCAACATGGAACTCGTCGGCCTCGAAAAACTGGAGGACGCGGATGAAATTGAGGAAGTCTGGAAATTACTCCAACGTCACCAGACATTAACGCACAGCGAGCGCGCAGGAAAAATTCTTGGCGACTGGAAAAATTTCATTCCGAAGTTTGTCAAAGTCATGCCGCAGGATTACAAACGCGTTTTGTTGTCGCTCAAAAAAGTGCAGTCGCAGGGCTTGACCGGTGACGAAGCCGTCATGGCGGCATTCGAGGAAAATGTTAAGGGCGGACATTAAACGCATAGCAACAATTTAGAATTAAAACCTAAAACAAGATGGGAAAACCTACTGGATTTTTAGAGTTCCAACGCGAACTGCCCGCCGACCGCTCACCGCTCACGCGGATCGCGGACTGGCAGGAAATTCACCTGCACCAGAGCGAAGCCGACCTGAAAAAACAGGGCGCGCGCTGCATGGACTGCGGCATTCCGTTCTGCCACACCGGCCAGCTCGTCAGCGGCATGGCGAGCGGCTGCCCGGTGCATAATCTCATTCCCGAATGGAACGATTTAGTTTATCGCGGACTTTGGCGCGAGGCTTTGGATCGTCTGCACAAGACGAATAATTTTCCTGAATTCACCGGTCGCGTCTGCCCTGCACCATGTGAAGGTTCGTGCGTTTTGGGAATCAACAATCCGCCGGTCACCATCAAAAACATCGAGTGCGAAATCATTGATCATGGCTGGGAAAATGGCTGGGTCACCGCCGAGCCGCCGAAGAAACGCACCGGCAAAAAAGTTGCCGTCGTCGGTTCCGGTCCAGCGGGACTTTCGGCCGCCGCGCAATTAAACAAGGCCGGTCACGAAGTCACCGTGTTTGAACGCGCGGATCGTCCTGGCGGTTTGCTGATGTATGGCATTCCGAACATGAAGCTCGACAAAAAAGAAGTCGTGCTGCGCCGCCTTGCGTTGCTGGAAAAAGAAGGCGTGAAATTTGTCTGCAACACGGAGATTGGAAAAAATCTTCCGACGGAAAAATTATTGAAAGATTTCGACGCGGTAATTTTGGCGACCGGCGCAACGAAGCCGCGCGATTTGCCAATTGAAGGTCGCCAGATGAAAGGCATTCACTTCGCGATGGATTTTCTCACGGCGAACACGAAAGCCGTTTTGGATGCACACAAAAACGGCGGTTTCATTGATGCGGACAGCAAAGATGTCGTTGTCATCGGCGGCGGCGACACGGGAACGGATTGCGTCGGCACTTCCATCCGGCACGGCTGCAAATCACTCGTGCAGGTGGAAATCTTGCCGAAGCCGCCGCTTGACCGCGCCAAGGATAATCCGTGGCCGGAATGGCCGAAGACTTACAAGCTGGATTACGGTCAGGAAGAAGCCGCTGCAAAATTCGGCGCCGACCCACGCATCTATTTGACGACTGCGACGAAATTTGAAGCCGATGCGAACGGCCACGTCAAAGCCGTTCACACCGTGCAAGTCGAGTGGACGAAGAATGACAAAGGCCAGTTCGTTCCCAAGAATGTTCCCGGCACGGAAAAAGTTTTGCCCGCGCAACTCGTTTTGCTCGCGATGGGTTTTCTCGGACCGGAACAGCCGTTGCTCGAATCGCTCGGCATCGAACGCGACGCGCGCTCGAACGCGAAGGCGGAATTTGAAAAATACACGACGAACATTCCGAAAGTTTTTGCCGCCGGCGATTGCCGTCGTGGCCAAAGCCTCGTCGTCTGGGCTTTCAATGAAGGGCGCGGCGCGGCGCGCGAATGCGACCGTTTTCTGATGGGCGCGACGGATTTGCCCTGAACACCGGGCAATTTTATGTCGCAACCGCTCGCGATTTTTTTCTACGAACGCCTCATGCCCGGCAGCCAGTTGGTGAACCGGTTGCAGGATTTGAACTACCGCGTCCTCGCACTCGACAACGCCGCGCGACTCGCCGCCACGGTGCAGCGCGAAATGCCGCTGCTGTTATTCGCCGATCTCGACGCCAAGGGCGATGTCCTTGCCGCCATCAAAAAAATCAAAGCGGACGAAGCCATCAGTCATGTTCCCATCATCGCCTTTGCGCCGGATAATTCTCCCGAACTGCTCGCCGCCGCGCAGACCGAGGGCGTCAATCTGGCCGTGACCGAAAGCGCGTTGACCGGCCATCTGCCGCAGATTTTGGAACAGGCACTCCATGTGGATTAATGCAATTAGTGCATAATTTTCCCTTGACGGAGAGGTGAATTGATTTCATAGTCGCCGCCTAACACCGAGGCATGAAATTTGGGGGAAAATGATGTTTCACGGACGCGGCTGAACCAGCCGCGTCCGTTTCATTTTTCGGCGGCCTCGCAAATCAGGAGCAGTTATGGCCAGTGGCAAAGTAAAGTGGTTCGACAACAAAAAAGGGTTTGGCTTCATCGCTGACGACGCCGGGCAGGATGTGTTTGTGCATCATTCGTCCATCATCGGTCAGGGTTACAAAACGCTGAACGAAGGCGAACCCGTGACCTTCGTAGCGATTCCCGGCGACAGGGGTTTGAAGGCGCAAAACGTCCAGCGCGCCAGTCCGGCCTGACCGCCGGCGAATTTCATTCACGACCGCCAATGACTTCGCTAACCTGAAGCCATGTTGGAATCCTCATCGGCTCCCGTCACGAGCCTCTACGTTCACGTCCCGTTTTGCGCGCAGAAATGCGACTACTGCGCCTTTTATTCCGAGGCGAGTTCCGGCGAACTCATCAACCGCTACGTCAACGCGCTTGTCCGTGAACTGGAAATTGTTGCGACGGATCTAAAACCGAAAACCATTTTTTTCGGCGGCGGCACACCTTCACTTTTGAATTTGCGCCAGTGGGAAACCATTTTGCGCACGATGGAAAAATTTAATCTGCTCGGCGCGGAAGAATTTACTGTCGAGAGCAATCCGGCAACGGTCTCGGCGGACAAATCCAAACTGCTCCGCGACTTCGGCGTGAACCGGATTTCCATGGGCGTGCAATCGCTCGACGAAAAACTGCTTGACCGTTTAGGCCGAATTCATTCGCGCGAACAAGTTTTTAAGTCCTTCGACATTTTGCGCGCCGCCGGTTTTGGAAATATAAATTTGGATTTGATGTTCGCCATTCCCACGCAGACGATGGAAATTTGGCGCGCGACTTTGAATGAGACGATGGCGATGCAGAGCGAACATCTGTCCAGCTACGAAGTTATTTACGAAGACGACACGCCGCTCTACGAACAACTCAAAGCTGGCGAATTTTCCGTGGACGAAGAACTCGCCTGCGCGATGTATGAAGAACTGATTTCAGCCGCAACCACCGGCGGATTTCACCAATATGAAATCGCCAATTTTGCGCGCAACAAATCCACAATCCGCAATCCGCAATCCGCAATTCCATCATTCGCCTGCCAGCACAATGTCAATTATTGGCGCGGCGGAAATTTCTACGGACTTGGGCCGAGCGCCACCGGCTACGTTCGCGGTGTGCGGACGAAGAATTGGTCGAACACGCCGCTTTATTGCGACCAATTAGAAAAAGGCAAACGCGCCATCGAATCCAGCGAGGAACTGCCACCGCTGCGCCGCGCCGGAGAAATCGCCGCGTTCGGTTTGCGGATGAACGCCGGCTGGCCATTCGCAGATTTCAAACGCACGACCGATTTTGATTTGCGGAACGAATGGAATTCCGAAATGAATCAACTCACCGAACGCGGCTGGGCAACGCGCGACGCGGAAAAATTTCATCTCACGCATCAAGGCTTGCGCTTCGCCGACGCGGCGGCGGAAATGTTTCTGCGCTGATTAACTTTGTAGGAGACGACGTGAGGAGTCTCAAATTAATTTTAGAAATAGCAGGAAATTTAGAGACTCCTCAC
>DATCFH010000099.1:0-13093 GCA_036509625.1 Verrucomicrobiia bacterium
TGCGCCGATTCTTCGGCCAGCCCGCTCATCTGCTTGGTCAACTGCTCGCGCAATTCCAACAGGTGCAGGCAAAACTTCTGCCATTCCGGCTTCACTTTTTTCAAGTCTGGGCCAGCGTTCGCCTTTGCGACTGGACGACCCAAAATAGCCGCCGAGGTGGCGACAGACTTCGAATGGCCGCGCGGGGCGACTTTCTTAATTACTTTTTTCTTAACAGTCACAAAATTTAATATGATTTCCGGCTACAATGCCAGTTCATCAAGAGCGCGGGAATGTATCAAAAGGAATCAAATACGCCACACAAATTTTTAGAAATTTTCAACGCTTTCAACGTTTCCCAGTCGGCAGCTTTGCCATCTTGATGCGAATTTCAGGGCGGCGCTCAATGCACGCATACGCATTGTGATTGTGGATGCTCTCGAAATTTTCCGCCTCCACTTTATACCACGTCACCAGCGGATGTGCGTTGAGCCGCAATGCCACGTTCCGCACCAAATCCTCGACGAACACCGGGTTTTCATACGCGCGCTCCGTCACCGCTTTTTCGTCCTGCCGCTTGAGCAACGCGTAAAGTTCCGAACTCGCCGACGCCTCGATCATCTCGATGACTTCCTCGATCCACACCGTTTTTTTGAATCGCAACGCCACCGTCACTTCGCCGCGCTGATTGTGCGCGCCGTATTTCGCAATCGCCTTGGAACACGGACAAAGCGTCGTCACATTCACTTTCACCGTCAGCACAAAATCCGTTTCCTTGCCGCACGCCGCCGCGTCAAAGCGCGCAACGTAATCCATCAAACTCTCGCGCCGCGACACCGGCGATTTCTTGCTCATGAAATACGGAAACTCAATCTCGATGTGCGACGTGGCGGAATTTAATTTCCGTTGCAGCTCCTGCAAAATCTCCGTGATGTTTTCGACGTGAATAACATTGCCATGCGAAGTCAGCACTTCGACAAACCGGCTCATGTGCGTGCCCTTAAATTCCTTCGGCAAATCCACAAACATTCCCAGCGTAGCGACAGTGTTTTGCACGCGGCGAACGCGGTCGCGCACCTGAATGGGAAACCGCAGCCCGCGCACGCCGACTTTGTCAATTTTCAGTTCGCGCGTATCGCGTTCGCTTTGCTTGTCGTCCAATTTCAAGGGGAGAACTTTGCTTTTGGCTTTTCGAGACATGGCGGAAAAATAGCAGCTTTGACGGATTTGGGCAAAAAAAAGAGCCTGACTTAAAACCCATTAAAAGTCAGGCTCTCCAACCCTAACCCAAACCAATCAGATAAGTAGACCGAGCCGGATTCAATCCGTTCAAATTATTTTTCAACCCGCATTTTACTGGCAAATTTTAACAGTTTTCCTTTCGCCCTTCACCCAACCCACTTAACCTGCCGCGATGATTCGCCGCGTTGCCATTCTTGCTTTAACTCTGGCCGGCCTGAATTCCTTCGCCGGCACGTTCCGCATCGCGACTTACAACGTGGAAAATTATCTCGACCAGCCGACCGCATCGCGTTCGCAAATCAAATCCGCCGAGGCCAAAGCCAAAGTCCGCGAAACCATCCGCATGATAAATCCCGACGTAATCGCGCTCGAAGAAATGGGCGGCACGAACGCGCTGCTGGAACTGCGCGCGTCGCTCAAAGCCGACGGACAGGATTTTCCGTTTTGGGAACACGTCCAGAGTTTTGACGACAGCATCCACGTCGCCGTGTTGAGCAAATTTCCCATCGTCGCGCGACATCCGCACACGAATGAAATTTTCCTGCTCGATGGCAAACGCTTTCAAGTCAAACGTGGCTTTGCGGAAGTGGAAATTCAGGTCGCGACCAATTACACCTTTACACTCATCGCCGCGCACTTGAAATCAAAGCTTGGCACGCCGGGCGCCGACGCCGATGAGGAGCGTCTCGGCGAAGCGAAAATTTTACGCGGCATCGTGGACGAACGACTGGTGAAAAATCCCGCCGCAAAAATAATCGTCCTCGGCGACTTCAACGACGAAAAAAATTCCGCTGCCGTCAAAGAAATTATCGGCCACGGAAAAACCAAACTGACCGACACGCGCCCCGCCGAACGCAATGACGACCATGCCTACGCCGATAATTTTTATCACGAGCCACGCAACATCGCGTGGACTTATTTCTACGGCAGGAATGATACTTACGCCCGTATTGATTACATTTTATTGAGTCCCGCGTTGAGGCAAAACTGGCGCGCGGACGAAACTTATATTCCCGTGATTCCGAATTGGGGCATCGGCTCCGATCACCGCCCCATCGTTGCGGGCTTCACCACCGATGGAAATTAAATTCCCACATTGCACTTTGGCCGGTCAGGATTAAATTCATTTTATGAAGAAAAACTTTGCCGTGAAACTTTTCTGCCTCCTCGCCGCACTGTTCATCGTCGGCTGCGTCAGCTATCAAACGCAATGGGACAACCGCGTGGGCGTCTTCACTTACGATCAAGCCGTCGTGGAACTCGGCCCGCCCGACAAGCAGGCAAAGCTCACCGATGGCAAGACCGTCGCCGAATGGATTTCGCGTTACAGCACCGGCGGTTCGGCAGGTGTCGGCACGGGAATTTACGGCGGCGGAGTTGGCGGCGGCTACGTCATTCAAAGCGCGCCAACTTACCGCGAAAGCAAACTGCGTCTGACCTTCAGCACCAACAACATCCTCACCAACTGGTCGCGAGACTGAATTAATTCATCGCCACGCCACGCCGGATGAACGTCGGGATGTCCAAATCTTCACCGCGATGCAGCGTCGGTTCGCTCTTGTCGAAACGGCCTTTGGAAATAATCGTCAACGGCAGTTGCCCCTGCACCGCCTTGGCAACCGACCCGCGCTTGCGCTGCCGCGATAATGCCGGTTCACGATGATGATGCGCCGCAGTGGTCGCCACGTTGTGGCCTTCGGCGCGCGGCGTCACGCTCGTGACCGATGCGTTTTGACGCGCGGCGATGACGGTTACGCAAAGTTTGTCTTTCATGCCCGCGTCCGCCGCCGCGCCCATGATGATTTGCGCGTGACCGCACTGGCGTTTCACCTGTTCCATCACCCGGTTGATCTCGGCCATCGTCAAATCTTTGCCCGCCGTCAAACTTACCAGCACGGCGTCGGATTCCGCGAGCGCACGACCTTCGTCGAGCAGCGGATGATTAAGAATTTTTTCCGCAACTTCGCGCGCGCGACCCGGCCCGGACGCCTCGACAAATGCAAAGGCATTTTCCGCATGACGGTCGCGGATGAGCGCGCACAAATCGCCAAAGTGAACCTGAATGAGTCCCGGTCGCGTGAGCAATAACCAGACGCCGCGAACGCCCTCGATGAGAAATTCGCCAATCATGCGAAAGGTTTCGATGACCGTGGAATTTTCATCAATCAGCTTTGAAAATTTCTGGCACGGCAGACAGATGACGCCGTCGGCAGCGGATTTTAATTGTTCCAGTGCCGTCTGCGCCTGCGCCTCGCGACGACCTTCCCAACCGAACGGCAGCGTGACGAACGCCAGCACGAGTGCGCCGGCTTCGTGCGCGGCTTTCGCTAAAACGGGGCTGATGCCACTGCCCGCGCCACTGCCAAGTCCGGCGAGAATGAAAACCACATTCGCACCTTCGCACGCCGATTTGAGCGTGGAAAATTGTTCCTCGGCCAGCGCCCGTCCGCGTTCGGGATCGCCATCAGAGCCAAGCCCGCGAAACAATTTATTTTCCAGATGGATTTTTACCATGGCGGACGACGCGGCGAGCGCGGTGGTATCTTTGGCAGCGTTGATGGCGACGAATTCCGCACCGGCAAATTCCGGCGTGGCGAGCGCGCCGAGCATCGTAATGCCCGCGTCGCCGACGCCGATAATTCTCACGACCGGCGCAGATGGCGTGTCCAAAAAAGAATTTTGTTCAGGAGTTTGCATAGCCAGTTGGTCAGGAACGTTGGAGCAAACGGCCAATCAATCCCTTGAAAAAAGGGCGTTCGGCGCGTCGGCGGTTTTTAAGCGAGCCAAATTTTACAAGGCCGATGGCGGCGGCAAATTCCGGTTGGTCAAGCGCGGTGGTCAAACCGCTGACGGCGCTGGCGTGACCGGGCGCGACGTTCATTTGAAAAACATTTTCCGCCAGTTGCACGATGCCCGGCACGCGCGAACTGCCGCCGCAAATGAAAACTCCGGCGCGCAAATAGTCCGTCAATCCGGCCTGCTCCAAATCCTGCGCGATGAGCTGGAACAATTCTTCCAGCCGCAGCGACATGATTTTTTGAAGATGTTCGTGGTTGATGCGCTTGAGTTCGAGGCCGAGATCATTGGTGATACTGATGGTCTGGCCTTTCGCCGTGGCGGTGGGCAAGGCAGTGCCGTATTCCAATTTTAATTTTTCTGCGCGCGTCAACGGAACTTTCAAACCGTAGGCGAGGTCGTTGGAAATATGGTCGCCGCCGACCGCCAGCACGCCGGAATGCCGGATGACGCCGTCGGAATACACGACGAATTCCGTCGTGCCGCCGCCAATGTCAATCACGAGCGCGCCGAGTTCTTTTTGCTCGCTGGTCAAAAGCGCAAGCGCGGTGGCGATGCCGTTGAAGACCACGTCATTCACTTCGAGCGACGTGGCGCGCACAAGGCGAACGATGTTTTGCAGACGATTGGCGTGGCCGTGAATGACGTGCATATCCACTTCGAGCCGCGCGCCGAGCATCCCGACGGGCTGCGTCACGCCGTCCTGACCGTCCACAAAAAAATGTTGGCGCACGGCGTGAATGACCGTGTTCTCGGCGGGCAAATTGATTGCCTTCGCATTTTTCACCACATCATCAACGTCGTCCTGCGAAATTTCGCGGTCGGCGGAAACTACCGGATGCACGCCGCGATTATTAAAACCACGAATATGTCCGCCGCTCACGCCCAAATAAACGCTGCGGATTTCCACGTCGGCCATCTGCTCGGCCTCGAAAATCGCCGTGCGTAAATCTTCTTCGACCTGTTCGGGATTGATGATTTCGCCCTTGCGCACGCCGCGTGAGCGCGCCTGACCAAGGCCGATGATGTTCAGCGCGCCATCAGCGTTCTGCTCGCCGACCACAACGCAAATTTTTGAAGTGCCAATCTCAAGTCCCGCTATAATGTTGGAATCGTCAAACATTTTTCCTCCGGTTTTTAACTGGTTTAACCGCCTTCGGTGTCAAAATAACTGGCGCGGCGCTGGCCAGCATCCAGCGCACCGGCACGTTGTTCGCCACCGCCAAATCCAACGACGCAATCGCCCGTTGCTGGCGCGCGCCCAAATCATAAATCTGCCGCCAGCGCCGCAATTGCTGATCCAAATTGTCGGGGCTAAAAGTAATTTCGCTGCCCTGCCCCGTTGTTGCCACGACCACGCCCGGCGCGGAAATATCCACGCGCCGCAAATCCACCAGCCCCGCCATCGGCGACTTTGCAAACGCGGTAATTAATTGCAGTGCTGCCTGCACCTGCGGCAATTCCATGCGCCGCCCCGGCTGCAATTGAGACGCATTTACACCCTCGATAACCGGCAACTGTGAATTCATCTGTGCCAATGGAATTGTGCAAAGTCGCGGATCCAGCGGCTGCATCACCATCCCGTCCGCGTCGAGTTGAAAAACGGAAACGGCAATGCCATTCGCACCGTCCGCGCGCGGCACGTTCACCTGCGCGATCGGGTCGCGCTCCATCACGCGAATTTTCAACGTGCGCGGCAAAACGCGTTCGACCGAAACCGAATCAATCGTCGAAACCAATTCCAAATTGCGTTTCACCGCCGCGAGGTCGAGCGCGATAAGATTTGCGCCCGGCTTCACGCCCGTCCAGCGGCGCAATTGTTCCGGCGCAATCACCCCGTCCGTCTGCACATCAATCTGCTGAATCGCAAAATCGGCGTTTTCATAAACGAACGCATTCAGCGTCGCCTCGCCGACGCGCCAGACGAGATAAAGCGAAAGCACCGTGACCGTCGGAACAATCAACGCAAGCAAAACCAACCGCAAGCGCGTCGCCTGCACCTGATCGGAGCGCAGCTTCACGTCCAGCACATGAGTGCGGCGCAACCGGCGGTTTTTATTTTGTTCGCGCTTAAACCACATACATTTTATTCAAGCAAAAGCGGTCGCTTCTTTGCGCTCTTCGCGGCTTTGCGTGAGAATTTTTCTTTCCAAAGCCAAATCAATCATCCGCTGGCAAAGCGTGGCGTAATTCATTCCCGCCGCTGCCGCCGCTTTTGGCAACAAACTCGTTTCCGTCATGCCCGGCAACGTATTCACTTCCAGCACCACCGGCGAACCATCCGCGCGCACCATCACATCCACGCGCGCGTAATCACGTCCACCGATTGCCTGAAACGCACCGAGCGCGGCGGCCTGAATGCGCTGCGTCGTCGCCGCGTCAAAATCTGCCGGACAAAAATACTCGGTATTGCCGGGCGTATATTTATTCGCGTAATCGTAACTGCCCGCCTTCGGTCGCACCTCGACCACCGGCAAAACTTTTCCGCCGAGAATACCTACCGTTGTCTCGCGCCCGACAATTTTTTCCTCGACCAAAACTTCCGAATCAAATTTCAAAGCTTCCGCCAAAGCGTTTTGCCAATCCTCCGCGCGCTCGACAAATTGTAATCCAACACTTGAACCCTGTCGCGCTGGTTTGACCACCAGCGGCGGCAAAAGATTTTCCGGAAAATCTGCCGCCACCGATTGCACCGTCACAAATTTCGCCGTCGGCACGGCTGCCTCAATGCAACTTTGTTTCGTCAAAACTTTGTCGAACGCAATCCGGCTCGCCTCCACGTCGCAGCCTGTGTAAGCCACACCGAGTTCGTCCAACTGCTTTTGCACCGTGCCGTCCTCGCCGTAAGTTCCGTGCAATGCCAAAAAAACCACGTCCGTTTTTTCAGGCAAAACGAACCCGCCATTTTTTGGATCAATTTCAAAAACTTGATGGCCGAGTGACCGCAGCGCCGCCGCCACCGCAGCGCCGGAGCGCAACGAAACTTCGCGTTCCGCGCTCGGTCCGCCCAGCATCACCGTGATGTTCAACTTCCGGCTCATTTTTTCTTCGCAAATTTTTCCAGCGATACCGCAATTTTTGGAAACGCGCGCAAAATCTGTTTGTCCGCCGTTACCAACGGCACACCCAAATCCCGCGCCAGCGCAATGTATTCACAATCGTAAGCCGAGCATTTTGACTGCATCGCCAGTTCCAAAACTTTTCTGGCATCCACGGCGTATTCACGACCCGCAATCGCCTCTTCCGCCACTCGCAACGAACCGATTGCGGTCTCAAAATTCATTCCGGCATGATTGATATATTTCATCAACGTCGCACGGTATTCCGACCGCCAGAGCAACGGAGCAGCCCAAATTGAATCCACCGCGCACACCGCTTCGGCCAACGCCGAACACTCGGTGTGTATCGAAAAATAGGCGATGAGGTTGGTGTCGGCGACGATCATTCCCGACCCTCGCACTTCCACCGGTCAATCTGCGCCGCCGTTGCCTTGAACTTCATCGTGCCACGCAAAGCCCGCGCCCGTGCAATCAGCGCCTGCGCGTCCACCGGCACGCTGCGGACGCTGGACTCCAGCACCGCAATCGCCTCCCGGTTCAGGCTGCGTCCGTGCGCTGCCGCGCGTTTTTTTAACTCGCGGTGCGTTTCCTTCGGGATGCCTTTGATGGTGATCGTTATCATGACGCAACCATAACGCAACCACTTTGGTTGTCAATCAATCTTCGCCCAAAATCTCAACTTCCGTGTGCAGCTCAATCCCGCGTTCCAACTTTGCCTTCGCGCGCAAAATCCCAATCAATTCCAGCACATCCTTCGCCGTTGCGCCACCGTCGTTCACCAGAAAATTTCCATGCTCCTGCGAAATCCGCGCGCCGCCAACTTTCGTATTTTTCAAGCCCAATTCATCAATCAGCCGACCCGCCGGAATCGTCGCCGGATTCTTGAACATACAACCTGCGCTCGGCGCAGCCGGCTGCGAACTCCAACGCTTTTCGCTATACGCCTTCATGCGCCTTTCAATTTCTTCACGCAGCTCCGGTTTGCATTGGAACACTACGCCCAGCGCTATGTGATTTTTCAAAACCGCGCAACTGCGATAGCTCACGGACATTTCTGGCGGCGACATTTCGGAAATATTTCCGGCAAAATCCATCACGCGAACAGATTCGACCGCGTTAAAAGTTTCGCCGCCCATTGCGCCCGCGTTCATCCGCAACGCGCCGCCGATGCTGCCGGGAATGCCTTCCAAAAACTCCACACCGCTCAAGCCGTTGCGCTTCGCCTCGACCGCGACATTTTTTTGTTTCGCCCCCGCGCCCGCGCGGATGCGCGTGCCATCAATTTCAATCCGGCTGAAATTCGGCGACGACAAACAAATCACCACGCCACGAAAACCGCCGTCGCGCACGAGCAAATTTGAACCGCGTCCGAGAATAAAAAAATTCACGCCACGCTCACCGCACCATTGTAAAATCAATGCCAAATCAGCTTCCGACGCCGGTTCGGCATAAACATCCGCCGGCCCGCCGACACGCAAGGTCGTGTGCTTCGCCATCGGCTCGTCGCGCTTGATAATCGTGGCGGCCGAAACGCGCGCGACCAGTTCATCAGCAAAAATATTTTTCGTTTGCGTCGGCATCTCGGAAATGTCAGCCATCGGCGTCATGCGACAACTTTGAAATTCATCTCGCTTTTTATTTCGGCTTGCCCGCCGCTTTTTTGAACCACGGAAAACTTTTCTCCCAGCGCGTTCAAAATATTTTCGGCAATCAGCCCCGCTGCCTCGGGCGCATGCCATTGCGCCAGCGCCAACTGGATTTTTTGCCGCGCGATTTCGTCGCCGACAATTTCAACGAGCAGCGCAACGACTTTTTCCGGCGATGATTTTTGTTCCAGCAATTTTGCCGCGCCGGTTTTTTCAAATACGAGCGCGTTGAAAAACTGGTGGTTGTCCGCCGCCGTTGGCAGCGGCACGAGCAACGACGGCAGACGCATCGCGGCCATTTCTGCCAATGATGACGCGCCCGAACGACTGATACTCGCCGTCGCCGCACCCAGCGCCAAATCCATTTCCGCAAGGAACGGTTTGACGATGGCCTTGATGCCGCTTGCGGCGTAAGCGGATTTTACTTTTTCAAAATCGCCGGCGCCGGTGAGATGAAGAAATTGCCAGTCGCGTTCTTTGAGCAATGGCAGCGCGGATAAAACCAAGTCATTCAAGCCGCGCGCGCCCTGGCTACCACCGACAACCAGAACCGTTGGAAGATTTGGGGCAAGCCCAAGCGTAATTGCGGATTGCGGATTGCGGATTGCGGATTGGGAAAACTGCGGGCGCACGGGCGTGCCGGTCACCAAAGTTTTTTGGGCGCGCAGGTGTGTGGCAGTTTCTGAAAAACCAATGAACGCGGCGTCCACAAAGCGCGCGAGCAAGCGATTGGCGCGGCCGGGAATGGTGTTGGATTCGTGCAGGAAAGTTTTTGAGCTGGAAAACTTGGCGGCGAAAATCGGCGGCGCGCTGGTGAATCCGCCCATCGCGAGGACAGCGGCAGGTTGACGTTGTTTGAAAAAATTTCGCGCGGCGCGGAAGGAATTCCAAAAACTTTTGGCGAAGGAAAAATAATTCCGGTTTTGCAAGCCGACGGCAGGGAGCGTGAAAATCTCCATGCCGAGCACGGATTTCACGGCTTGTTGATCCACGTCTTTGGGCGAAATCAACAGCGCCACATCGCAGCCGCGTTCCTGCAATTGCTGCGCGACGGCAAGACCGGGAAAGAGGTGGCCGCCCGTGCCGCCACATGCGATGGCGATGAAGGGTTTTTGGCTGGCGGAAGATTTCATGCTGCCTTGGCGGCAAAAGGATTGTCGTTCGTGACAAAATCGGATGCGGAAATTTTCGGGGGCACAGCCTGACGCGCGACGCTTAATAAAATGCCAATGCCCATCAGCATCGCGAGCATACTGGAGCCGCCCGCGCTGATGAACGGCAGCGCGAGACCTTTGTTCGGCAATAGGCTGGTAACGACGCCGATGTTGATGATGGCTTGATAACTAATCAGCGAAGTGACGCCGACGGCAAGCAGACAACCGAACTGGTCGCGCGCGCGCAGCGCGATGAAAAGTCCGCAAATGGTGATGATTAGAAATGCGAGGACGACGAGCAGCGTGGCAATCAGACCGAGTTCTTCGCCAATGTTTGCAAAGATAAAATCACTTTGAATTTCGGGAAGAAAACCGTGTTTCTGCATGCCATCGCCGAGGCCGAGGCCGGTCAGACCGCCGGAGCCGATAGCAATTTTGGCCTGTTCCGCTTGTAATGCCACACCGCTCGCGTGCGCTTCGGGATGCAGCCACGCAGTGATGCGTCCGCTGCGCATGGAGTCATGCGTGAGCGAAAAAACCAGCGCCGCCGCCGCGACGAACACCGGCGGAATGACGTGCAGCCAACGCACGCCCGCAATCATCAGCATCGTGCCGCTAACCGCCGCGAGCAAAATGGTTGTGCCGCGATCAGGCTCAATAAAAATCAAACCAAGCGCGACGGCGATGATGATTCCGGGAATAATTATTCCGCGCTTAAACGCGTTCATTTTCCGCTGCGAATAATCGCCATACCAAGCGAGCATGACGATGAGTGCGATTTTGATGATTTCAGACGGTTGAAAAGTTGCACCGGGCAAACGAATCCAGCGGTGGGCGCCATTGAGGTTGATGCCGATGTGCGGCACAAAAACCAGCGCGGCGAGAAAAAGTGAACCGACGAAAACCGGCAACGCGAATTTTTTTAGGCGTTCGTAATCCAAAGATGCCAGCGTGACGCAGGCGACAAGTCCAAGCGCGCACCAGAGCAACTGCATTTGGAGCATACGCGCGCCAATTTCGGAATGCGTGTGCTTATCCACCATCACCATGCTCGAGCTATAAAGCATCACCAGCCCCAACGCGAGGAGGCTGGTGACGCAAAATGCCAGAGTGGTGACGGCGACTTTCATTTCAACTTTTCAAAAATCCAGCCGCGTGAACCGACGCTCAATGCGCCGAAGCCGGAGCCGACGTGGTCGGAACCGTAATCGGCGGCAACGCGGGCGCGGGCGTGGTGTCCACGACCGGCGCGGGTGCGACAGGCGCGGCCACAGCGGCTTCGCCCTTCGACGGAATTTTCAATTTTTGTCCGACCTTGATTTTGGTCGTGCTCAAACCGTTCGCGGCTTCAATCGCCTTGACGGACGTGCCGTGTGCTTTGGCAATTTTCGTAAGCGTATCGCCGGACTTAACTGTGTAAGACGCGGTCATCGTGTCGCCACTCACTGCGCTGGTCGGCGCGGCGGAACTTGACGAAGTGCTGCCACCAGCGGGGATGGACAATTTCTGTCCGATTTTCAATTTTGTCGGAACGACGCCGGGATTCGCAGCTTGCAGCGCTTTGACCGTCACGCCGTTTTTCTTGGCGATCTTCGCGAGCGAATCACCTTTGACGACGACATAGTCCGAGCCAGCGGCGGGCGCGAGCGGTTCAATCGGCGCAATCGGCGGCGGATTCGTCACGACCGGCGGAACTGTGATCGGCGGATTGGTTACTTCAGTCATCGGCGGATTGGTGCTGTTGTCGAAATTGGTCATCGAAGTATCCATGCTCGGCGGATTCAAATCCGTATCCGACGGCTTCTCACGTTTGCAGCCTTGGATGAGCACGGCAACGAGACTCGTAACGGCCACGGCGAGCACACAAAACACCGCGAGTTTGAGACGGGAACGGCGCGCGCTTTGTTGTTCGAGCAGCGAGCCTTTGGGAACGAACGGATTCGGATTATTCATAATTTTGCGATGGCGTTTTGGTTCGAGGTAATTTTATTTTTGAGTTTGGCGCGGCGTAACTTTCCCTCGAAAAATTTCGCAACGCGTTAAATTTACATTCCTATTTTGGGAGCCGGACGACACTTCACCGTGAAAATAATTACCGGCAGAAAGATGAACTGGTGAAACACTCTTGCTGACCGGCACGCGCCCTGCCGCTCTGACACAAATTTTTAACAATCGCGCCCCGCTCACGCAAGCAACAAAGCGTGATTGGACAATGTTTTTTTGTTGCGTCACGATTTTCATTTCAACGGAGTTTCAATGTTGCCAGCGCGACGACCGCGCACAGCACGCACAAAATGTAAAAACGCATCACCACCTGCGATTCGTGCCAGCCCTTTTTTTGGAAATGATGATGCAGCGGCGCCATCAAAAAAATTCTTCGTCCCGTGCCGGTTCGGATGCGCGTGAACTTAAACCAGCCCTTCTGCAAAATCACCGAAGCCGCCTCCGCCACGAACACGCCGCCCGCAATGACCAGCACGAACGGCTGATGAATCAGCACCGCAATAATTCCGAACGCGCCGCCGAGCGCGAGCGAGCCGGTGTCGCCCATGAAAACTTGCGCCGGATGACAATTGAACCACAAAAATCCCAAACCGGCGCCCAGCAATGCCGCACAAAAAACCGTCAGCTCGCCCGCGCCGCTCACATACGGAATCTGCAAATACTCCGCCGCTTTGAAATTGCCCGCGAGGTAAGTGAAAAATAAAAAAACAAAGCCCACGATCAATGTGCAGCCCGTCGCGAGGCCGTCGAGGCCGTCCGTCAGATTCACCGCGTTCGAGCTGCCGACAATCGCTAGCGCCACGATGATCACGCCGACGATTGCGCCAACGTGAATCGGGTATTTGTAAAACGGTAGCATCAAACTGGAAACCAGATTGCTGTGCCACACGCTTTTCACGCCGAGCAAATGCAGTTCGCTCGTCGCGGGCAGATTCCACAGATAAATTCCCACGAACGCCGCCAGCGAAAATTGCGTGATCAACTTCACGCGCGGCGGCGTGCCCCCGCCGCTCTGCTTCAAAATTTTCGCGTAGTCGTCGTAAAAACCCAGACCCGCCAGCACCAAAACCGACAGCATCGTCAGTTCCACCTGCGCGTTCCATTGCGCCCACAACATCGTCGAAATCACGAGCGACAGGACGATTAAAATTCCGCCCATCGTCGGCGTGCCTTTTTTATCCACGACATGACGCACACCGGATTCCTCCGCCTT
>DATCFH010000100.1:0-14462 GCA_036509625.1 Verrucomicrobiia bacterium
ACGGTAAGTTATCCCGATTCCTCGGAGGCATTGCCGGCAAAATTTTCGCTGGGTCGCGTGTTGGAAGCGCAGGGCAAATTGACGGAAGCAACAAGCTGTTATCAGGAAGTGACGCGGTCGCCGCTGGCGGGTTCGCTCGCGTCGGAAGCGGCGCAGCGGCTCGCGCAAATCGCAATCACCAAGCCGGTTGCCGCCAAGTCCGCGCCGACTGCCGCGCCGTTCACTTTGACTCATTGAAGGGCGCATGAAACTTACCATCATCGGCACGGGCTATGTCGGGTTGGTCAGCGGAACGTGTTTTGCCGAAGTCGGCCATCACGTCATCTGCGTGGACAACGACGCGAACAAAGTAAAAATGCTTCAAGCCGGCGGGATTCCCATCTACGAACCCGGCCTCGAAGAACTTGTCAAAAAAAATGTCGCATCCGGCCATCTCAAATTTACGAACAGCACGGCGGAAGGCGTCGAAGATTCCGACGTCATTTTTATCGCCGTGCCGACGCCGCCGCAGCCGGACGGTTCGGTGGATTTGAGTTACATCGAGCGCGTCGCGCGCGACATCGCCGCCGCCATGACGAGCTATAAAATTGTCGTGGACAAAAGCACTGTGCCGGTCAAAACGGGTGAAAAAGTTTCGGAAACGATCAAGCGTTATTGCGCGGCGAAGGTGGAATTTGATGTCGTCAGCAATCCCGAATTTCTGCGCGAAGGTTTTGCCGTCGGCGATTTGATGAATCCCGACCGCGTGGTTATTGGCGTTCGTTCGCAACGTCCGGTTGCGGCGATGACGGAAATTTACACGCCATTCAAAGCGCCCATCATCATCACCGACATCAACTCCGCCGAACTCATCAAGCACGCGGCGAATTCTTTTCTCGCGCTGAAAATTTCCTACATCAATGCCATCGCCACGATTTGCGAAGCCGCCGGTGCGAACGTGCAGGAAGTCGCGCACGGCATCGGCCTCGACGAACGCATTGGCCGCAGATTTCTGAACGCCGGCATCGGTTTCGGCGGCAGTTGTTTTCCGAAAGACTTGAGCGCGTTCATTAAAATTTCCGAACAGGTCGGCTACGAATTCAAATTGCTCAAGGAAGTTCAAAAAATAAATTCCGACCAGATGGAGCGTTTTGTCAAAAAAATTACGGACACGCTCTGGGTTTTGAAGGATAAAAAAATCGGCGTGCTCGGCCTCGCGTTCAAGCAGAACACGGACGATGTGCGCTCTTCGCCCGCGATTGATTTGTGCCAGAAACTTTTGAAGGACGGCGCGACTTTGCGCGTTCACGACCCGAAAGCGATGGCCAAGGCGAAGTCGCTTTTGCCGAACGTGACTTACGTTGACGACATGAACGCGGTTGCGGAAGGCTGTGACGCGCTGGTGATTGCAACCGAATGGGACGAGTTCAAGCAACTCGATTTGACGCGCGCGAAAAACTCCATGACTGCGCCGTTATTCTTCGATGGACGCAATCTGTTTGATCCGGCGGAAATGGAAAAGCTCGGCTGGACTTACAAAAGCGTGGGCCGCTGACGCGAGTTTTTAGTTTTTAGTTTTGAATTTTTAGTTGTGACGCACCATGTCCGATTCCGCTCCAATTAAAAACTTAAAATTAAAAACTAAAAACTGCATTGAGGTCAGTGCCGCTTTAATTTTCCGCGACAGCAAACTTCTAATCACGCAACGCCACGCCAAAGCGCATCTCGGCGGCTTGTGGGAATTTCCCGGTGGCAAACGCGAGGCAGGCGAAACCTTCGAGCAATGTCTCGTCCGCGAAATCCGCGAGGAATTGGGAATTGAAATTTCCGTCGGCGAATTGTTCGAGGAAATTTCGCACGCCTATCCCGAAAAATCCGTTCACCTGAAATTTTTCCTCTGCAAACTTGTTTCCGGCGCGCCACAGCCGCTGGATTGCGCGGACGTAAAGTGGATTTGCCAATCGCAGCTTGCCGATTTTGAATTTCCCGCCGCTGACGCGCAACTGCTGAAAAAACTGGGCGACTTTCATTTCTAAAAATTTCCTGCTGGAAAATTGCGTCGGTCTGCGGCAAACTGCGGGTTCATTTATGGATGTAAAACTTCCCAAGCTCGGTGAAGGCGCCGATTCCGGCGTCGTGGTCGGCATTTTCGCGAAAGAAGGCGACACGATTGCCGTGGGCCAGTCCATCATGGAACTGGAAAACGAAAAGGCCGTGGCCTCCATTCCGTCCACCGCCGCTGGCGTCGTGGAAAAAATTTATGTGAAGGCGGGCGACCGCATTGCCGTTGGCGCGAAAATTTTGTCGGTCACTGGCGGTGGTTCTGCGCCCGCTCCGGCGGCGGCTCCGACCGCTACGCCCGCCGCCAAACCGGCGGCGAAAAAAGCTGCGGCCAAACCTGCGCCGGTGGTTGAAGACGATGAACCCGTCGCGGAATCGGCGGACGAAATCGTGAATGAAAATCCCGTTGCGTCGCCGTCCGTCCGCAAAGCCGCGCGCGAGTTTGGCATTGATTTGCAGAGAGTTCCCGGCGACGAATCCGGTCGCGTCACGGGCGAGGACATCAAAAATTATATTGCGCGCTTGATGCGCGCGGCGGCGCGTCCGGCCACTGTCGTTGCCAGCGCAACTCCGGCCAAGCCTGCGCCGGTGCAGATTGATTTCTCGCAGTTCGGCCCGGTTCTCAAGAAGCCCGTGACGCCATTGCGGAAAGTTATCGCGCGCCGCATGAGCGAGAGTTGGAACACCGTCGCGCGTGTGACGCAGTTTGACGACATTGATTTCACGAAGCTCGGCGAGTTGCGGAAAAAATTCGCCGCTGATTACGAAAAGAAAGGCGTCAAGCTCACGCTCACGCCGTTCGTTTTGAAAGCGGTGGCCGCGACGTTGAAGGCGCATCCGATTTTCAATTCCAGCCTCGACGAAGTCGCGAGCGAAATCGTCATCAAGGAATATATCCATCTCGGCATCGCGGTGGACACGGATCAAGGTTTGATGGTTCCCGTCATTCGTGACGTGGATAAAAAATCCATGTTCGACTTGGCGAAGGAATTGGAAATGCTCGCCGCGAAAGCGCGCGACCGGAAAATTTCCGCCGACGAAATGAAAGGCGGCACGTTCACGATTTCCAATCAAGGTGCGATTGGCGGCGCGCATTTCACGCCGATTATCAATCTGCCCGAAGTCGCCATTCTCGGCCTTGGTCGCGGCCGGATGTTGCCGGTCGTGCGCGACGGCAAAATCGAAGCGCGCATGATGACGCCGGTTGCGTTGAGCTACGATCATCGTGTGATTGACGGTGGCAGCGCGGCGCGGTTCACCGTGGATTTGGTAAAGGCGTTTGAAAACTTCGACGAAGCGTTGGTAAAAATTTAATAGTATGGATTCGATTAAAACAGAAATTGTAGTCGTCGGCGCCGGTCCCGGCGGTTATGCAGCGGCGTTTTACGCGGCGGACTTGGGCATGAAAGTCACGCTGATTGAACGTGAGAAAAAGCTCGGCGGCGTTTGCTTGAATCGCGGTTGTATTCCATCGAAGGCGCTGCTTTACGCGACGCACCAGATTGTGAATTCGCGCGAATCGGCACATCGCGGCATCACTTTTACCGAGCCGAAAATTGAAGTGGAAAAACTTCGGACGTGGAAAAATTCCATTATTGAAAAGCTCGCGGGCGGCGTGGCGTCGCTCGCAAAAATGCGCGGCGTAACGGTCATCACCGGACGCGCTTATTTTGAAGGCTCAAATAAATTGCGCGTCGAAACCGAAGCCGGCCAGCAGTTCGTGGAATACGACAAAGCGATTCTCGCCGTCGGTTCCGTGCCCGCGATGCCGAAGGCGTTTGACCTTGGCAATCCGCGCGTGATGACGTCCACCGAGGCGCTCGAAGTGACGGACATCCCGGAAAATTTGCTCATCATCGGCGGCGGTTACATCGGCATGGAACTCGGTTTTGTCTATTCCGGACTTGGCAGCAAAGTCACGGTGATCGAGGCGTTGGACGCGATTCTTGCCGGCGCGGACGCCGACCTCGCGCGTCCCGTCGTGGCGAATGCCAAAAAATGCTTCAAAGAAATTCGCCTCAAAGCGCGCGTCACAAAAATGGCGACCGTCGGCAAACAAATTAAAGTTGAATCCGAATTCAACGGCGAAAAACTTTCCGAACTTTACGACCGCGTTTTGGTTTCTGTTGGCCGCGTGCCGAACAGCGCCGATCTCGGTTTGGAAAACACCAAGGCTGCGCTCGACGAACGCGGCTTTGTGAAGGTCAATACGCAGATGCAAACGGAAGACCCCAGCATTTACGCCATCGGCGACATCGCGGGCGGCATTCTGCTCGCGCACAAGGCGCACAAGGAAGCGCGCATCGCCGTTGAAAATATTCACGGCGAAGGCAGCATTTTTGAAAGCATCATTCCCGCTGTCGTCTTCACCGATCCGGAACTCGCTTGGTGCGGTTTGACCGAGGTCGAAGCCAAAGAAAAAGGCGTGGCTTACGTCGTTTCAAAATTTCCGTGGTCAGCGTCCGGTCGCGCGTTGTCATTCGACCGCACGGACGGCGTGACAAAAATGCTGGTTGATCCCGAAACCGAGCGCGTGCTCGGCGTGGGCATCTGCGGCGCGGGCGCGGGCGAACTTATCGCCGAAGCCGTGCTGGCGATGGAAATGGGCGCGACGGTTGAGGACATCGCGCTGACGATTCACGCGCACCCGACGCTTTCGGAAACGCTGATGGAATGTGCCGAGGCTTTTTACGGTCACGCGACGCACACGTTCTCGAAGAAAAAATCGGCGGAGTAAAATTTAATTTCGTTTTCGCAATCACCATTGGCTCACGCCGGTGGTGATTCTTTTTTGCAACCGAACCGAAATTGAAGCAACCAGCCAACGCCACAGAAAATCCACGTGCAAATGGAAATTACCGCGCCAATTTCAAACGCGCGGTCGCGGTAGAAAAGATGAATCGTGTGTTTGCCAGCAGGAATCTGCACGGCTTGAAACGCGACATTGGCGCGAAGCAATTTTGTTGGCTGGCCGTCAACTTCCGCACGCCAGTTGTGATAATAAGTTTGCGCGACAACAATGAGCGATGGTTCTTGCGCTTCGACATCAATATCCACAGTTTGGTTTCCGAATTTTGAATCCAGAATTTTAGCAGAAGTTTGATTCGAGACAGTCACAAACGACTTTATTTCCGGTGACAGGAAAACTGTTTTGTCAGCGTCAAAATCATTTTGCATCAATGCTGACAAGGTTTTTGCGTCGTCGAGAAAAATGGGTTTTTGTCCGGTGGTCACGAGCGGCAGGAAATTTGGGCGCGTTTGCCAGTGGAAAATTGCGTCCGGCGCGGTGATGTGCGAGACGCCTAGAAAATTTTCCAGTCCCGGATAACTCGCGTTGGTGGTCGTGTAAAAGAGCGACAGCACTTCGTCATTTTCGCGCGGCGTAAGTGAAAAAAAACCGTCCACCTTCGGCACGGCGTCGAAGAGATTTCCGTTCGCACAGTAACCGAGTTGCTTGGCGAGAAAATTGTTCTTCGGGTCGCGCACGGCGAAGCCGACAAACGACTGCGCGGCCAGCGGCGAAATCATCACGCGCGAACCGCCGAGTGCGGGCTGCGGTTTTAGCGCAAGTTTTTCGCGGGCAAGTCCCGGCGCAAAAATCCACGGCGGCACGGTCGGGTTTTGCACCGGCTCATGCGTGAACACATCCGCCCACGCGATGAGTAACAACAGCAGCGGCGCGAAACGGATCAGGGCGGACGTTGCGGCGCGCGTGAGCGCAAAAAGAATTGCGCCGGTGAAAATCAAAAAGCCCGCGCGCGAAAAACCATTGAGCAATGTTGCGTGCGTGTCGTCGCCGGGTAATGGCGCAAATTGCGCCCAAAATAAAATTCCAACCAGCAGTGCGAACAGGACGCCGCCGAGCGGCAGTAATTTTTTTTGCGCCTTCGCAAAATTGGCCAGTGCGAATGCCGCGAGCAGTGGCGCAGCGAAGATGGTGACGGCCACATATTTGATCGGATAAGTGATAAAACTCAATTGTGGCAACAGTTTTCGCACGAGCGGCAACACGGGTGTGTTTTCGCCGAGCGCAAAAATCAGTCCAACAATTGCAATAATTCCGAGCAGCCACACGCGACGTTCGCGCAATGACACAAGCGCGAGCAGCGCCAGCCAGAGCGTGCCGAGTCCGAGATAATACGATGAAGTCCAAAATTGTCCGTGCTGAAAAAAAATTCCTTCCGTGCCCGTGTTGCCGAACGCCATCGGCACGAGAAAATTGGCGAGGCCGGAGGCGGGCATAGACCAGCGCAAATCGGCAAAGCCGGTTTCGCGTTGCGCGTGCGCGACAAGATCGAGGAACGGCAGCAGTTGCGCGAGCGTGAGCGAGATGATCAGCGCGACCACGAGTGGAAACCGCCAGAGCATTTTTGCGCGCGGCGATTCGTTAAAGATGAATTGTTGCAACCACAACGCCGACACGATGAGCCAGGTGAAGAGAATTATTTCCGGTCCGCCTGCGAGCATTTGCAACGCGCCAACAAATGCGGCGAGAATAATTTTTCTTCCACCTTCGCGCCAAGCGAGTTCCGCGAGCAGCACGACCCACGGCAGCCAACTGAACGTCGCGATGTGGCTTGGCCACATGACGAGATTCAGCGTAAAACCGTTGAAGGCAAAGGCGATTCCGGCGAACGCGGCGGCGAAATCATTTCCACTCCAGCGGCGCGCGAGAAAATACATTCCAATTCCTGCCCACCATAAATGCAGCAGCGAAAACATTCCGAGCGACCATTTCAGCGGCAGCGCGAGGTAAAATAGCGCGGGCGGATAGAGCGGCATCGTGTTCCATTGCGCGAGGAACGGCACGCCGCAGTTGTTGTAAGGATTCCAAAAAGGAATTTCGCCGTGCCAAAAACATTGCTGCTGAAAATGCGCGAGCGGATAGGCAAAAAAACCAAAGTCGCGCGCGACGAACGTTTCGAGGCCGAGGACAACTTGCGGAAACGAGGCGAATACGAGCAGCGCGAGAAAAATTCCAAAGCGCGCGGGCGTAAAAATTTTCCCGGCGAAAGCGGGCTGGCCGTTCGGTTGCACGCGCAGATTAAAACTGGCGGCGGCGCGAAATGCAAGGAGCGCGGCTGTGTTGCAGACCAGCCGCAGCACGTCCGCAAACCGGGTCACTTTGAATCTTGTCACGCATCCAGCAATGCGAAGTGGCTGCGGCTGATTCCGCTGCGGAACACAGCCGCGCTCCGCCGATTGACGCTGGCGCGGCAAAGTCTTACGCTTGGATACTTTTATGAGCCAATTGCTTGATTCACTCGTCGAACTCATCCGCCGCACGTCCGCCGAAATTCCTGATGACGTTCATCGCGCGATTCTCACGTCGCTGGAAAATGAAAAGAAAAATTCTCTCGCGTCCAACGCTTTCAAGATCATTGACCAGAACATCGCGCTCGCGAAAACCAAATCGCAGCCCATCTGCCAGGACACCGGCAGCGTTTTGTTTTTCGTGGACGTGCCGGTCGGCTACGATCAGGTCACGTTCGCCGAGACGGCGCGTGAAGCCGTGACGCTCGCGACAAAGAAAGGCTATCTCCGCCAAAATTCCGTTGATTCGTTGACTGGCAAGAACGATGGCACGAACGTCGGGCCGGGCGCGCCGGCATTTCATTTTCACCAGCACCGGTCGCCGGAAATTTCCGTGAAGCTCGCGCTCAAGGGCGGCGGCTGCGAAAACGTCGGCGCGCAATACTCGCTGCCGGACGACGCGCTCCACGCGAACCGCGATCTCGACGGCTGCCGCAAGGCGATTCTTGACGCGGTATTGCAGGCGCAGGGCAAAGGCTGCGGACCGGGCGTGCTCGGCGTGTGCATCGGCGGCGACCGCGCGACGGGCTATGAATTGAGCAAGACGCAGTTTCTCCGCCTGCTCGACGACCGCAATTCCGAGCCGAAGCTGGACGCGCTGGAGCAGGATATTTTGAAGACGGCGAACGAACTCGGCATCGGTCCGATGGGTTTTGGCGGCAAGACGACGCTGCTGGGCGTGAAAATCTGCGTGGCGAACCGCGTGCCGGCATCGTATTTCGTGAGCGTGAGTTATATGTGCTGGGCGTTCCGGCGCCAGGGCGTGACGCTGGATGCGGACGGGAAGATTGGGAAATGGCTTTACTGAAAAACTTTTTTAGCCACAGATGAAACACGGATGGACACAGACGCGAAGGGACGAATTCCATGAGTCCAAAAAATCGTTGACACGAATTTCACGAATTGCCGCAAATTAAAATGCGCTGAATCCGGCTCAACAAACGCGTCTCGTTCTTCTTCGCAAGCTCGTGTTCCCAAATCCGCAACACGCGCCAGTCCGCGCGGCGTAAAGTTTGTGTCACCAAAACATCGCGCGCCTTGTTGCGGGCGAATTTATTTTTCCAGAAAGTGCGGTTGCCTTTTGGTTGTGTCCCGTGTTTTGGACAACCGTGCCAGAAACAGCCGTCCACAAACACCGTGAGCCTAAATTTTTGAAAAACAAAATCCGGCCTGACTCTGAAACTTCTGCCTTCTGCCTTCCTAATTCTGACTTCGATTTGCCGCCGCCAGCCGGTGATTTTGTGCCGCCGGAATAATTTTGCCAGCGCAAGTTCCGTGTCCTCGTTTCCGCGCGAACGGATGCGCGACATCACTTCCGACCGCTTGGTTTTGGAAAAAATGTCAGCCATTTAATCCTTCACCAAAATCAGCCGCCAGTGCGAAACGCCGTTCCATTTCATCCGGCTTATGCGTGTGCATCCGGTCATAAAGCCCGCACCATGCGGTGTCGCAGCAATACAATTCCTCATCGGCCAGTTCGCCCGCATCCGCGCGCCGCCAGGCTTCGGCGGCGAAGCGTTTCAAGACGCGTGGCCAGCCGCTGTCCGCATCTTCAAAGCCGTCCTGCCTCGTGTAAATCTTGAAAAAAAGTCGCCCATTGGGGAAACACCACGCCGGGTGCAAATCTCTCGGCGAGATATACCAACTCTTGATAAGTCTTGCGATCTGCTATGTGTTCTGAAAAACCAAATTTATCCACACCATAAAGACTGTAATAGGGATGGCCGAAGGCATCATCATACATTTCACCGTCTGAAGAAAATGGAACTAAATCGCCATTTTGAATTGATTTGCGGAAAGCTTGAATATGAAACTCGCGAAATGCAGCGGTGGAAATTGGATTGGACACCCGCACATCAATTGGAATTAGAAGTTTGTCATTGGGCTTAATGGGAAGCCGTAATCGCATTGCAACTCGCAAGCAATCTTTGTGACTGAACTCATCCAGCGCAGTTGGCTGAATTACTGACAAACAGGCTTTCCCAAACTTATCTTCCAACAAGCAAGGCCAGACCTCATCCAGTTCATGAAAAGCAATGTGCAAACTCGACCAATCCGCAAATTGATTGGCGACTCGCATCACTTCGCGCATGAACCGGCCAACGCCATCGTAATGCTCAATCAAATTCAGGCTTTGTTGTTTGTTGCACTCATTCCATAGCGATAACGCCAAACCAAATACCATGGCCGAGTCTGGGGATTCGATTACAGGTTCTGCCATAGTTCCTCCATTTAATCTTCAAATATATTTCGATTGTGATAATCCAAAAATTCGGCCTTCGGCAAGAAATGTCTTGGTAGATGAATCGCCGCACCATGATACGAGGTCAGGAATTTATCAATCGTGTCCGTTGGCTTTTTCTTAAGTAATCTGGACGACACTTTAATTCGCAAATCAGTCGAAACGGTCAAGAAGCCTCGGTCAAAAGCCTTGTCATGAAAAGCGTTCAAACAAAGTCCGTTTTGAGGATTGACTCGATTTTTCTTGTCTCGACTCCATGGAATAATGTGGCTGGCAATTAACAGTTGCGGAATGTTCAGGCCGGTAATGCAGCACTTGAAGTCGTAGGCTGCGAGAACCGAAGACCGGAAGAAATCCTGTTTGATGCGCGTTTTAACTAATTGCTCCCGCTCTGTCTCCATTTCTTCAAAATCGTCCGCCGAAGTGCTTATAGTATTTTCGAGCGGAATATTTTCCTTTGCGGCCAGAAGCTGGGCACTTTCGATGGCAAGCTCTTCCCATTTCCCGTTGAACTCTTGCCAAACAGCAACTTCACCTTTTGCCCCGTGTTCGAGTCCTTTTATGCTGCGTTTTTGTAAAGTTGGGTCAAGTCTTGCGAAGTTGCTCAACTTTCTTGAAATAGACCCAGGTGTTCTATTTAGCAACTGTGCCAGTTTAATTACATCGGGATTGCGGTGGTGCATTTTCCCATAAGGCATTTTGCAATACAGATTGAACGCCATGATGTGTTCATCGCGCGACCAATCAGGGTTTGTTACACTTGCAGCCATTTTTTAATTTAATTGAAAACTTACTGCCAGAACATCGTAGTCAGCAATCAGTTTTTTTAGTTCCAAATCTGCGACTGATTCTTTTATGAATTGCCGGATGTCGCCAAATGGATATTCGCCAAAATTGTTGTAATAAGTTTCTTGGGCGTGCTTGTCCCACTCGGAGGAAAATACACCACGCCCGCCATTCCGTTGCAGAGCCATCCGAAAACCACCAATGCCAGCAAACAAATCAATGAAGGTGAAAAGTGGTTTTACCGGCGGCGGAAAAGGAACTCCGGCCAGCGTAATTCCAAACGGCAAAACCAACTGGTCACCATCGGCGATGCGGGAATTATATCCATTGATGCCGTAATCGGCGATAAACTCGCGCCAGACGGAACGGAATTCCCGCCCCAGAATGTCATCGGATTCACCGCCAGATAAAAGCCAGTGGGTCGCCGCCGCCGGAAGTTCAGCCTTCCATTGATCCAGCTTTTGAAAACGCTTGGCGGAATCCAACAGTTCGGCAACAAAGCGGGCATATTCACTGATGCCGATGGAATCAGAACCATTTTTAACGAGCGGCTGCCGATAAAGTGACTTGGCTTTGGGCGTTGGTTTGAGAGTCAGGCTCGGCATGGCGGACAAGCTTGCCCCGGAAATTTATCACCGTCAATTTTGACTTCACTTCAACCAGTTGATTTTGATTTCTTTTTCCACGGATTTGAATTCGTGGCCGGCCGTCACGAGTTCGGCTTTTTTACTTTTGGCGAGCGCGGCGGCAAAGGCGTCGGCCAGTCCCAGCTTGTGTGAGTTCTTCAAAAGCGCGGCGGCTTCGGCAAGGTCGCGGTCAACCGGCACGGCTTCCAACGGCGTGGTGCGTTCAAACTGGCGCGCGGTTTCGTAACCGGCCTTGCCATGCTTGCGTTCCATTTTATAAAGCACTTCCGCCCAATTGACGGCGCTGATAAAAATCGGCCGGTCGGCTTCGGATGCCTTGTGGAAAAGTTCGCGCATCATTTCCATGCCCGGTTCGTCAAAGAACATCGCGAGCAGGGCGGAGGCGTCCAGCACGGTGGTTTTCATTCGCGGTCTTCCTTGGCGCGTTCGGCGCGGCGTTCCTCAAGGTGTTCCTGCACGACGGATTTCTCGCCGGGCTTGAGCTTGAAGATGCCGCAAAAGGAATTGATGTATTCCTTGGTGACGGGCTGGAAGATGATGCGGTCGCCTTCTTCCACAAAATTGATGCGTGTGCCGGGCTTGATGCCATACCGTCGGCGGATGTGCGAGGGCACGACCAACTGGCCTTTGGAAGTGACGTAGGCGGTGTTCATGGCAATTTCATCTTTCTAGGAAAAGTCTGCCACAACTATAAATGTAAGGCGATATAAAAATTGTAAGGCATATTATAAATATGCTTTTCTAAAAAAATTCGCGCTGAAAGTTGCGGCCGAATTTTCACCGGGCGCGGCTTGACGTTATAACATTTGTGGCTACATTGATTTCATGGTTCTGGAATTAAAACTTCGCAAGGTCGGCAATTCGGTCGGTCTCGTTTTGCCCAAGCAGGCGCTCGCCCATCTCAAGGCGGGCGAGGGCGACACCATTGTGCTGACGGAAACGCCGAACGATGGTCTGCAAATCCGTCCCAACCGCGCCGAGTTCGCCAAAACGATGGCGGTCTTCGAGAAATTGTCGCGCCGCTATCGGAACACCTTGCGCGAACTGGCCAAATGAAAGTGCCGTATTGGCTGTCGCGCGAGGAGTGTCTGGCCTTGCACGAAATGATGTTGTCCCAATACGGTGGCAGCGAAGGCTTGCGCGAGGACAATATGCTGGAATCGGCGCTGGCAAAACCGCGCCAGCTTTTTGCGTATGGCAAACCGGTCATGGCCGATCTCGCGGCAAGTTACGTCTTCGGAGTGGTAAAGAATCATCCGTTCATTGATGGCAACAAGCGCACCGGGTTCATGCTTGGCGCCGCTTTTCTGGAACGGAACGGCTACGAATTCCACGCGAGTGAAGCGGATGCCGCCGTGCGCACGCTCGCGCTCGCCGCCGGTGAGATGTCCGAGAAGGAATACGCCGCGTGGCTGAAGGCAAATTCGCGCAAGGCGTGATGGACTTTGCGCTTTGAACTCGCGCCGTTGCCGCTTATAAATTGCGCGTGCCGCAAACCAGTTTAGCCCCCATCAACGCCGCCACGCGCCTGTGCGCGGTGCTGGGTTCGCCCATCCGGCATTCCGCCTCGCCGGCGATGCACAACGCGGCGTTCGCGGCGCTCGGCCTGAACTGGCGCTATCTCGCGTTTGAAGTGGACCCGAAAAATCTTCGCGCGGCTATCGAAGGCGCGCGGGCGATGAACTTCGCTGGCCTCAATCTCACCGTGCCGCACAAGTTGCTCGCGGTGGATATGGTGGATGAACTCGATGCCTCGGCCAAAACGTGGGGCGCGGTGAACACGATCAAATTTGAAAATGGCCGCGCCATCGGTTTCAACACCGATGCCGACGGACTGGCGAATTCATTGCGTGAAGATTTGCAAATCGAGTTGCGTGGTAAAAAAGTTCTTTTGCTCGGTGCGGGTGGCGCGGGACGCACGGCGGCTTTGAAGCTCGCAGCGGAAAATGTGGCGGAACTTTTCCTCGTCAACCGCACGGCGAGCAAGGCGGAAGAAATTGCCGCTGAAATCAAAAAACAATTTCCGTCGGTGAAAGTTTCCGTCGGCTATCCGAAAGCGGAAGTGGATTTAATTTTGAATGCAACGTCGCTCGGCTTGAAGCCGGAAGACAGTTCGCCGCTGGACGAAAAACAATTTTCGCTCAAACAGACGCGCGCTGTTTACGACGTGATTTACAAACCAGCGGAAACAAAGTTGCTCAAGAGTGCCAAGGCCGCCGGCCTCAAAACGGCGAATGGCATCGGGATGCTGATGGGGCAGGGCGCGCAGGCGTTTGAGATTTGGACGGGACAGCCCGCGCCGGTCGCCGTGATGCGGCGCGCGGTGGAAGGGAGCGTTTATGGGATTTGACAACATTTTCAATCCGCAATACTGGGCGGTCGTGCCGTTTCATTTTTGGTCGCTGGTATTCTTTTCGTTCGGCTGCATCGTCGGCAGTTTTTTGAACGTCTGCATTTACCGGATGCCGCTGGATTTGAGCGTGGTGTCGCCGCCGTCGCACTGTCCGCATTGCAAATACTCGATTCCGTTCTATCTCAACGTGCCGCTGCTGACGTGGCTCTCGTTGCGCGGCAAATGCAAAAATTGCGGCGCACCGATTTCATCACGCTACTTCGTGGTGGAACTGCTCACGGGCTTGGCATTTCTCGCGTGCTGGCTGGCGTTCGGCCACGCGTCGCCGTGGATTGCGGCGGTATATTGTCTTTTTCTTGCGGGCTTGATTACGGCGACGTTCATTGATTTCGAGCATTTTATTATTCCCGACGAAATCACGTTTGGCGGCGTGGCGGTGGGATTCGTGATTTCGTTTTTTTTGCCGCAATTGCACGGAACAAATTCTTTACGCGAAGGTGTCGAACGAAGTGCGCTGGGCATAGCGATTGGCGCGGGCATTGTTTATGCCGTGCTGCGATTGGGGAAATTACTTTTCGGTCGGCAAAAAATAAAGCTGCCGAGTGATGCAAAAATTGTCTTCACCGAAACCGCGCTATGTCTGCCGGATAAAGAAATTCCCTACGAAGAAATTTTTTATCGCAAGACGGACGCCATTATTTTGGAGGCGCGAACGGTGGAATTGATTGATCGCAGTTATTGCAATGTGACGCTACGTCTGACGCCGGAGACGCTGAAAATTGGCGACGAAAAATTTAATCCCGAACACGAGCCGCACATGGACGTGGTCTGTTCGGAAATCATTTTGCCGCGCGAGGCGATGGGGCTGGGCGACGTGAAATTTATGGCGGGCATCGGCGCGTTTATCGGCTGGCAAGGCGCATTTTTTTCGCTGCTGGCGAGTTCGCTCATCGGTTCAGTCGCAGGCATTGCCTTGATTCTATTGCGTAAGCGCGAATGGTCGTCGCGGATGCCTTACGGCCCTTACATCGCGCTGGCGGCGGTCATCTGGATTTTCGGCGGAAAGAAAGTTTTCGATTTG
>DATCFH010000101.1:0-10986 GCA_036509625.1 Verrucomicrobiia bacterium
TATCAAAAACTTTACGAACTGCAATTCGCCTCGTGAGCGCCCGGCCTGAAAAAATTCTCGCGCTGCAATTCAAATACTTCGGCGACGCCGTTTTGCTCACACCTGCGCTGCGCGCCTTGCGCGAACAATTTCCGCAAAGCGAAATTCATCTGCTCGTGCCGATGGAACTCGCGCCATTATTTCAACATCTGCCGTGGCTCACGCGCGTCTGGGCCATGCCGCGCAAACGCGGGAGCGCGAGCCTGCGCGAAACGTGGCCGCTCATTTCCTCCTTGCGCCACGAACGTTTTGACCGCTCCGTGGATTTTGCCAGCAACGATCGTGGCGCGATTTTAAGTTATTTCATCGGCGCAAAACGGCGTCTCGGCTGGGCGGAACGCGGCGGATTTTTTGGCCGGAAGTTTTTTTACAACGACCGCGTTGCGCCCGAAAAAAATCCGCCGCACGAATCCGTCCGGCTCGCGCAACTTTTATCCGGCTGGCAAATTCCCGTGCCGCGCTCGCTCGAATCTGAAATCCGCTCCAATCCCGCGCTCGCGGACGCAGCGAAAAAAAATCTGCCGGACGAACACACCATCATCTGCCACGTCGCCTCCAGCCAGCCAAAAAAAGAATGGCCGCTCACCCATTGGGCAAAACTTCATCAACTCACCACGGACGCCGGAATGAAATTAATTTTCACCACCGCGCGCGGCGAACGCGAAGCTGCGTTGATGGCCGAACTTAAAAAAATCGCGCCAGAAGCCTTGATTTTACAGCAGATTTCCGACTTGCCGCTTTTTCTCGCCGTGCTGGCACGCGCCGCCGTTTTCATTTCCGGCGACACCGGCCCGCTGCATTTTGCCGCCGGTCTGGGCGTGCCGACGATTTCGCTTTTCGGTCCAACACCGCCTGCGCGCTGGGCGCCGATTGGCGAAAAACATCTCGCGCTCACCGGCGGAAATTGCGGATGCGACGGCAATCTTTTCGCGTGCGCCAGCCAAACGCATTGCCTCGCGCAAATTTCGCCGGAACAGGTTTTTGCCGCGCTGCAAAATAAAATTTCAGCGCGGTGAATATCAGTTGCTTGCTTCGCACCGCGTCGCGCGGGTAAAATTGACCTTCAATGTCGCACGCTGATTTTGTCCATTTGCATTTGCACACCGAGTATTCTTTGCTCGATGGCGCGTGCCGTTTGGACAAGCTCATGGAGCGCGCGCACGAACTGAAATTTCCCGCGCTCGCCATTACCGACCACGGCGCGATGCACGGCGTCATTGAGTTTTATCAGGCCGCGCGCGCAAAAGGAATCAAACCCATCATCGGCTGCGAAGTTTACGTCGCGCCCGGCTCGCGGCTGGAGCGCAAAAAAGTCGAGGGCGATAAATACCATCATCTCGGTCTGCTCGCGAAAGATGAAGCGGGCTACAAAAATTTAATCAAGCTCACGACCGCCGCGCATTTGGAAGGCTATTATTACAAACCGCGCATTGATAAAGAAATTCTCGCCGCGCACAGCGAAGGTTTGATTGCGATGTCCGGCTGCCTCGCCAGCGAGATTCCCGATTTGATCATGAAAGATCAAATCGCCAAGGCGCGCGACGCGGTGGATTTTTTCAAGCAGACGCTCGGCGCGGAAAACTTTTTTCTTGAACTGCAAAATCACGGCATTCCCGAACAGGCAAAAGTGAACAAGCAGTTGCTCATTTTCGCCAAGGATTTCGGCCTCAAACTCGTTGCAACGAACGATGTGCATTACGTCGAAAAAAGTCATTCGCACGCGCACGATTGTCTCGTGTGCATCGGCACGCAATCCATGTTGAGCGATCCGAAACGCATGAGCGCGGGCTATGTGCCGGAGCAATTTTATCTGCGGAGCGCGGACGAAATGAAGGCGCGTTTTGCCGAAGTGCCGGAAGCGGTTTTGAACACGCGCGAGGTCGCGGACAAGTGCAATCTGGAAATAAAATTTCCGAAAGCGACGAAGGATTTGCATTACCCGGTGTTTCATCCGCCGGAACATTTCACGCGCGAAGGTTTTTTGCGGCAATGGCTCGCGGAAGGACTTTTCACGCGCTACACAATTCACGCGAAGGCGGTCGGAAATGAATTTATCGTGACGGGCGTTGACGATCCGAAGCGTTTGCCAACGCTGGTTTCGAGTGAGGAAAAAAATCTCGCGTTCGATAATTCCATTGTCACCGCCGCCATTAAAACTGTCATTGACCGCTTGAAAGTGGAAATGGAAGTCATCGAGAAAACGGGTTTCATTTCTTACTTTCTCATCGTCGGCGATTTTATTCGTTATGGTCGCAGCGTGGGGATTTCCTGTGTCGCGCGCGGCAGCGCCGCCGGTTCACTTGTGACTTACTTGCTAGAAATCGCGAACGTGGATCCGATCCGTTACGGCCTGCTGTTCGAGCGTTTTCTCAATCCCGAACGCGTCAATCCGCCGGATATTGACATTGATTTCGCGGACGACCGCCGCGCGGACGTCATCGAATATGTCCGCCAAAAATACGGCAAGGATTCCGTCGCGCAGATCATCACGTTCGGCACGATGGGCGCAAAATCCGTCGTGCGCGATGTCGGTCGCGTGATGGGTTTGGCGTATGGCGATGGCGACCGGCTGGCGAAATTAATTCCTGCCGAGTTGAAAATGGATTTAACCAAGGCGCTCAAGCAAGTGCCGGAGTTGAAGGAGGCTTACGAAAACGAAGAGGTGACGCGCGAGCTGATTGACACTGCGTTCATCCTCGAAGACCTCACGCGAAACGCCAGTGTTCATGCGGCTGGCGTCGTCATCGGCGACCAACCCCTTGTAAATTTGCTGCCGCTGAAAACGGACGAACACGGTGCGATTGTCACGCAATACGCGATGGGTCCGGTCGGCGATTTGGGTCTGCTGAAAATGGATTTTCTCGGTCTAAAGACTTTGACCGTCATCCGCAACGCCTGTGAAATGGTCAAGCGCACGCAGAACATTGACGTGCCGATTGACACGTTGCCGCTGGATGATAAAAAAACTTACGACCTGCTGAACCGCGCGGAAACGCTCGGTGTGTTCCAGTTGGAATCCGGCGGGATGCGCGATCTCTGCAAAAAATTTCAGATCAGTTCTGTCGAACACATTACCGCGCTTGTGGCGCTGTATCGCCCGGGTCCGATGGATCTGATTCCTGATTTCATCAAACGTCGGCACGGCGAAATTGAAATCAAATACGAGCATCCGCTGCTCGAACAAATTTCCAAAGAGACCTACGGCATCTTGATTTATCAGGAGCAAGTGATGCAGGCGACGCAGTTGCTCGCCGGATTTACGCTGGGCGCGGCGGATTTGCTGCGCCGCGCGATGGGCAAAAAGAAGGTCGAGGAAATGCAGCAGCAGCGCGCGGCATTCGTCAAAGGCTGCGCCGCGACCAATAAAATTCCCGCGACAAAAGCGAACCAGATTTTCGACGTGCTGGAAAAATTTGCCGGCTACGGTTTTAACAAATCGCACGCCGCCGCGTATGCCATCGTCGCGTATCAGACCGCGTATCTGAAGGCGAATTATCCCGTCGAATTTTTCTGCGCCATGATGACGAACGACATGGCGAACACAGAAAAACTTTCTGAATACATCGCCGAGGCGCGCGCGTTTGGCATCGAAGTTTTGCAGCCGGACGTGAACGAAAGCGGTGTTTTCTTCGCGCCCGCGCGCAACGGAAAAGCAATTCGTTTTGGCATGGCCGCAATCAAAGGTGTGGGTGAAGCGGCGGTCGAGGCGATTTTGAAAACGCGCAACGAAAGCGGAAAATTCAAAACACTTTCGGAACTATGCGAACGCGTGGACGGACGGACGCTGACCAAAAAACCATTGGAGGCATTGATCAAAACTGGTGCGTGCGATTCGTTCGGTCAGACGCGCGCGGCCTTGTTCGCGCAGATTGAGCGCACGCTTGGACGCGCGGCGAGCATTCTTTCGGATAAACAAAAAGGGCAAAGTTCGCTGTTCGGCGCGCTCGAAGAAAAAGCGCCCGCGATGCCGGAAGCGATTTCAAATTTGCCCGAATGGCCGCAACACGAACTGCTCGCGCACGAAAAAGAATTGCTCGGATTTTACGTCACCGGCCATCCGCTGACGCCGCTCGTGCCGTTGCTGGAAAAGTATTCGCTCACGAACACCACGAAGCTTGTCGAGCTGCCAAATCGCAGTTTGACGCGTATTGGCGGCATGATTGCGGCGGTCACGCACGGCACTTCAAAAAAATCCGGCAAGCCGTATTCCATGGTCACGCTGGAGGATTTGGAAGGCTCGGTGCAACTGCTCGTGATGAACGATTACGACAAGTTCCGTCCGCTGCTCGAAGCGAATAAGGCGATTCTCGTCATCGGCGAAGTCAGCACCGGCGAGGACAAGCCGAAGATTTTTCCGCAGGAAATCATGCCGCTGACTGACGCGCCAAAAAAATACACGAAGCAAGTTCATCTGCGCTTGCACTCGGCGCATTTGCAGCCGGAAGATTTGACGAAAATTCAGGAACTCGCCGCCACACACACGGGAAAATGCCCGTTGTTCTTATGTTTTATGCGTCCCGAAGGCGGAACGGTTTTTGTCGGCACGCATGAGCGATTTGGCGTTGCGCCGTCGCTGGAACTGGAACACGCGGCCAATAAACTTTTTGGCGAGGAGACTTATTACGCCAAAGTGGATGCCAGTCTGCCGGAAAAAGCGCGGCGCAGTTGGGAAAAGAAACCCGCCAATAATAATGACGAATGAAAACGCGCCGTGAATTTTTCAAGTCCGCCGCCGCGCTTGGTGTTTTAGGTGCAAGCGGTTTGCCGCTGCGCGCGGTGGAAAGCAAAATTGAATCGGTTGCGGCGGGCGATGACCGGAGCTATTGGATTTCTGTCATGGAAAAAATCGCGCGCCCGGTGCTGGAAAACTTATCGCGGCGCGAACTGAAAATGAAAATGCCAGTCGAGGAACAGCCCGGCGCAAAACGCGCGGCGTTCACGCACTTGGAAGCGTTTGGCCGTTTGCTTTGCGGCCTCGCGCCGTGGCTCGCATTGGAAAATCTGGCGGGCGACGAACTGAAATTAAAGCAACAATTTTCAAAGCTGGCGCAAGTTTCGTTGGGCGCGGCGACGGATCCGCAGTCGCCGGACTTTATGAATTTTTCCGGCGGTGGACAGGCGCTGGTGGACACGGCATTTCTCGCGCAAGGAATCTTGCGCGCGCCAAAAGTTTTGTGGGAGCCGCTGTCGCCATCCGTAAAAAAACAAATTGTCGCCGCGCTGAAATCTTCGCGCAAAATTCCCACGCCTGACCGCAACAACTGGGTGATGTTTGCGGCGATGGTGGAAGCCGCGCTGCTGGAATTTGGCGAGCCGACGATGGCGGCGCGGCTGGAAGATTGCGTCCGCAAAATGCTCGGCTGGTATGTTGGCGACGGCGCGTATGGCGACGGTGATTTTTTTCATTTCGACTATTACAACAGCTTTGTCATCCAGCCGATGCTTGTGGATGTGCTGCAAACATTGGCGAAACATGATGCTCGGTTTTCCGCCGCGCGTGAAAAAGTTTTGGTGCGCGCGCAACGGTTCGCAGAAATTCAAGAGCGGCTGATTGCGCCGGACGGAACTTTTCCTTCGCTCGGCCGCTCGACGACGTATCGGTTTGGCGCGTTCCAAACGCTGGCGCAAATTTCTCTGCTGCACAAGTTGCCGGAAAAAGTTTCACCCGCGCAAGTGCGTTGCGCGCTGACGACGGTCATCCGCAAAATGATGGAAGCGCCAGGAACTTTTGACGCGGACGGCTGGTTGCAAATCGGTTTCTGCGGGCATCAGCCGGCGTTGGGAGAATTTTATATTTCTACCGGCAGTTTGTATTTGTGCAGCGCCGGTTTGCTGCCGTTGGGACTGCCAGCGACGGACGAATTTTGGCACGCACCCGCCGCTCCGTGGACACAGCAGAAAATCTGGTCGGGCGAAAATTTGCCCGCCAACCACGCGCTGGCGGACGGGCGCAATGTGAACGTGCCAACGCTGGCGCGCGGAAAATAATTATTTCACCGCCGCCCAGACGCGATGCACGTCATCGTGCTCGTCGAGTGTGTGGAGAAATTCGCCAACTTCAGTTTGTTGCGCCTCGGTAAGTTCGGGAAATTGCTTGGGAATATAGCCGATTTCGCTCGTCACGACCGTCCAACCGTTTGCCGAAAGCCATTTGGCAACTTCGTGAACGGCGGTGCGTTCGCAAATAAATTTCGCACCGGCAGCGTCAGCGGGAATGTCGTCATTCTGGTCGTGCGCGAGAATTTCGACTTCGTTCGCGCCCGCTTCAATCGCGGCGGCTTCGCGGTCAATATTCCCGTCGGGATGATGCGCTTCAACAAGGCCGACGTGGTCGAATAAAAACTTGTTGCTGCCTGCCGTGGCGAGCTGGCCTTTTTTGAAAAGCACGCGGATTTCCGGCGCGGTGCGGTTCACATTGTCGGTATAAACCTCAACAATGAGCGGGACATTGTGCGGCGCGCGGCCTTCATACACGACGTGTTCCATGACGAGTTTTTCATCGCCGATGCCCGCGCCTTTGTTGACGGCGCGCTGGATGGCGTCTTTGGTGACGCTATCTTTTTTGGCCTTTTCGATGGCGGTAAAAAGCCGCGCGTTCGCGGCGGGATCCGCGCCGCCCATCTTGGCGGCAACAGAAATTTCGCGAACCAGTTTTCCGGTCGTGCGGCCCTTTTTCAGGCCGGCGACCAATCGTTTGGCATGAAGCCATTGGCGTCCCATAGAGAGAAAATCTAGCAAGTCGGCAGAAAATTTTCAACCACTGCGAGCAACTTGCCAGATTTTTTCAAACAACTATCATGGGCGCGTATGAAAAAATCTTTTGCCAGCCTTTTAATTATCGCCATCAGCCTTGGCGGCGTTGCCAATAATGTATTCGCCCAGGCGGATGCCGGCCTTGTCTCCGGTTTTTTGAACACGGCCCAATCGGCTTCTGACAGCCAGCTCGGCAGCATCGCTTCGGAGTTGACGGGCAAAATGCAGAGCCTCAACACCGCTACTGGCACGAACAGCACCGTCGCCGGCAAACTCGACAGCACGCTCAAATCGCTCACCGGCGGTGAAGATTCTGCCGCACTTTCGTCGGCATTTAAGCTGGCGTCTTCCGCCAAACTGACGCCGGAACAGCTCGGTCTCGCCAAGCAGGTTGGCAATCTCGCCTCGGCTTACGTCATGCAGAAAAACTTTGCGACACTGGATGGTTCGCAAGGCGATGTCGCCACCATTGTGAGTTCGCTGCGCAGCGGGAAAATCAAGGACGCCCTGCCCTCGCTAAAAAATGTTGCCTCGAGCGCAAAACTTTCTGACACGCAAAAACAACTCATCGCGACCATCGCCGATAAATATGCGCCCGGTTTGAGCAAGGCCAGCGGCGCGCTGGACAGCCTCAAGAAACTTCCGGGGTTTTGAGTTAAAATCATTTTTCCAAAACGCGGCTGTCGAACTGGTAGTTGCGTTTTTATTTTTTCAATAATGGAATGTCACATTTGCGCCGGACGGAAAATTTTCTCAAACGATAAAAGGGATTTCCGGCGAACAGAAAATTGTGAAGTGGTGCCCACGACAGGACTTGAACCTGTATGATTTTACTCACTAGAACCTGAATCTAGCGCGTCTGCCAATTCCGCCACGTGGGCAACGTGTGAACGCTTACATTACTACAAAATTTCGCCGTGGCAAGGCAAGTGTCCAGTTCACGTCCGTCAGTGTCACTGAATTTTATCAAGGTGATGATTGCATTCTGCGCCGGAATTTTTATAGTTCGCTCGTTCAATAAAACATCGATGAGCAATCCGAACAACGACACGCCGTGGAACATTGATTCCGCGCGCAACCTTTACAACATCCAGCGCTGGGGCGCGAAATATTTTGATATCAACGACGCCGGCCACGTCGTTGCCAAACCCTTGCAGGACACGGGTGCGAGCGTGGACATCACCGACGTGATTGAAGAGGCGAAAGGTCGCGGACTGAAATTTCCTTTGCTCATTCGCTTTCAGGATATTTTGCGGCATCGCGTCGAGGCGATTAACAAGGCGTTCCAAAATTCCATCGCGGAATTTAATTTTCAGGGAAAATATCGCGGTGTGTTCCCGATCAAGGTGAACCAGCTTCGCGAAGTCGTGGAAGAAATTTTGGACGCGGGCAAACCGTTCAACTTCGGCCTCGAAGTCGGCAGCAAGCCGGAGCTTTACGCCGGTCTTGCGCTGCAAAATCAGTTGGGCGGACTCATCATCTGCAACGGTTACAAGGACGCGGAGTTTATCAAGATGGCGTTGCTCGGCATCAAGCTCGGCAAACGTGTCATCATGGTCGTCGAGAAATTGGAGGAACTTCGCCAGATCATCACCATTTCCAAATCACTCGGCGTCGAACCTTTGATTGGAATTCGCGCGCGGTTGTTGAGCAAGGGCGCGGGCAAATGGGCGGAAAGCGGCGGCGAGAATGCCAAGTTTGGTTTGAGCACCGTCGAACTTTTGACGGCGACGGAAATGTTGAAGGCAGAAAATCTCGGTCATTGTTTGAAGCTGCTGCATTTTCACATCGGCTCGCAAGTGCCGGACATTCTCACGGTGAAAAAAGCGGTGCAGGAAGCGTCGCGCTTTTACGCGAAGCTCGTGAAGATGGGTTTTGCCATCGAGTTCATGGATGTCGGCGGCGGTCTCGGCGTGGATTACGACGGTTCGCGCAGCGCGTTTGATTCTTCGACGAATTATTCATTGCAGGAATATACGAACGACATCGTTTATTACATCGCCGACGTTTGCAACGCCGAGAAAGTGCCGCATCCGAACATCATCAGCGAAAGCGGTCGCGCCATCGTCGCGCATCACAGCGTGTTAATCGTGGAAGTTTTTGGCGCGATTGAAAAAATCCGTCCCGGCGACGCGTTCAAATACGGCGACAGCGAACATCCGCTCGTCAAGGAGCTGCTCGACATCAAAAAAAATCTCGCGAAGCTCAACAAGCTCGAGGCGTTTCACGACGCGCAGGAACGCAAGGAAGACGCGCACAATATGTTCACGCTCGGCGTCATGGAATTGCCCGACAAAGCGCGCATCGAAAATCTTTATTGGGAAATCAGCCGCGAAGTCGTGGAAAGTTTCAAAGGTCAGGCCTACATTCCCGAAGAAATTCGCAAGCTCGAAGATTCGCTCGGCGACCAATACCTCTGCAATTTTTCCGTGTTCCAGTCGCTGCTCGATCATTGGGCGCTGGGCCAATTATTTCCCATCATGCCCGTCTCGCGCCTCAACGAACGCCCGACGCGCGAAGGCACGCTCGTGGACATCACCTGCGATTCCGACGGTGCGATCAACAAGTTCATTGACCTGCGCGACGTGCGCGACACGTTGCCGATGCACTCGCTCAACACCAACGGCGACGGCAAGCTGGAGCCTTACTATCTCGGATTTTTTCTAATGGGTGCGTATCAGGACATCATGGGCGATTTGCACAATCTGTTTGGCCGCGTGAACGAAGTCCATGTCTTCCTCGAACCCGACGAGCCGACCGGCTATTACATCGAGGAAGTCATCGAGGGCGACACCGTCATCCATTCGCTCACCGCCGTGCAATACGACGAGAACGAGCTCAAACGCCAGATGAAGGCGCAGATGGACGAAGCCATCAAATCCGACCGCATGAAACCCAGCGAAGCCATGCGCCTGCTGGATGATTACGAACGCGGGTTGAAGGCTTATACTTATTTGAGTTTTTGAAATGAAAACAAAAAGTTCAAACAAGTTGAGGACTTATCAAGCTTCTTTGAATTGCCAAGTGTGCGGCGCGTGAATAAATGCTTGCCAAAGTGATAGGTAAAGCGCTTCCTGTTGTAGCTTCACCAACAGTTTATAAAAATTAAGAAAACATATGGCACAAGCTGATCAAACCATCAAAGAAAGCATCGGGAAATATCTTTCCCACTGTCCCGGCTTGGAGAAAGACGCGAGATATTGGTTTTTCCGAACAGATGGCGGCAGCTTGTTTGAGCCATTTGTAACAGCACAGAGCATTGCAATCGGATATCCCTATGTCGGTTTGAAAACCTTATTGGGACTGAATTGGAATCGTGAAAATAAAAAAGCACTCACCAAACAAATCAAAATACATGACCCAGATGAAAAGCGCCCCGGATTGGCAGCGGGACAACTTTTAACTTTCGCGCATTTAATGAAGGCGGGCGATTACGTCATCATTCCATCGCATGGTTCGCACGACTTGGCTATTGGACGCATTACTAGCAAGCCACCATTTGAGAAAAAGCTTGTCCATGATGGAGTGGTGATTGAGGGATTTGCCAAACAAAGAGGAGTGCGGTGGATAAAACGGGTTAAGCGAACTGCTGTAAATCCAAACCTATTTCAAATTCTGTATGCCCATCAAACAGTAACTGATATAACCGATTGCGCCCAATGGATTGATTCATTGCTTTTCGACTTTTTCAAAAAGGGCGATGAATACCATTATATTTTGGAAGTTAATCAGGTGGATGGCATCAATGCCCGTGAACTTTTTCAGGCGGTGGTTGACATTTTCAAGTTAGCAGATGATTTCTCCTCCGAGATCGGCATCGCCGGTGCCGATGCGCCAATTGACACCCGAATAAATTTAAATTCTCCGGGCGAAATTGAACTGATTACAAAGGCTGCGGAGTTCATTTTTGTTGCGGCGGCCATTATTATTGGACTTAACGGCGGGGGATTAAAGTTCAAGGTGAATAAACTAGGCATTGACCTCAACATGAGCACCGATGGTCTAATTAAAAAGGTAAACACATTTTTGAACGATAGAAAAAACAGACAATTGAGCGATTCGGTCAGGAATAAACTCGACACATTAAAAATTGACTCGGCGGCGGATGTGTTAGATTTAATTGAGCGAATAAACAAGAAATGAATGTTGCAATTAGAAAGTTATCCGTCTTTCTGCTGCTTTTTTCGGGGGCGT
>DATCFH010000102.1:0-4395 GCA_036509625.1 Verrucomicrobiia bacterium
CTGATTGACATCATGTTTTTTCTGCTCGCGTCGTTCATGATGATCAGTTTGCAAATGCAGATTGTCCGCACGGTGAAAGCAAATTTACCGACCGCGACTTTGGCGACTTCCAGCACGAAGCCGGACATCGTGAATCTGCTCGTGAACCGCGATGGCCAGGTTTCCGTGGACAAAAAACAGATTTCATTTTCCGATTTGAACACGCTGCTGACGAACCGTTTTAATTTGAACACAAATTTGCCCGTTTACATCACCGGCGCGGCGAACGCCACCCACGGTTCGGTGGTTTATGTTTTGGATTTGGTAAAACGCGCCGGTATTTCGCACGTCGCCATTGCCGTCCAAGCCGCCCCCGACCAACCTTGAATTCACATGAAAAATTTCCAACAAAACCTGCTCATTACGCTCGCGCTCGCGCTCTGCGGACTCTGCGCTTTTCAATGGTATGAGCAGACTATCCAGCGCAACGAGATCACGACGATGAACGGCATTCTTTATGAGAAGAATGTCGCCATTCAGGACGCGACCAATTCCATCGCGACGCTCAACCATCAGATTGCGCAGATGGACGTGCGCATCACCGAAATCAAGGCCGCCGCTGCGACGAACGATGCGCTCGTCGTGACGCAGCGGGTCGAACTCGCGCAACTGCAATTCAACAACGCCAATCTCACGAACGAAATCGCGCAATACAAAATTGCCGTGGACACGCTCACGGCCAAGTTAAAGGAAGCCTACGCCGACCTCGCGCAGCAAAACAGCGCCATCACCAACCTCGTCGCGCAGCGCGATGATTTTGTAAAAAAGTTCAATGACGAAGTGAAGGATCGCAACGGTGTCGTGGCCAAATATAATGATTTGGTGAAACAGGTGCAGTCGCAGCCAGGCGGCGGTGCGAAACCATGATGGCGCGCCAGTCCGCGTTTCCGGTTGATAAAAGTTCTTTGCGTTTTTGCGGCTTTGCGTGAAATTCTCCGCGTGCAAAAGCTCGGCAAAAATCACGGCGGCTACCACGGCGAGACGATTGATGTCCGCGCCGTGTTGCGCGCCGTCGAAACGGCGGCGCAAGCGCACGGCTGGACTCCCGAAATTTTCCACGAGCTTGGCGATTTCAAATGGCTGGCTTTACACCGCGCGCCGTTTTCAATCCGCAATCCGCAATCCACAATCCGCATTTACATCAGCGCGGGCATTCACGGAGACGAACCTGCCGCGCCGCTGGCCGCACTGAAATTGATTCAAGAAAACCGCTGGCCGGACAATGCGGAAATTTTTTTGCTGCCCTGTTTGAACCCGGCTGGCTTCGTTTTTAACCGGCGCGGGAACGTTGATAACATTGACTTAAATCGTGATTACCGAAATCCAAAAGCTGCCGAAACCCGCGCGCACATCGCGTGGCTGGAACGGCAGCCGCCGTTTGATCTGTATCTTTGTCTGCACGAAGACTGGGAATCGCACGGCTTCTATCTTTACGAACAAAATCCCGACGCAAAAATCTCGCGAGCGGAAAAAATAATTGAAGCGGTAAAAAAAGTTTGTCCAATTGATTTGTCCGAGAGCATCGAAGGTCGCGCCGCGAACGGCGGCATCGTGCGACCAAACATTTTGCCGCACGAACGCCCCGACTGGCCGGAGGCGTTTTATCTCATCACGCAAAAATCGCGGCAAGGTTACACGCTCGAAGCCCCGTCGGATTTTCCGCTGGCCACGCGCGTGAACGCACTGGTCGCGGCAGTGAACACGGCCATCAATTTTTAGCCACAGATGAAACGCAGATTTTTGAATCACCGCACAGAAAAGTTTTTATCTGTGTTTCATCTGTGTCAATCTGTGGCTTAAATAAATAATGAGCAAGCTGGCAAAATCGCAATGGAACTTTGGCGAACTGTTTTCGCCCGCAGAAATGCGGAAAGTTTTGTCGGTCTCGGAACTGACGGGCAACGTCCGTGCGCTGCTGGAAAAACAAATCGGCACGGTCTGGGTCAGCGGCGAGATCACGAACCTGCGCGCGCAAAGTTCCGGCCACATTTATTTCACGCTCAAAGATGCGGGCGCGCAGTTGAGCTGCGTTTTGTTCAGTCGCGAAAAAGTTTCGCAACGTGAACTTTTGGCCGATGGACAAAAGGTTTTATTGCAAGGCGAAGTCACGGTTTACGAAGCGCGCGGGCAGTATCAACTTATCGTGCGCGACGTGGAATTGCAGGGTGTTGGCGCACTGCAAATCGCGTTTGAAAAACTGAAGCAAAAGCTCGCGACGGAAGGTTTGTTCGCGGCGGAACGCAAGCGCGCGCTGCCAAAATTTCCCGCGCGAATCGGTTTGATTACGTCGCCGACGGGCGCCGCGATTCGCGATGTGTTGCACGTTGTTCAGCGCCGAAATCCGGCGCTGGAAATTATTCTCGCGCCCGCGCGCGTGCAGGGCGACGACGCGGCAAAGGAAATTGCTGAAGCAATCCAAACGCTGAACGAGTTTGGAAATCTCGATTTGATTTTACTCACGCGCGGCGGCGGATCGCTGGAAGATTTGTGGGCGTTCAACGAAGAAATTGTCGCGCGCGCGATTTTTGAATCGGCAATTCCCGTTGTGTCGGCGGTCGGACATGAGATTGATTTCACGATTGCGGATTTTGTAGCGGACGTGCGCGCGGCCACACCGAGTGCGGCGGCGGAAATCATCACGGAAAATGTTTTTGTGAGCCGCGCGCTGGTCGGCGACGCGATGGACTTGATGCAGTTGCGCGTGCGGCGGCGCATGAGAATTGAAAACGAAAATTTTGATTCGCTGGCGGGCAGGTTGGCACGCTTGCATCCGCGTCGGAAACTGGACGATTCGTTGCAACGACTGGACGATTTGCAGTCCGGCTTGTTGCGGAATTTGAAAACGGCGGCGCGTTCCCGCAATCTGGTTTTGCAAAATCTGGCGGGCAGATTTTTGCGGGCGAAGCCTTCCAACAATTTGAAAGTGCGGCGCGAAAACTTAAAGCAGCTCGAAAAACGCCTGAATTCATTGGGGCCGGAGCAGGTTCTGGCGCGCGGTTATTCCATCACGACGGACGTGGCGAGCGGAAAAGTTTTGCGCGATGCGGCGAAGGTGGAGGCGGGACAAAAATTGAAAACGCGGCTTGCCAAAGGCGAAATTTTCAGTCGCGTGGCCGAGTGATTCGTTTGTCTCCGCGCTGGACGCGGGCGCGGTTTTTTCCTATTGTTTTCCCATGTCAAAACCCGCCAAGGCCGGTGACCCGGCCAAGGGCAGCTTGCCGTTTGAAGAGGCTCTCAAAAAACTTGAGGGCATCGTCGAGGCCATGGAGTCGGACGATTTGCCGCTGGAAACTTTGCTCGCCCGTTACGAAGAGGGCGCGCGGCTGGTGAAAATTTGTCAGGAAAAACTCGCCGAAGCGGAGGTGAAAATCCAGCAACTGGAAAAAACTGCGGCGGGTGAAATGAAATTAAAACCGCTGGATTTAACTGAAGAATGATTTTGAAACCACGGATGAACACGGATGCACTCGGATTTGGAATGACGGATTACAGCGGCAATTTTTTAATCTGTGTTTATCCGTGTCCATCCGTGGTTAAATATTTTTAAGAATTTATGAGCCGATACTTGGACATGGTGGATGGACCGGAACACGTCAAAAAATTGACGGTTCCGCAATTGCAGGAACTCGCGGGCGAAATCCGCACGGAGCTGATCGAGGGTCTCGCCAAAGGTGGCGGCCATCTTGGTCCGAATCTCGGCGTCGTCGAGCTTTCCATTGCGCTGCATAAAGTTTTCACGACGCCCAAGGACAAATTTGTCTGGGACGTGAGCCATCAGGTTTATGTCCACAAGATTTTGACCGGTCGCAAAAATCGTTTTCGCACGATTCGCCAGACGGACGGCTTGAACGGTTTTGCGCTGCGCACGGAAAGCGAACACGATTGCTTCGGCGCGGGTCACGCGGGCACGGCACTTTCCGCCGCGCTCGGCATGGCGGCGGCGCGCGATAAGCGCGGCACGGATGAGCAGGTCGTCTGCATCTTTGGCGACGCGGCGCTGACGAACGGAATTTCTTTTGAAGCGATGAATAACGTCGCGCACACGACCAAGAAATTCATCGGCATTCTCAACGACAACGAATGGAGCATCGCGAAAAATGTCGGCGCAATTTCCGGTTACCTGAACAAGCTCATCACGAATCCGCGCTACAATTCGCTGGCGAAGGATTTTGAAAACTTCGTCCGCAAATTGCCGAAGGGCGAACTCGCGCTGCAACTCGCGCATCGCGCCGAGGGCGGTCTCAAGGGCGCGCTGACCGGCGTTGGTTTGAAGCCGAACACGAGTGTCGTGGAATCCGACGGTCGCGGCGGACACGGCTCGCCGGTATTGTTTGAAGAAATGGGCATGCGCTATCT
>DATCFH010000103.1:0-19480 GCA_036509625.1 Verrucomicrobiia bacterium
GCCGCTGGCAACGACGGGAACGCCGACGGCTTCGCTCACGCGCCGCGTGATGACCAAATCAAATCCGGCTTTCGTGCCGTCGGCGTCAATCGAGTTCAAAACAATTTCGCCTGCGCCGAGCGCGACGGCGCGTTTGGCCCATTCAAGCGCGTCGAGGCCGGTGTCTTTGCGTCCGCCGTGCGAGAATACGCCCCATTTGTCCGGCGCAATTTTTTTCGCGTCAATGGAAACGACGATGCACTGGCTGCCGAATTTTTCCGCGCCTTGCCGGATGAGTTCGGGATTGGCGATGGCGCTGGAATTGATGGAAATTTTATCCGCACCGGCGCGCAGCATCGCATACATATCTTCGACGGATTTAATGCCGCCGCCGACGGTGAGGGGCATGAAACATTGGTCGGCGGCGCGTTCGATGACTTCAATCATCGTGCCGCGTCCGTGCGCGGTGGCGGTGATGTCGAAGAAAACCATTTCGTCCGCGCCCTGCTCGTTGTAGCGGAGGGCGAGTTCCACGGGGTCACCGACATTTTTTAAGCCGCCGGTTTCGGCGACGCCAAACTGGACGCCGCGCGTGACGTGGCCGTCGTGAACGTCGAGACAGGGAATGACACGTTTTGCAATCACGCGGGTAATTAAAGGCGGAGTTGCGTTCGGGCGCAAATGATAAGTGAAATTTTGCTTGTCACAGGGCTGGAGCTGGCTAAAGAATTGAGGAGTTCATTTAACCAGAGGTTTCACCATGAAAAATAATCCCATCATCATCGTGGCGTTCGCGGGTCTGCTGGTATTAGCGGCGGCGACCGGTTGTCGCACGGACTACGGCGCAGGCAGTCCGTATCAACCAGGGCCGACGGCAGGCAAGGTCGTCGGCGGGGGCGTCGGCGTGGTGGCCGGCAATGTGGCGGGCTTTGGCGTCGGTGTCGCGCAGGGAACGGTGCATGGTGTGGCGAGCACGTTCGACCCGAGCTACCACATGGTGCGCTATTGGAAGACGGAAATCACGCCGGATGGCCGCGCGATTCAAGTGCCGTATGATATTTTGGTGGATCAATATGGTCGCCCGGCCAAGATGCCCGCGCCGACCGGCAATCCCGCACCGCCCGCACAAAATGCGCCGCCCGCGACGGCCGATGCGCCCGCTGCGAAATAATTTAACCTGTTAAAAATTATGTTAAAAAATAAAGTTCTGTTTCCATTGATCGCGGTGGCGGCATTGTTGAATTTCGCCAATGTTCACGCGCAAACGGCGGTGGCCGGCGCGCCCGCTGCGACACCGAAGGAAACGCAAAAGAAAATTCTCATCATCGTGGAAAATCGCGCGGGCGCGAACTTAAACGACAAGATTTCCGTGCTGGAAGATTTGGTGAGCAGCCGCGTGGCGGGCAAAGGATTTTCCGTCGTCAGCCGTGATGTCGCGGTGAACGCGCTGAAGACTTACCCGACGCTGGGCGTTTCCGCGACAACCAAATCAGCGGCGACGGACCGGCTCACGAGCGCGCCCGACCATCTCACGGTGAAAGCAGAAACAGAGCAGACGGATTCGGCGCACATCGCGGCGACGCCGGACACGACGCAGCTTGACCAAGCTTTGAGCGACAACACTTCCGCGCTCCGTTTGGCGCAAAATCTGAATGTGGATTACATCCTCATCCCGTCCATCACAAGCTACGGCACGGAGAAAAAATCTTACAACGGCAATGGCATCCAGACTTTGAACGTCACGCACCGTTTGCGTGTAAGTTACAAGATTGTTGAAACTGGCGCAGGCGAAGGCGGCGAAGGCGGTGCGGTGCGTGGCGGCAGTTTTGTTTCCGAAAGCACGACGCGCGAGACGGCGGATTTGCAGGTGGACAGCACGGACACCTTGAATTCATTGCTCGATGACGCGGCGGATCAACTCGCCACAGCCATTGCTGCGAGCGGCACAACGATGCACACGGCGGTGACGCAAGCGGGTCTGGTGAGTTTCTCGGTGGCCTGCTCGATGACCGATCCGCGCCAGCAACCGATTTTGGTTTCGGCTTATAGAATTTCTGCCGACAACAAAATTGTGAGCAGCGCGCCCGTGCCGATTCAGGCGATGGACGTGACGGTGGAACTCGACGGCGTGGCGCTCGGTTCCGCGCCCGGCGATTTCAAAGGCCATCCCGGCTTGCACAAAATCCGTCTGTCGCGCGAAGGTTTTGATGATTGGGCGCGCACGATTAATATTTACGACGGCCAGAAATTGCACGTCGCGTTGCAGATGAGCGCGGACGGTTATGCGAAGTGGAAGGCCACGACGGATTTTCTCGCCGGATTGGATAAAGACCGCAAGTTGACGGACGCCGAAGTGAAGCAGATTGAGGGCGTTGCGGAATTTTACAAGAACAGCCATTATCGCATTGACGCGAGCAACGCGCCGAACGTGAACATCTACAACAGCCGTTATTAATCGAACCTAAATCATCATTGCCATGAAAAATTCAATTTTGAAAAACTTGTTTGTCGTTGCCGGTATCGCACTGTTGCCCGCGCTCGCGGGCGCGCAGGAAAAAGCCACGATTGCCATTTCGTCCATCAAGGCCACGCCGTCGGTGGCGGCTTCGGTGAAAGATGGCACACAAGTGGACTCGGTGACGGGCACGGCCAGCCAAGTGAAGACGGATTCCGTTGTGTTGGACACCAAGCAGGAACTTAACCGCATCATCGAATCGCTGGACAGCCAGTTGATTGACCGCGTGAACGCGACGCGCAAGTTTGACGTTTTGAGCCGTAGCGATTTGGCGGACGTCGTGAAGGAACAGGATTTGGGCGCGTCAGGCAATGTGGATGCGAAGTCGGCGGCGAAGGCTGGCCAACTCGCGGGCGCGAAGTATTTGCTGGTCGCGACGGTGGATGATTTTCAGGATTACTACGAGAAGGCGGTTTTTGAAGGCACGGGCCGCTCGGCCACGAAACGCGTTTTCCGTTTTTCCATTGTCGGAAAAATTTATGATTCCTCGACCGGCAAACTTTTGGAGTCGGCGAATTTCCAGACGGGCAACGATGCGTTCAAACAAATTCAGCAGGATCGCAGTTACTCGGTCAACAGCGGTTTGTTGAGCGATGAAATGATGGTGGCGATTTCCCGCGATATGGCTGAAAAAATCGCCAACCATGTGGTGGATGTGATTTATCCGATCAAAGTTTTGGTCAAACGCGACAACACGGTGACGATTAATCGTGGCGAAGGCGCGGGCGTGGCGGAAGGCGATTTGTTCAATGTTTTCGCGCTGGGCGAAGAGATGATTGATCCGGACACGAAGGAATCGCTCGGCCACGAAGAGGTCAAGGTCGGCAAAGTGAAAATTTCGCAGGTGAATCCGAAAACTTCGATGGCGACGATTTTGGAAGACACGGGCATTGATAAAGGTGCCGTGCTTCGCAAAGTTGCCCAGCCGTAAACCACCAATCATCAGGAGGGAAATGTGAACGCCGCCGGAAAATCCATTGTAAAAAAATTCGCGCAATTTGTTTTGCCAGTTGCCGCCGTGGTGCTGTTGAGCACGGGCTGCCAGACTTACGAGCAGCAAAATAAAGCTATTGTCTATTGGCATCAGGGCGACCTCACCAACGCCGTCGCCGAGGCTACCAAGGAAGCCAATGCCAACGCCAACAACAAGGACGCGATCATCTGGCGCTTGGAAGAGGCGACGACTTTGCGCGCCGCCGGCAAATATGAGGAGAGCAACACGGCGTTCGATCAGGCGCAGGCGAAGATTGATGATTATTCCCAGAAGGCAAAAGTGCGCGTCGGTCAGGAAGCGGGCGCGCTGCTTTCCAATCAGGCCAATCTGGATTACGAAGGCCGTTCTTACGACGGCATCATGTTGAACACTTACCGCGCGTTGAATTATCTCGCGCTCGGCCAGGTGGACAACGCCCGCCCGGAAATTATCCGCGCCTACCAGCGCCAGCAGGATGCCGTGGACGCCAACAAGCGCCGCATTCAAAATACGCAGGATGAAGCCGCCAAGGACAAAGACAAGGCGAAGATAAACCAGGCGGAACAAAACCCGCAATTCCAGTCGCAATTGCAAAACTCGATGACGAACATCAACGACATTCACGTTTATGCCGATTATGTGAATCCTTTCACGGTTTATCTGGACGGACTTTATTTCATGGTAAACGCGGCGGACGCCTCGGATTTGGAGCGCGCCCACAAGTCGCTGGAACGCGCCGCCAGCTTTGTGCCAGACAATGATTATGTGAAACAAGATTTGGCGACAGCGGACGACCTCGTCAACGCCAAGCCGCTGTTGCCGACGACTTATGTTATTTTTGAAACCGGTTGCGCGCCCGAACGCGATCAGGTGCGGATTGATATTCCGATTATCATTTCCAAAGTTTCCTACATCGGCGCAGCGTTCCCGACCATCAAGCCGCAAGGAAATTATCAGCATGTTTTGACCGTCACCGCCAACGGCACGAATTACAACACGCAGATTATTTGCAGCATGGACAGCATCGTCACGCTGGACTACAAAAATGAATTGCCCGTGGTCATCACCAAGACCATCGCGGCCACGATTACCAAGGCGGTTGCTGCTTACGCCGCCAATCAGGCCGCGCAACAAGCGGGCGGCGACCTCGCGGGCTTGTTCATGCAGCTTGGCACGGCGGCATTTCAGATGGCCGTGAACATCGCGGACACACGCACATGGACGACGTTGCCGAAGGAATTTCAAATCTGCCGCTTTCCCACACCCGCCGATGGCAAGATTCAATTGTCCACGCCCAACAATATACAAATGTCCGTCGTGCTGGACGGCGTGACGAACGGGTCAAAAATTGATTTGACCTCGACCAACAGCGTGCAAGCATCTTTGCAAACGGGCAGTCTGGTGAACGTGGTTTATGTCAAGGCCATTTCCGGCAGCACGCCGTTGCTGGTCAGCCAATTCAAATTAAAATGAAAACGAAAATTGCCGCATTATTTGCCGTCGCCCTCGCGGTGGCGGGTTGTCACGACACGATGAACTCGGTGGAAAACGCGCAGAAAGAAGGCCAGCGCAACATGGTTTCCGACGCGCGCGTCGTCAGCGACACCGGCCTGAACCGCAAGGTCGGCGTGGTCGGCGTGAACACCGCGATGACGCCCGGCGGCTTCCTCCGGGTGCAAGTTGAGCTGCTCAACCGCACCCACTCGCTGCAAAATTTCAATTACCACTTCGAATGGTTTGACCAAAACGGAATGCAGGTCAGCGGTTCTTCCACCGCCGTCATTCCTGACGAAATTGATGCGAAGGAAGACAAATTCATCAGCGCCGTCGCCCCGCTGCAATCCGCCAAAGATTTCCGTTTGAAACTTATTTTAGGCCAGTAACCATTTAACTTTTAATCTCGAACCCGAAAATAAAATGAAAAATAAAATCATCATTCCCCTCGTCGCCGCCAGCGCGGTGTTTCTCACCGGCTGCGCCACCGACGCGCATTACGTCGCGACCGGCGGCACACAAAACATTGTCAACGTCGGCCAGATTAACATTCAGGATTACATCCAGGCCGCCAACGCCGCCACGGCCGACCTGCTCGCTTCCGGCGCGCTGGACCGCGTGAAAAACCCGCCCGCCGTGCTGGCCATCAGCCGCATCGTCAACAACACCGGCCAGCAGATTGACACCGATTTGCTCGTCAAAAAAATCCGCGTCGCCCTGCTGCAAAGCGGCAAGGCCGTCACCACCACCACGTTTGGTCTGGGCGGCTCGGCGGAAGATCCGCTCGCCAAAGGGATGCAGCAGGAATCGCAATTTATGAATGACCAGAAGGCCACGCGCACGGCGGACTTCAGCCTTTCCGGCAAAATCATTCAACTGAACGCCCGCGCCGGCAACACCACGCAGGCCACTTACAGCTTCCAGTTATCGCTCACCGACACGCAGGGCTTGGCCGTCTGGGAAGGTGAAAAAGAAATCACCAAGCAAGGCACTCAGGGCACGATTGGGTTCTGATTTCAGATAAACTCAAAACGCCGGTGGAGCTATTCCACCGGCGTTTTTTCTTTTCCTGAAACCGTTCCGTGATATATTGGGCGTCTTGGTAGCCGATGTGGCGGAATTGGCAGACGCGCTAGACTCAAAATCTGGTATCCGTAAGGGTGTGTGGGTTCGACCCCCTCCGTCGGCACCAACTTAATCAGGGCTTAAACTAAACCGGTTTCAAGGTGTTGCCACACTTGAAACCGGTTTTGTTATTTGAGACTTGCGGTAAAATTATTTCACTGAATCCGCCGGCACAATTTTTACGCTGATGAGCGTTTGTTTCGTCACCGGCCGGTCGCCGGGATGAATGGGCGTGGTGGCAATTTTTTCCAGCACGTCGTCGCCTTTGATGAGCTTGCCGAACGCGGTGTATTGGCGGTCGAGAAAGCGCGGGTCGCCGTGGCAGATGAAAAATTGCGAGCCGGCGGAATTCGGGTCTTGCGAACGCGCCATGGAGAGCACGCCGCGCACGTGCGCCTTGTCATTGAACTCCGCCTTGATTTGGTGACCCGGCCCGCCCGTGCCCCACGCGCGTTCCTTGCTCGCATCCTTCGTCAGCGGGTCGCCGCCTTGAACCATGAAACCCTTGATGACGCGATGAAAACAGGTTCCGTCGTAAAAACCTTTTTTCGCCAAGTCGGTGAAATTTTTGACGTGTCCGGGCGCAACGTCCGGCCAGAATTCGAGGACGATTTCGCCGGCACTGGTGGTAAGAATAGCAACTTCGCTCATAAATTTATTTTAGTTTTGGTTGGTTAAATTATTTCACACTGTCGGCGGGAACGATTTTAATGCTGTCAATGTTGACGCGTTTAATCGGACGATCCGGCGCTTCCGTGGGCGTCGTGGCGATTTTGTCCAACACGTCAAAACCCTTGATAAGATTGCCGAAAACGGTGTATTGGCCGTCGAGACTGCCTGCGTCAGCTTGACAGATGAAGAATTGCGAACCGGCGGAATTGGGATCGTTCGAGCGCGCCATCGAAAGAATCCCGCGCGCGTGATGCTTGGAATTAAATTCCGCGTTGATGCTGTAACCCGGTCCGCCCATGCCCCAAGTATCTTTCGCCGCGTCGTTCTTCGTGTTCGGATCGCCGCCTTGAATCATGAAACCGGGAATGACGCGGTGAAACGCCGTGCCGTCATAAAATCCGCTGCGCGCGAGCTTCTCAAAATTCGCGACGTGGTTGGGCGCAACGTCGGGATAAAATTCCACCACCATCACCCCCTCGCTCGTCGTGATGACGGCGACGTCATTGGTGTTCGACGTGGACGGTGCTTGATTGGTAACCGCCGCCGTGTCAGCGGGCGGTGCGACCGGTTTTTCGTTGGAGCAACCGGCGGCAAGCAACAAGGCAAACGCGCCGGTAAGAAATAAATTAAAGGTTTTCATGGGCAGAAAATTTTCCAGACTCGCGGGCAAAAGTCACGCGCGGAATGAAATCATTTCCGGCGCGGGTCATCCTGCATCGAACTTGTAATGAGGCTGCTGTGCGGTCGGCGGCTCCGGCGAACCAGCAAAATCACCACCAAGACAATGACCGCTGCCAGCAGTCCGCCGCCGATTAGCACCTGTCGCCGCGTCATTCCGTCCGCGTCGTTGTTGGCGTTGGCGGCCACAATATTGGTCGCCGGAGTCGCGAGCGGCACTTCAACTTTTATCATTGGCGGCGGCGCGGCATGATTGACGACCGGCTGGATTGCCGTTGGCGGCGGCGCGGGCGCAGTGATTATTTTGGGAGCCGCAATAGAATCCTCATTACTCGCGGGTGAAGAAATTTTTGGCGCGGAATTTGTTCCCCCGCTGACTTGAGTGCCAACAATGACCAAATCAGGAACGGGCGGCGGCGGCTTGACAGGCACAATGACAACCGGCGGCGGGGAGGGAATGTTCATCGGCGCAGCGGGCGCGAGAAACAGCGGAATATTGATTGCGCCCGGCGGAAAATTCACGGTGCAGCCAATGAATTTCCTCGACAGCGTGCGAATTAAAACGACGAACGGCTGCGAGTTTTTTTTGCGTTCCGCGCGACCGTCCAGAAAACTTTGGTTGATACCGGCATCGTAAGGCGTCGCGGCAATGTCGCTTTCGCCGTCGCAAAAAATGACGATGGTGAGCCGCTCGGAGTTGGTGATAACGCCGGTCAGTGACGGCTGCAACGCCGCCAGTTGGGAACTCGCCGTGTAGGCCCGCGATTGCAGAAAGACAGTCAGATTGCTCGTCAATTCCGTCGCCTGTTCCGGCTTCCAGATAACCAGCGGAAATTGTCCGCCGTGGGTTTTTTGGTCGTAAGTCCAAACGCCGATGTTGTCGCCATCCTGCAACCGGCCTTCCGCAGCGCTGGCAAAAAAGTTTTTCAAGGCTGCTTCCGTCGCAGGCAACCGTTTCTTCATCGTCGGAGACAAATCGAAAATGAAGAGCCAGCGCTCCGGACTTTTCGGCTGGGCGAAAACATTCACCGGCAGCGCCAGCACCGCAAGCAGGACGCACAACCATTTGGCGACAACGGGAAAAAGTTTTTGGCGATGGAAATTTTTCATGATTCAGCGCGAGCGGAAAAACTTGTTCCGCTCGGAACGATTGTGATTGTTGAGGTTTTCCGTCAGGTTCGCCAGCGCATTCTGGATCATCGCGATGAAATTGCCGCAGCTCGCCACCGACCCGCCGAAACCACTCACCGTGTCGCGCTCCGCAAAATCGTCCGTCACCACCAGCACTTCGCCGTAAGGTTGAAAGCGAACTGCCGCGCGTTCGATCAAATCATCCGCCGTCTGCCCCGCATTGGAAAATAAAACTTCCACCGACTTGCCCGAAGTATTTTTTGGTTTCGTCCGCCGCGCGCCGCGACCGTCAAAAAAAATCGTAACCGGCGTGCCGCACGCGTCCTGATACTGCGTAAGCATTTCCACCAGCGCATCGCGCGCCGCCTCGGAATGGCGCGCCGAACCTTCCGCCAACTCCGGCCAACCGTGGAGCAGCGAGTAGCCATCAACCAGAATTCGCACCAACGCCATGCGACAAGATTAGTGTCTCGCGCGCCAAGAAAAAATCCTAATCTTAATCGTCATCGCAATCCCAATCTGCCGGCGATTAAAATTAAGAATGCGATCAGGATTACGACGGAACACCTCGCAGTTGGCAGCCCAAACTTTCCGCTGTAACGAAGCCGCATTATTGATATGCTGTGCGCCGACAATTTACATGGCCGCCGCCAATTCCATTTTCCAAAAATCCAACCGCAACATCGCCGTCATCGCGGCGGTCGTGTTCATCCTCGACCAGTTCACGAAATGGCTCGTGCTGAACCTGCTCGAAAAAGGCGACGAAAAAATCATCATCAACGGCTTCTTCAAATTCGTCCACTGGGGCAACACCGGCGCGGCGTGGAGTCTTTTTCGCGGCAACAACGGCCCGCTCGCGCTCGTGGCATTGCTGGCGTTTATCATGCTGTTCCTCACGCGGCATCATTTTAATTCCCACACAATTTCCGGCCAGATCGCCTTCGGCCTTATCTTCGGCGGCATCACCGGCAACCTCACCGACCGTCTGCTGCCCGGACGCCATGAAGTCATTGATTTCATTTACTTTTTTATGCAGCAACGCGGCGGCGGCGAAATTGGTTTTCCCGCGTTCAACATTGCTGACACCGCCATTTGCACCGGCGTCGGCTTGATTTTTCTCATCACTTGGCGCAACGAACACACGCCAAAATCTGCGCCGTGAACTGCCGGAAAAATATATGTCACGCGAAGGTGGCGAAGGTGGCGAAGGAAAAATTCTTCTTCACAAACTTACCGTCCTTCGCGCGACACTTTTGAATGAATTCCAGAACCGAAAATTTCACCGTCGAACAATCGCTTCCGTCCGAGCGGCTCGACATTTTTTTGCGCGCAAAATTTCCCGCCGTCTCGCGCGGCGCGATGCAACGTCTCATCGAACAAGGCCACATTCGCGTTGATGGAAAAACCGTCAAGCCCACGCACGCGCCGCGCGCGGGCGAAAAAATTGAGATTCATTTTCCCGAACCAAAACCCGCTGCCGCGCAGCCGGAAGAAATTCCGCTCGATATTTTGTTCGAGGACAAATCGCTGCTCGTCGTCAACAAACCCGCCGGACTCGTCGTGCATCCCGCCGCCGGCCACGAGGAACACACGCTCGTTAATGCGCTTTTACACCATTGCAAAGGTTCGTTGAGCGGCATCGGTGGCGTGGCGCGACCGGGCATTGTTCATCGGCTCGACAAGGAAACCAGCGGTTGTCTGGTCGTTGCGAAAAATGACGAGACGCACATCGCGCTCTCGGAACAATTTGCCAATCGCGTTGTAAAAAAAGTTTATCACGTCATCGTCTGTGGCGAAGTTCCGCGTGACGCGGGCGAGATTCATGCCGCCATCGCGCGCCACCCCACGCATCGCAAACGCATGGCGGTGCATGACGATTCCGATGGTCGCGCCGCGCACACGAGTTACCGCGTGCTGGAGAAATTGAAGTGCGCCACCTACGTCGAGGTGCAGATTCACACCGGCCGCACGCATCAGATTCGCGTGCATTTCCAGCACCTCGGCCATCCCGTCGTGGGCGATGAAACTTACGGTTCGACGAAAAATAAGCGGCTGAAAGAACTCGCAAACTACGCTGCGCCGCGCGTGTTGCTGCACGCGAAGGAATTATCTTTCGTGCATCCGCGCACGCAAAAGCCGCTGAAATTTTCCGCCCCGCTGCCGGATGATTTTAAGCTGGCGTTGAAATTGTTGCGGGTGAAATAATTTTTAGTTGCCATAATGAAATTGCAATGGCTGACCAACCCGCTCAAACTAGTAGCTTGGGCTGACGTGACTAATCGGCTTTGACCGCTAAATAAAAATCAAAACACGAGCCGGTGTGTCGGCTCAAAACGCATTCATTTTTCTCTGCCATTATGAATTTTCGCTGGTTGAACGCATTGGTTTGGGGCAACTCCGTGGCACTCGCCTGGATGTGGGGGCTGGGACTTTTTTTCAGTGTGCAGATGACTTTCATGTTCGGCCTGCAAGGCTTGCTGCTGTTCGCCATTCCGAACGCGTTGGGTCTGATGCTGTTTGGTTTTCTCACGCAAATTGTAGCCAAGCGGCACGACGGCGGACGGGAATCGCTGGCAATTTTCTTTGATAAATTTGCCAAACCATTCCGGCTGATTTTTTATCTCTATCAAATTTTGGCGCTGACGCTCACCGTATTTGCGTTGGCGCGTTATTTGTTCGTGCCGCTGCAACTCGCGTCCGGCGGCCTCTTTGCTATCTACCTGTGCCTGATTGTTTTTGTCATTCTCGCGGCGGGCTGTTTGTTTGGTGAAGAATTTGGAATCAACAAAATCAAATACAGCCATGCCCTGCTCGGTCTGCTGCTGCTCGTTTGCGTCGGAATTATCCTATGCGGCTTGCAACCGTTTCTACCGGCGAACATTATTTGGACCGCGCCGTTTCCCAAAGAATGGACTGGCCCGACAATCTATGGTTATGCGATTCCGCTGACGGTGGGCTTGTTGGTGGGACCGTGGTTGGATCTCCAACATTGGCAACGCGCCATTCAGATTCATCGCGAAAATTCTTCCATCCGTTTAAGTTATTTTTTCGGCGGCGGCATCTTCTTTCTGATGTTGCTATTCCACGGCTGTTTGGCGTTGTGGGTGATGAACACGGAAAATGCGCCGCTGCCCGCCAATGTCGCGCTGGACGGTTTCAAATATGCGCACGACTTGATCACGCGTTATTTCATCAACCACTCATCCACCGCTGGCTGGATGCCGCTGGCGTATTTTTCGTTCCTTTCGATTTGCGTGCTGACCACGCTGGACAGCGGCTACATCGCGCTCAAATGGTTTCTCGGCAGCAATGTGGAAAAAAGCCAGAACATGCTCGTGTCGCTCGTTCCCAAACAAATGATTGGCTCGCCGATTCCCAGCTTCATGCTGATCGGTGTCGTCACACTGGTCGGAATTTTTGCCAAGTTGGAACTGGAATATTTCATGGTCGCCTACGCCTCATTTTTTGTCGGTTACGCGGCACTGGCAATCGCCCGCTGCTTTGTGCCGAACTCGCAGCAGCCGTTGCCGCAAATCCGAATGTTCTCCATGGCCAGCATGTCCACCGTGATTTTTGCTTTTGGTTATCTCAACAGCCAGACCTCGCTGCTTTTTTTAGGTTCGCTGCTGCCGCTGATTTACGGCATCTGGCTCGTGTTCAATACCGACCTCCTGCGCGTGGTCACGGAAAAAGCCGGCGAAGTCATCGAGGCGGCGGCAGAAATTCCCGCCATCCGCGCGCTGACCCACGCGACCGCCGCCGTGACGAATTCGGAAGTCAAAGCTCCGGCGGACGCTCACGCCCTCGCCGGCCACTTCGAGGGCAAATGGTTCGTCTATTCGATGCTCGCCACTTATGCCGACACCAATTCCGTGGGCAATGTCTATTTCGGGATGTATCCAATGTTCGTGGGCAAAACGCGCGAATTATTCTTCAACGCCACAATGCCGAATTTCGATCTGAAAACGACGACGTTCTACATTCTGACCCGCACCTTCGAGCACAAATTTATTCGTGAAGCCCGCGAGTTTGACACCATCACGGTGAAAATCCGCATCGCCGAATACAACCGCAAATTCTGCACGCTGGAACATCAAATCTTCAATTCCGAACACGCGCTGCTGGGCAAAGGCAAACAATCACTTTTGTTCGTCTCGGCGAAAGATTTCAGCCTGCTCGACATTCCGCCGGAAGTTTATACCTCGTTCATCCGTTACGCCTGAACGGGCTTTATTTTCACCCCGCCGTCAGCCGGATGATTTCGCGGAGCGTCGTCTGCGGCTTGAAGTTCACGCAGCGTTCCAGTTTTTCCACCAGCGGTTTGCGGCGGCGCATATCGTCAAAGCCCGGCGCGTAAGCCTGATCGTAAGGAATCAGTTCAATCGCGGATTTCGAGCCGAGCGTGGCGACAACGAGCTTCGCCAATTCGAGAATGGAAATTTCTTCCGTGCTGCCGATGTTAAAAATCTCGCCCCGCGCCGCGCCACTTTGCTGCAATCGCACCAATGCTTCCACGACATCGTGGACAAGGCAAAAACAACGCGATTGCGCGCCGTCGCCAAAAACTTTCAGCGGCTCGTTGTTTTTTGCGGCGGAAATAAAGCGCGGCAAAACCATGCCGTAACGTCCGGTTTGCCTTGGTCCAACCGTGTTAAACAACCGCGCGATGGTCACGGGCAGATTGCGTTCGCGCGCGTAGGCGAGCGCGAGAAATTCGTCCGTGAGCTTCGAGCACGCGTAGCTCCAGCGCGATTGTCCGGGCGGCCCGATGAGCAAATCGTCGTCCTCGCTAAACTCCGGCTTCGCGCTCTTGCCATAAACTTCCGAGGTGGAAGTGAATAAAATCGGCGTGGAATTTTTCGCCGCCGCGCGCAGCAAAATCTGCGTCTCATTGAAACTCGCTTCAAGAACGTGCAACGCAGATTTGACCACGAGTTCCACGCCAACGGTCGCAGCGAGGTGAAAAATAAATTCCGCATCCGCCGCAATTTCCGGCAGTTCGGTATAGGCGGAAATCTTGGTTTGAATAAAACGAAAATTCTTATTTTGCGCCACCGCGCGCAAATTGTCCCGGCTGCCGGTAGATAAATCGTCAATGACGACAACGCTTTTGCCATCTTTCAACAAACGTTCCACCAAGTGCGCGCCGATAAATCCAGCGCCGCCGGTGACCAAAATGTGTTTCTCTTTTTTCATTTAAGTGCGTTCGCAACCGCTTCCGCCAGTTTCTCACGGAACCCGGCACTTTCAATTTTTTCCGCTTCGTGTGCATTTGAAAGATAGCCGCCTTCCATCAAAATTGCCGGACGCCTTTGCCCCAGCAGCACACCCATAAATCGTGCGCGCCGGACGCCGCGATCTTCCTCGCCGCTCGCGCGCAAAACCGCCGCGTGCAGGCGGACGGCGAATTGCAAATTTTCCACGTCGAAGGCGTTGTTCGGATAATGGTCGCTCCACAAATCGCTGTAACCGCGCGTGAGCGTCGAGGGCATTCCGGTCGGCGTCAGGCAATACGTTTCCAGACCGTTCTGATTTCTATCCGGCGCGGCGGAATTAAAATGCAGGCTGACGAACAAATCCGCGTGATGCAATTCCGCAAACGCAACGCGATTGGAAAGTGAAACGTCGGAATCGTTCGTGCGCGTGAGAAAAACTTTCCAGCCATTCGTGGCCAGCAGCGATTGGAGTCGTCGCGCCCAGTCGAGCGTAAATTCCTTTTCAAACCGTCCGTCCGTCAAACTGTGCGTGCCGACATTCGCGCCACCGTGGCCGGGGTCAATCACGATGACGCGGTTCGTGCCAGATGCGAGCGGCGCGTCGAGCAGCAGCGGCTCCAGATTTTTTTGCAGGTCAAGGCCGTGGACGAAAATCTGATCGTCAATGATTTCGGGCGCGAAACCGAGGTGCATTTCCAAACCGTTCCAAGTCGCCTCACGACTGCCAATTTCCAAAATCATTTTACCACGCGGCGAATTGACGGCGTAACTGACGACCGGCGAATCGGGCACTTTGCGCGGCGCGGCAAGTTTGTTTTCCGTCGCCCAGCGCTCAAGCGAAGTCCACGTCAAAATGGACGCCGGCGGAGAAATCTTTTGTGGCGACGGAATCGGATGAATGGCTGGCGCAGGAATAGTTTTGACGGCCGCGCGCGACGGCAGATTCTTCGGCGGATTTTTTTTTGACGGCGCGGGCTGAACAACGTCGTTGGTCAACGACCATTCCAGCGGCGGCGGCTGCGCTTCCGAGCCTTGATAAACACTCGTGCAGCCCGCGAGGAGCAACAGCATTCCGCCAAAAATGATTCCCGCAAATTTGAACACGCGCCAATTGTGCGGAAGCCAAATGCGGACTCAAGCTGTTTTAGATTTTTCTTCGCAAAAACAAACCGGCTGGTTTGCTGGGGCGCGAAACGACGACTTGACGGCAATTGGTCGGGTGGGCAGAATCGCTTGTATTCATCGTGCTAAAGTGCGGATTTGCGCCGGAAGGCAACCGCCGGCCACCAACCACACTTTCAAAAAATCGCAATGGCTTTCACAAAATTTTCCGAATCATCGCAGGGCGTTCAATTATTGCAACGCTCGCTGGCGCGCGGTCGCCTCGGCCACGCGTATTTGTTCACCGGCCATCAGCTTGAAGAACTCGAAACGCTCGCGCGCACGCTGGCGAAAACCTTGAACTGCCAGAATCCAATCAAAACCAACGGCGTCGCCACCGACTGTTGCGACGACTGTTTGAACTGCAAAAAAATCGAGAACGATGCGCACGCGGACATTCATTGGGCGCGTGCAGAATCGAAGTCCCGCATTATTTCCGTTGATCAGACGCGCGAACTCACGCGCGAGATTCAGCTCAAACCCACCGAGGCCGGTTACAAAATCGCCATCATTTCCGGTGCCGACCGGCTGAACGCGCAGGCGGCCAATGCCTTTCTCAAAACGCTGGAAGAACCGCCGCCGAAATCCGTTTTAATTTTGCTTACGACCGAACCTTCGCGGATTTTAGAAACGATTTTATCACGCTGTTTGCGCCTGAATTTCTCCGCTGAAACTGCGCGCAAACTTTCCGCCGAGCAATCCGTCTGGCTGCAACAATTCAGTTCCGCCGCCGCCGGCGAACAGAAAAGTTTGTTTGGCCGCTATCGCCTGCTTGATTCATTGTTGCAACATCTCAACGCACTTCGCGCCCGCGTGAATGAAGCGTTATCGGCACGTTCGCCGCTGGAAAAATACAGCGACGCGGAAAAAGATTTGCGCGAAAAATGGGAAGAAGAATTGAAAGCCGGCATCGAGGCGGAATACCGCCGCCAGCGCGCGGAAGTTTTATTGTTGCTGCAATGGTGGCTGCGCGATGTCTGGTTTTGGACGCTCGCCGCCGGTGAAGAATTGTTGCACCTGCCGCAAATCGCGGGTGCAGATGAAGTCGCCAAACGCATCAGCCCGCGTCAGGCGCAGGAAAATTTGTCGGTGCTGGAACAAACCCAGCGGCTGCTTCATACCAACGTGCAGGAAGCCCTCGCGCTCGAAGTTGGCCTGCTGAAATTGCAGCTCTGACACGATGAAAAATCTCACCGCGACGAAACTTTACGCGCTCGCGTTCGGACTTTTCCTCGGTCTCTGCCTCTGGAAATTTGGCAACCCCGTCATCCTCGACCACAAAATTTCCGCGCCCACAACCGCGTCGGAATTTCTGAACGAACCATGGCCGCTGCATTGGGCTAATTGGGTTTTATTGCCACTCGCAGCCATCGGTGCGATTTTAGTTTTTCAAAAAAGAATTTCGTGGATACAAACAAAATGGCTGTGGCTATTGCCGATTATCTGGCTGGGCTGGCAATTCATTTCCGCCACGCAAACTGTGGACGCCGATTTGACCGCCGCGACGCTCTGGCAATTTTTCGGCTGCGTGGCGTGTTATTTTTTGGGCGCGCTGATTTTTGCCCGCGACAATTTGTGGCGCTGGCTGCTGCCCGGATTACTGGCCGCATTTGCCTTTTGCCTCGTGCGCGGCATTGACCAGCACGTTTTTGAATTTCCACAAAACTATCAAACGCTCGTCGAGGGTGAACGGAGCGGCTGGACAAATTTTCCGCCAGAAACCATCGCGGACATGAAAACCGGCGGCGTCATCATCACCACCAACGGCATGGACGCGGCCAATCCCGCCATCCTTGAAAAGTTCAAAAAAGGTCGCGTCGCTGGCACGCTCGTTTATCCAAATGCGCTAGCTGGAATTATTTTATTGCTCTGGCCGCTATCGCTCGCGCTTGCGTTTGGCGCAACAAAAAAATTGAAGCCGTTCCTCCGTTTTGCCGCGATTGCACTGACCATTTTTCTCGGCAGTGCGGCCTTGTTCTGGAGCGGATCAAAACTTGGCTGGCTCATCGGCCTTGCGCTCGCCGGAATTTTTCTGCGGCGGCTGGATTGGCCCAAGAAAATAAAACTGGCGACGGTTGCGTTCGTGCTAATCCTCGGCCTCGGAATTTTTGCCGTTCGCTTCCACAATTATTTTTCCGCCGGCGCCACGAGCGTTGGCGCACGGTTTGATTATTGGCGAGCCGCCGTGCAAACCACCGCCGCGCAACCCGTTTTCGGCACCGGACCAGGAACTTTTCAACGGCCTTACGCGCAGATTAAATCACCAGAGGCTGAAATGGCGCGATTGACGCACAATGATTATCTGGAACAATTTTCCGATTCTGGGATTGTCGGTGGACTGACTTATGCCTCATGGATTTTTCTCGCACTGCTAACGGTGGGTAAAAAACTGTGGCATCGTAGCGACATCTTGAGCTTTGCCATCGCCGCCGGACTGTTCGGTTGGTTCGCGCAGGGCTTTGGTGAATTTGGACTCTACATCCCAGCACTGGCTTGGACGGCTTTTACGTTATTGGGATGCCTGATCAGACAAGATATAATTGAATTAGACAAATAATAGATGTTTTAATACGCTATCAACCATGAAAATTCTGTTCCTGAACGGCCCAAACCTAAACTTGCTCGGCACACGCGAGCCGGAGATTTATGGCCGCCTGACTTTGGCAGACATTGAAAAGGAAGTTCGTGCCCGCGCGACGGAATTGAAGGTGGAAATAGATTTTCGACAATCAAACCTTGAAGGTGATCTGGTCGGCTGGATTCAAGAAGCCAAAGGAAAATTTCAGGCCATTGTAATCAATGCGGCGGCTTACACACATACTAGCGTGGCCATTCACGACGCTATTTCGGCAGTGGGTGTGCCGACAATTGAGATTCACCTTTCCAACATCCACGCGCGCGAAGAATTTCGCCATAAGTCGTTAATTGCTTCGGTTTGCCGAGGACAAATCTGTGGATTTGGGGTTAAATCCTATATTTTAGGACTTGAGGCATCAGTTTACGTTAACGAATCAAAATAAAGTGTTTTTTTGAATAAAATCACCACTTATTATTTTGAATTTCAGACTTGACCTTCTGGCAGCAAGAAATACACTTTAGGAAATATGGCCTCTGTCTTTTGGCAGAGGCTTAAATTGCAGTCTGTTTTTTGGTCTTAAAACTGTATTTTTACATTTTCAAAAACACTTTAACGAAAACGCATTGTGGAACTCAAAGATATAAAAGCCATCATTGATTTGATGAAGAAAAACTCCATCACGGAGTTTGAACTGGAAGAAAAAGATTCAAAACTTCGCCTGAAACGAGGTCTAAATGGATATTCCCCGGCGATTCAAACGGATGAATCATCTCCCATGATTTCAATGCCAATGACAACTTCCGCCTCACCCGTCGCCGCGCCTGTCGTGATTGCAACGGCAAATTCTGGTGAAATTGACATTAAATCGCCGATGATTGGAACTTTTTATCGTTCACCTTCACCGGAATCAGCTTCTTATGTGGAAGTTGGCACCGAGGTGAACGCCGACACGGTTGTTGCCATCATTGAAGCAATGAAGGTGATGAACGAGATTAAGGCCGAAGTTAAAGGTGTAATCACTCAAATTCAGGTTGAAAATGGCAAGCCAGTCGAATTTGGTCAGCCAATGTTCAAAGTTCGTCCGACTTAAACGGTTTTTCAACCGCACTTACCATGTTCGAAAAAGTATTGGTCGCCAATCGCGGAGAAATCGCCGTCCGCATCATCCGCGCGTGCAAGGAAATGAACATCCGCACGGTCGCGGTGTATTCCGAGGTTGACGCGAACTCGATGCACGTCCAGATGGCTGACGAAGCTATTTGCATCGGCAAGGCGGCTTCTTCAGAAAGCTATTTGCGAATTGATCGTATTATTAGCGCAGCAGAAATTGCCGACGTGGATGCGATTCATCCGGGCTACGGATTTTTGTCGGAGAACGCGCATTTCGCGGAAGTTTGCGAGAGCTGCAACATTCGATTTATCGGCCCAAGTCCGCGCGCGATGAGTGCGCTGGAAGATAAAGCAGTCAGCCGCGCGCTCGCCAAAAAGGCGGGCGTGGAAATTCCGCCAGGATCCGAAGGCACGGTTGAAAACGAGAAGGACGCGTTGGTTATCGCCAAAAAAATTGGCTATCCGGTGATGATTAAGGCCGTGGCGGGCGGCGGTGGACGCGGAATGCGAATTGCGCATAACGATATTTCTTTGGTCAAAGGTTATCACACCGCGCGCACCGAGGCGGAAAAATGCTTTGGCAACTCTGGCGTCTATATTGAAAAGTTCATCGAGAATCCGCACCACATCGAAATTCAAATTCTTGGCGATACGAAAGGAAAAATCATTCATCTCGGCGAACGCGATTGTTCGGTGCAGCGTCGCAATCAAAAGTTGATTGAAGAATCGCCGTCGCCGTTGCTGGAATATAAATTTAAGAAGTTGCGCGATAAAATTGGCAAAGCGGCCATCCGTATCGCCGAGGCCGCGCGTTACACCAATGCCGGCACGGTGGAATTCATCGTGGA
>DATCFH010000104.1:0-3716 GCA_036509625.1 Verrucomicrobiia bacterium
GCGCGGCTGATGGATGTGCATTGGCAGCGCAAGAAACAGCGCAGCGGCGGCATGAGCAATCCCAAGATCAACGAATGGTATGACCTCGCGCTGGCCAGCGGCGCGCTCGGCGGCAAGCTCATCGGCGCGGGCGGCGGTGGCTTCCTGATGTTTTACGCGGAGGACAAGGCCAAGCTGCGTCACGCCATGCGCACGGCGGGCTTGAAGGAAGTGCGCTTCCGTTTCGATTTCGAGGGAACGAAACTCGTCACCTCGTGAGTGCGCCGTTGGAAATTTCCGTTGCGATTTTGGCCGGTGGACTTGCCACGCGGTTGCGGCCCATCACGGAAAAAATTCCCAAGTCGCTCGTGCCCGTCGCGGGCCGGCCCATTCTCGCGCATCAACTGGAAATGCTCCACGCGCAGGGCGTCCGCCGCGCCGTGCTGTGCATCGGCTTTCTCGGCGAGATGATTCAGCGCGAATTCGGCGATGAAGCTTACGGCATCAAGCTGGAGTATTCCTTTGATGGCGAAAAATTGCTCGGCACCGGTGGCGCGATCAAGCGCGCGTTGCCCAAGCTGGGCGAGGAATTTTTCATCCTCTACGGCGATTCGTATTTGCCGATTCCCTACGCGCCGGTTGCGGAATTTTTTCATCGCAGCGGCAAGCTTGGCCTGATGACCGTTTATCGTAACGAAGGAAAATACGATGCCAGCAACGTAGTTTTTGCTGATGGTGAAATCAAAATTTATGACAAAAAACAAAAGCTGCCGGAGATGCGGCACATTGATTACGGCTTGAGCCTGTTCAAGTCATCCGTGTTCGCTGCGTATGCCGCCGATCAGGTTTTTGATTTGGCCGAAGTCATGGGCAAACTCGTCCGCGAAAAACAGCTTGCCGGTTATGAAGTGCCGGAACGCTTTTACGAAATGGGTTCGCCTGCGGGCTTGGCGGAATTGGAAACATTGTTACAATCAAAATCACCATGAGTTTCACCAAACAATTTCTCGCCGAAGTTCAGCAGGTCACCGCGCAGCTTGACGCGGACGCCATTGAAAAATGCGCGGACGAACTGGCTGCGATTCGCGAGCGCTGCGGAAGATTATTTATTCTTGGTGTCGGCGGCAGCGCAGGCAACGCCGGCCACGCCGTGAATGATTTTCGCAAAATCTGCGGCTTTGAAGCTTACGCGCCAACGGACAATGTTTCCGAACTCACCGCGCGCACGAACGACGAAGGCTGGGCGACGGTTTTTTCAGAATGGTTAAAAGGCAGTCGTATCAATGCGAAAGACGGCCTGCTAATTTTTTCCGTCGGCGGCGGCAACCTTGAAAAAAATGTCAGCCCGAATCTCGTGAGCGCAATTCAAGTTGCAAAAACAGTCGGTGCTTCCGTTGTTGGCATTGTTGGTCGCGACGGCGGTTACACGGCGAAAGAAGCCACGGCTTGCGTGATTGTCCCGACGGTAAATCCAACGCACGTCACGCCGCACAGCGAGGCGTTTCAGGGAATCGTGTGGCACTTGCTGGTGTCGCATCCGAAACTCAAAGTCGCGCAGACGAAATGGGAATCAACGAAGTGAACTTGCGACGCGCTGTTTTTCTCGATCGCGACGGCGTCATCAACCGTTCCATCACGCGTGATGGCTTGCCGTTTCCACCGATGAGCATGGGCGATTTTGAAATTTTGCCCGGCGTTCCCGAAGCGTGTGTAAAATTGAAAGCGGCGGGTTTTCTGCTCGTCGTTGCTACAAATCAGCCGGATGTCGGACGCGGCATCGTCCCGCGCGAACTGGTGGAAGCGATGAACGCGCAGATGCAAAAAGTCATCGAGTTGGATCGCATCGAGATTTGTTTTCATCCAGGTCGCGGCGCGTCGGACTGTGATTGTCGCAAGCCGAAGCCGGGAATGCTTTTGCGCGCGGCGAAAGAATTGAATATTGACCTCACGCAAAGCTGGATGGTCGGCGACCGCTGGCGCGATGTGGATTGCGGCCAAGCGGCGGGCTGCCGGACGGTTTTTATCGAGGGCAACTATGTTGAACAGTTGAAACAAAAACCTGATTTTTCCGCTCGCAATCTGGGCGAGGCGGCTGACATTATTCTGTCCCAAACGAATAAATAATTTTATGCAGCGAACACTCAAAGATTTGTCGGTAAAAATTTTCGCCGACGGCGCGGATAAAAAAGGGATGTTGGAACTCAATGCCAATCCGCTCATCCAAGGGTTGACGACGAATCCGACGCTGATGCGCAAGGCGGGACTCACGGATTTCGAGGCGTTCGCGCGCGATGTGCTGCAAACCATCACGGTCAAGCCGTTGTCGCTCGAAGTTTTCTCCGACGAATTTTCCGAGATGAAACGTCAGGGTTTGAAGATCAACGGCTGGGGAAAAAATGTTTACGTCAAAATTCCCATCACGAACACGCGCAACGAATCTTCCTTGCCGCTGATCAAGGAACTGGCGAGCGAAGGCGTGAAATTAAATGTCACGGCGATTTTAACTTTGGCGCAAGTCGAAGGCGTGACCAACGCGTTGAATCCAAAAGTTCCCGCTGTCGTTTCCGTTTTTGCCGGACGCATTGCGGATACGGGCGTTGACCCGATTCACATTATGACCGACAGCAAAACGATTTTGAAAGATTTGCCGCAAGCGGAACTGCTGTGGGCCAGCGTGCGTGAAGTGCTGAATATTTTTCAGGCGAACGATTGCGGTTGCCACATCGTCACGGCAACGCACGATATTTTGGCGAAGGCGCTGAAAATGTCCGGCATGGATTTGGGCGAACTCTCGCTCGATACTGTGAAGATGTTCGCCAACGACGCAAAGGCGGCAGGCTTTACACTTTGATTTACGATTCCCGATTTACGAGCGCAATTTCAAAACGGCGCGTAAATCGCATATCGCAAATCGAAAATAATTTTCAAATCAGTTTCGTCACCGTCGTGAACACATCCGCGACTTTCACCGACTCCATGCACGCGAGCAATTCCGCGCGCGTGCCCTTGATGTCGCCGCCGTCGTAACGGTAAAAATCCAGTCCGCGTCCGTTCACCACGGGATTTTTCACGAGCGTAAAATTATTTCCGAGCGGCCAGTTTGTCACGTTCAACGTCGGTGCTTCGATGACGATTTGATTTGGAACTTTAACTGCCGCCGCGATGTGCATCAGCGCCGTGTCCACGCTCAAAAATGCACTGCAACGCTTCATCAATGCCGCCGTCTCTCGCAAATTCCTCGTTTTCGCTTCCCGCGTCAACTCATGGTTCGCTTGCGCCAGAACGATTTCGTGATTCTTCGTTTCTTCCGGTCCGCCAAAAAGCAAAATGCGGATGTCAGGACGTTCTTTGTTCAGTTGTCGCACGAGGCCAGCGTAATTTTTCACCGGCCAGCGTTTCAACGGCAGATTTTTCGTGCCACCAGAACCGACGTGGATGCCCAGAATTTTTTGGCCAAACAGTTTGTGTTTCACCAAAAAGTCGTCGGCGAATCTTTCTTCTGACGGCGTGAGGAAAAATTCCATTTCATGCGCCGGAAGTTTTTTTTGCGCGCCGATGAGCGGCAGCACATCGAAATTATTTTCAATCGAATGGCGCGTGTAATCCTGCGGCAACGTGCCGGTGACGAGCCAGCGGTCGAGCCAGTTGAAGCGGTCGTATTCGTGGCTGATGCGCACTTGCGCGCCTACGAGCCACGCGGCGATTCGATAATGAATCCGGCTCTGCGGATGCGTGTT
>DATCFH010000105.1:0-4667 GCA_036509625.1 Verrucomicrobiia bacterium
GACCGCCGCGATGATGACGTAACCCGTCAGCGACAGAAAAAACGACGACAATTCCCGCCGCAGCAGCGTCCAGAAAATTCTCATTCGACCGCCTCCGTCGTTGGCTTCGTGACCTGCATGTAAATGTCCTCCAGCGAATGCCGGCTGCGCGTCAGTTCGCGCAACGCCCAGCCGTTCACGCGCGCCAGATTAAAAATCAGCGGCCGCAAATCCTCGCCGTCGCGTGGCGTCAGCGCGCAGCGAAAAAAATCACCTTCGCCCGCCGAAATATTGAAATGCGCCACTTCCGGCAAATTTTCACAGACCGCCCGCAACGCCTCAAACGGCGCGGCGATTTCCGCGATAATCTGACTGCCGCCCGCCATGCGGCGCTGCAAATTTTCCGGCGTGTCCGACGCCAGCACGCGCCCGTCAAACATAATCAAAACGCGCCCGCACATCATTTCCACTTCCGGCAAAATGTGCGTCGAAATCAAAACCGTGTGCTTGCCCGCGAGACTTTTAATTAAAGCGCGAACCGAACGAATCTGCTGTGGATCCAAGCCAATTGTCGGCTCGTCCAAAATAATTAGCTCCGGCTCATGCACCAGCGCGTCTGCCAAGCCGACGCGTTGTTTGTAGCCTTTGGAAAGTTGGCCGATAATGCGCCGCCCAACATCCGTCAATCCGCATTGCTCCATTACCGTCGCCACGCGCTCGCGCGATTTTTTCCAGCCGAGACCTTTCAACCGCGCGCGGAATTTTAAGTATTCACGCACGCGCATTTCGGGATGGAGCGGATTATTTTCCGGCATATAACCGATGCGCCGCCGCGTTTCGTCCGCATCATGAAAAACATCGAAGCCCGCGACTTTGACCGTGCCGCCCGTCGCCGGCATGAAGCCGGAAAGCACGCGCATCGTCGTGCTTTTGCCCGCGCCATTCGGGCCGAGCAAGCCGACGATTTCGCCGCGCGTGACCGTGAACGAAATGTCGTCCACCGCCGTGCGTCCGCCCGCGTAGCGCTTCGTCAAATTGGAAACTTGAATCATCACTGCTTGAACCGCAAAAAATCCAGCGTCAGTGTAGCCGGAAAAACCCGACGACAGCTAACAAAAATTTTGGCGATGCCACCGTTAAACCGGCGAAAACCCATTTGGTTGCGCGCTAAATAAATTGACTTCGCTGCCCGCCGCGCAAAAAACTGCGCCATGAACACGCGCGCCGAAATTTTTTACGCCGTCTGGCGCGAACGCTGCCGCGCCGTCAATGGCCTGCGCGACGGCGATTCCGCGCCGCCGGAAAAACTGTTGCAAGCCGTCTGGCAACACCAGCGTCTCCACCGCGACAAATTAAAAACCGCCGACGGCAAAACGGTTCGTGTCCTCCATCCCGGTTTCATAAGCGTGGAAGGCGGCCCGGATTTTCGCGGCGCAGTTTTGCAGTTTGAAAATGAAAAGCCCATTTGCGGCGACGTGGAAATTGACCTGCAACCCGGCGGCTGGCACGCGCATGGCCACGATAAAAACCCCAGTTTCAAAAATGTCGTTTTACACGTCATCTGGGACGGAACGCCGAACTCCGGTTCGGCTCGAACACCTTCATTCCCCACGCTGGCGCTGAAAAGCTTCCTCGACGCACCGCTCGCCGAACTCGCGCTGGCGCTGGAAAATGAATCTGGCTTGCCGGAAAAATTGCGCGGCAAATGTTCCGCGCCGTTGCGTGAACTTTCTGAATCGCAGCTTGCGGAATTGCTGAACGCCGCCGCCAAAGTGCGTTTTCAAAACAAGGCGGACGCAATTCTGGCACGCGCAAAAAATTCCGGCTGGGAACAGGCGTTGTGGGAAAATCTTTTCCGGGCGCTTGGCTACAAAAACAACGTCTGGCCGATGCAAAATCTCGCGGAAACAAAATTACAATGGACGCGTGGCGCAAATTCTACGTTTGAAATCCAGGCGCGCTTGCTCGGCGTCAGCGGACTTTTGCCCGACGATTTGACGCGCGCGCAAAAAAGTTCCGACACCTTTCTGCGCCGCGCGTGGGATGTTTGGTGGCGCGACCGCGATGAATTTGAAGCGTGCATTTTGCCGCGCGTGACTTGGAAACTTCACGGTTTGCGCCCCGCAAATAATCCGCAAAGACGGCTCGCGCTGGCGGCGCACTGGCTCGCGTCGAAAAATCTGGTGGCAAAAATTGAAAATTGGTGCGCGGCGGAAATTCCCGATAAAAAACTTTTGGAATCACTTCACGAAATCTTTCAAATCGAGCGCGATGAATTCTGGTCGTGGCATTGGACGTTCAAATCCGCACGCATGACAAAGCCGCAGCCGTTATTGGGCGAAGCGCGCGTCACGGACTTGGCGGCCAATGTGATTTTGCCATGGTTGTGGATTCGCGCGCGCGAAGGTGGTAATGAAAAATTGCGGCGCGAAATTGAGCGCAGATTTTTTGCGTGGCCGATGGCGGAAGACAATTCGGTTCTGAAACTTGCGCGGCAACGGCTGCTCGGAACTTCCCATGCGCGCGTTTTGAAAGGCGCGGCGCAGCAGCAGGGCTTGATGCAGATTGTCCGCGATTTTTGCGAACACTCGAATGCCGTCTGTGACGATTGCCGTTTTCCCGATCTGGTTCGGGGCTGGCAAATCCCAACGGCTACTTGATTTCCAAACCGGCAAACGGATTTTGCAAACCGCCGGACGCCGGTTCTTCGGCGACGGCAACTTTCTTTTTTTCCGGCGCGGACGGTTTTTCGGAATGAGATTTTTTTGGCGCTTCCGCAGCTTCACTGGATTCGTCCGCTTCACCTTTTTCCCCGCGCGGATTTTTGGCGCGTTTGCCGCGCGGATGCGGGCTGATCATCAGGTTGATGGCGCGGCCGACGAGCTTGGGCATGAAATCGGGATGGCCGAACGGTGCGATTTCGGCGATGAATTTATTGATGACCTCGAAGCCGACTTCGGTGTGCGCCATTTCGCGACCACGAAATTTCAAGGCGACTTTCACCTTCATGTCTTCGCAGAGAAAATCAATCGCGTGCATCAATTTGATGCCGAGATCATGCGGATCAATGCGCGGGCTCAATTGCACTTCTTTGACGGTCGAGGCGTGTTGATGTTTGCGCGAATCTTTTTCCTTCTTGGCCAGTTCGTAGCGAAATTTGCCGATCTCGATGATGCGGCAGACGGGCGGCACGGCGTTCGCGGAAATTTCCACGAGGTCCACGCCGTGCTGGCGCGCGAGGTTCAACGCCTCGTTCAGCGGGAAAACGCCGAGCTGGTTGCCGTCGGGTCCGATCACGCGCACTTCGCGGGCGCGAATCTTGCCGTTGACGCGCATTTGCGAGGCGGCGGAATGGTTACGCGGGGAAAAAGGGCGACTCAAGCGACCCTTTCTGGTTGGGGCTGATTTGTGATGTGCATCAAAACGGTCGTCTGGCTAATTCTTAAGATACGCTTTTTTAAGCCATGCCCGCAACTGTCGCAAGCAAATAATCGTAATAAAATCATGGCGAATGGCAAAATGCCTGCACGCTCGCGACAAAATCGTCCGGCACGCCGAAGTCAAAACGCTCGGCTCCGGTCATTTCCAAAGCAAGGCAACCTTCGCGTCGCCGCTGGATTTCCTGCGCGCGCGCGGGTTGAAATTCGCCGTGGTCGCGTTCCGCGAAACAAACGGTCGCCGAGGCTGGGCAAGACCATTTCGTCCGCCGCAAAATTTTTCGCCTGAAAAACCGCGCGTTCGGCTTGCGTAACAGATTTTCAAATTCCGAAACTTCAAACGGCAGCGCGGTCGTAAAATTCAATGATGATGCCGGAACAAGCGGATCCGGTTTTTGTAGAGATACCAGACGATGAAAATATTCACGGTGAGCAGGACGGCGAGGCCGATTTTGGGATGTGCAAACATCGCGTGATGCGTCTCCGAGTAGGGCACGCTGTGGCGAACGAGTTCGTAAATTTCAATCGGAATGAAAAAGGCGGATTCGCCAATCGCCAGCCAGATGGCCCACTTGGCGCGCAACCCGAGACCGGTGCCGCCGACGATCAAAAATAATCCATAGAGCAACGGCACGAGCGCGGCTTTCTTCACGTTGGCCGAGGTAAGCGAGTCGAGCCGTTCGCCGACGGCGGTGAAAAACCGGCCTTCGGGATCGAGATGCACCCAGCGCAAAAAGCGGTCGAACAGATCCTGCAAATCACGGCCCGCCAGCGAATACACGCCCAGTGCCACGAGCAGAAGCAGAACGCCCTTTATGATTTTAATGCCAACGATTAAATACAGCGTCGGCGCGAGCTTCTTCACTTCCGGCGTTTTGGCGTTCTCGGTCATCAACGAATCTTTGACAATAAAAACGGCAATAGTTCAGAAATTTTTACGCGTTCCTGCTGGCTGTCGTCGCGATGACGAATCGTCACCGTGTCGAGCAACTCCGGTTTTTCGCCGAGCGTGTCAAAATCAATCGTCACGCAAAACGGCGTGCCGATTTCGTCCTGACGCGCGTAGCGTTTGCCGATGGAACCGCCCTCGTCGTAAAAAACGTTCATCCAAGGACGCAGCAATTCGCGGACTTCATGTGCTTTCTTTACAAGTTCCGGCTTGTTTTTGAGCAACGGAAAAATTCCCGCCTTGAACGGCGCGACGCGCGGATGAAATTTCATCGTCACCGACGTTTCGCTTTTGCCTTTGTC